>JBDHTO010000067.1:0-7032 GCA_039808665.1 Alphaproteobacteria bacterium | reverse complement strand
CAATTGTTAACTGCGGGTCTTGATTTCACGTGTATCGGTTTTGAGGGCATGACATCCCCTGATACGATCAAGGATATCGCCCTTTTTAAAATCGGCCATGTTGGCAGTATTTTAGACTATCTTCAAAAAGAAAAGGTCACTCACATTGTTATGGTGGGTGAACTAAAACGCCCATCATTAACATCCCTTTCCCTTGATACAAAGGGGGCAAAATGGCTCGCACAAATCGGTGTTTCTGCCTTTCGTGGCGATGATAGCCTTCTTAAAACCATTATTGAGCTGACTGAAAAAGAGGGACTACACGTCCTTTCTCCCCAAGCGATTGTCCCATCTCTCCTCACGCCATCAGGACTTCTCACAAAAGCACATCCATGTGCACAGGCTCTCTCAGATATTGAACACGGCAAAAATATTTTAAGTGCCCTCTCCTCTCTGGATGTTGGTCAGGCAACAGTCATTCAACAAGGATTGGTATTGGGCATCGAAGCCATTGAAGGAACCGCAGACCTTTTAGAGCGCATTATCCCCTATAAACGGGATGGTTTTGGAGGTGTACTTGTTAAACTTGCAAAGACACAACAAACACACAAGGTCGACCTTCCAACAATTGGATTAAAAACTGTTGAACAAGTTAAAAAAGCGGGACTTTCAGGAATTTGTTTATCGCCAAAAACATCGCAGATTATTGATTATGATGCCGTGATTCGTGCCATGAATGAAGGCAATCTTTTTCTTATGGCTATTGAATGACAAAAAAAGATAACAAAACACCACGACGGGATAAAAAGCGGGAGAAAACAAAGGATAAACCCTTTGAAAAAAACTTCAAAAAAGCCCATCACCGCGCCCCAGGAAGCATGAAAGTCGGAGATATCCTCCAAGGATATATCACAACCATTTTTGTCGATGAGCACTCCACAAAACTTTCGGGCCTCGTCAAGCTACAGGGACGGGATATTTTCATTGAAATGATCCCTGACGACAGTGAAGCAGGAGATTTTCTGGCCTTTAAGCTGACACGACGCTTGAAAAAAATGTGGCTTGCCTCATTTATCCGCTTTGTTGAGCAAGAGGTTTTTAATGTTGGTGTCTTTCGTGCCAAAGATCACGCTATTCACTCCATCCACCGTAAACGAAGCTTTCATCCCCTTATCTGCAACACCCCCCTAGAAGACGAAACGGTTATTATTTTCGAGGAGAAAAATGGTATTGCCCTCGTTCAGCAAATCATTGGCCCCCTGAATTCTCCCCAGACCTATAGCAAGCTTGCTGCCATTAACCATGATGTCTGGCACCCTGTAACCCAAGAGGAAGAGGATCATTGCCGCAACATGACGGTTCCCAAATTGGGACACCGGGAAGACCTCAGAGATATCCCCCTTGTGACCATTGATGGTTTTGATGCGCGGGACTTTGACGACGCTGTTTTTGCAGAAAAAGATCTGGATCCACAAAACCCTGGGGGATACAAGCTTATCGTGGCCATTGCGGATGTTTCCTATTACGTTCACAAGGGTGACATTGTGGATGAGCATGCGTTGGAACGAGGAAACTCCGTTTACTTTCCAGATTATGTTCTGCCTATGTTGCCCGAGCGCCTTTGTAATGATTTATGCTCCCTTCGTCCCTTTGTAGAGCGTGCCTGTGTCGCTTGTCATATGACGGTGACCAAAAATGGTCGTATCAAGAGTTTTAGATTTTCTCGTGCTCTCATGAAAAGCCATGGACGCCTCACTTACGAAGAGGTTGAAAAAGCTCTGATTCGCGGAAAGGCTAATAAAAATACAGAACCGGTTTTAACCTCAACACTTCTCCCGGTTTTCGAAGCCTATCAATTGCTGAAAATGGCGAGGAATGAACGCGGTGCCCTAGAACTTGACAGTGACGAGCACAAAATCATTTTTGATGAAACCGGTGAAGTCAAGGATGTAGAACTCAAAAAAAGCCTCACCTCCCATCAGGTCATTGAGGAATTTATGGTAGCGGCAAATGTTTGCGCTGCAAAAGCCTTAGCCCATGCAGGGTGGCCTTGTGTTTATCGTATCCACGATAAACCGGATCCCATCCGTCTTCAAAGTATAAGGTCCCTTCTCAGTTCACTGAAGCTGCCCCCCCTTCGTTCAGATCATCCTTCGCAAAAGGATTTGAGCGCGATCCTCCTTTCTGTCAAAGAAACGCCTTATGCGCAGATGATCAATAACCTGATCCTCAGGTCCCAGGCTCAGGCCCATTACAGCCCCAACAACATCGGGCATTTTGGCCTTAACCTCCAGGATTATGCCCATTTTACTTCCCCCATCCGAAGGTATAGTGACCTTGTTCTTCACCGATTACTGATTGAAAAATATGCCTTGGGTGAGGGGGGATACGCTTATGAGAACCTCACAGACATCACAGATCATATTTCAAAGACAGAAAGACGTGCCGCTGCCGCAGAACGGGAAGCCAATGACAGATTTCTCGCAAGGCATCTTCAGCATCATATTGGCGAAGAATTTGATGGCGTTATCACAGGGGTCACCAACGCGGGGCTCTTTATCAGTCTTGATAAAACACATGCGGAAGGATTTCTTCCTAAACGATTTCTTCTTGATGTGAGCGAGAATAAATCATCCTATTTTGATCAAACCCTTCATATGCTTCGTGTGGGCAAGACAACTTATCACATGGGTATGCGCCTTCGAGTGGAATTAATCGAATCAGACCCCACTCTTTGTGAAATTACGTTTGCGCCCGCTTTCTCACACAACAAAGAGGAAAAACGACAAAAAGGCGGGAAAAAAGCGGCGCAACCGGTAACAAAACCTCACAAAAATAAGAAGAAAGAGACCTCTTCCCGCACATCAAAAAGCCGTAAAAAACGCTAAAATCCTTACACTCCACACAACCCTATGATTTGCAACACTTTGTCACAAACCAGGGTTTGTATTTGAGGCACAAATCCATAATCATGGTATTTAGGTAAATGTTACCCAAATTTTTTATGCAACAAAGATCCCTTTCCTCCTCCATATCCTGCACTGGTGTCGGTGTACACAGCGGAAAAGAGGCCACTTTAACCTTTCATCCCGCCCCGTCGAACACGGGTATTGTCTTTTTAAGAGGGGATCTTTCAAGCTTTGAGCGTGATTTTATTCCCGCAGACATCCACCACGTAAGCGATACATCCTTTTGTACCTCTATCGCTAATGCTGAGGGACACACAGTTAAAACCATTGAACATGTGGTTGCCGCACTGCGCGGGTCCAGTATTGATAACGTGATCGTCGAAGTCAGTGGTGCTGAGGTTCCCATTATGGATGGAAGCTCTGCACCTTTTATGGAAATGATTGAACGCACTGGCATCGCGACAGCAACGGCAAAGCGTAAAAACCTCCGAATTCTTCGCTCCGTCAGTGTCGCACACGGTGACAGCAAAGCCATGCTTCTCCCCGATGAGAAGTTTGGTTTACAAATGACTTTTAACGCAGGGCGTCGTCTCAATAATCTTTCTTGGACTTTTGACTTTAGTCCGGACGATGCATCCTTTAGAGAGCATATTGCCTCTGCACGTACGTTTGGATTTTACGAGGACGCGGAAAAAATGTGGGCCGCAGGGCTTGCTCAAGGAACGTCCCTTGAAAACACCATCGTTTTTCAAAATGGTGCCGTGATGAATGAAACAGGCCTTCGTTTTGATGATGAACTTGTCCGCCATAAACTTCTCGATGCCTTTGGTGATCTCGCCCTTTCTGGTGCCCATATCAAAGGAAAATTCATTGGTGTTAACTCAGGACACACCATGCACTTTAAACTTCTCAAAGAGCTCTTCTCCGATAAAGATAATTACGTTTTTGAGTAAGCCCCCTCCTCGCTTGAACTTCTAAACATCTTTCCACTATAGTGTTGGAAATTGTACCCATTAAAAGACGTTTCTTATGCGCGCAGAAATACAGCAAATTGTAGACGACATTAAAGAATCCATCCAACTCCTTCGGAGGCATCTTTGACTGGGATCGTTCCCTAAGCCGTCTCAAGGAGCTTGAAGAAGCCTCAGAGTCACCCACTCTTTGGGATGATGCCAAGGCTGCTCAGATTTTATTAAAAGAAAAAGAAGCTCTCAACCGTGCTATTCAAAAAATCAAAGGTATAGAATCAACCCTTGAGGATGCCGTTTGCCTGATTGAGCTTGGCGAAGCCGAGGGAGATGAAAGTACCGTCCTTGAGGGAGAGAAAAATATTGAAACCCTTCATCACAGTGCGAGTCGTGTACGCTTAGAAACGCTTCTCTCAGGGGAAGCCGATGCTAATCCTGCTTTTATCGAAATTAATGCCGGTGCCGGGGGGACAGAAGCACAAGACTGGGCACAAATCCTGGCGCGGATGTATTCTCGCTGGTCAGAGAGCAAAGGGTACAAAGTTGAAGTCATGGACGAGAACCAGGGCGAAGAAGCAGGCATTAAATCCATGACCCTAAAAATTGTCGGGTATCAGGCCTATGGTTGGCTGAAAACGGAATCGGGGGTTCATCGCTTGGTACGCATATCCCCCTTTGACTCCAACGCAAGGCGTCATACAAGTTTTGCCTCCGTTTGGGTATATCCAGAGATTGATGACACCATCGAAGTCATTATTGAAGATAAGGACCTTCGCATTGATACGTATAGGGCGTCCGGCGCAGGAGGGCAGCATGTCAACAAAACGGAAAGCGCCATCCGTATCACCCACCTCCCCACAAATATTGTGGTTCAGTGCCAAAGCGATAGGTCGCAGCATCGCAACAAAGCCCAAGCCATGAATATGCTCCGCGCACGCCTTTATGAGCTTGAGCTTCGCAAAAAGGAAGAGGCCACAGGCAATCAATCCAAAACAGAAATCGGTTGGGGCCATCAAATTCGATCCTATGTCCTTCAGCCCTACCAAATGGTCAAAGACCTGAGGACGGGTGTCGAAAAAGGTAATGCCCACGGTGTTCTAGATGGCGACTTGGATGATTACCTCGAAGCTGCCCTTGCCGCACGCATCGAAAATCAAACAAGTTAATCACTACGGCTTCCACTTTTTGTTGTACGCTCGCTTCTAGAGGCAGAATCTATGAGCTTGAGATAACCATTCCCAAGATCATAGGGATCATCTGATGATGAAACACTCCATCCATTTGTGTTGGTTAACTCTGTCCACATTTTCCACCATACTCCAGGATCGCCGAGGCTAAAACTGAGATCATGCTCAGTGGGAATGGGCTGGCTCATATCTTCCAATCTCGACTCACCAAGAGTTTTAAAAACTCCCCCTCTTTTTGATTGACTATTTCTATCGAAAAGCCATACGGAGTTGGGTTGATATCCAAATCTCTGCTCAATGGCGGTACGTAGGGAATTGAGTGTATTTTCTTTTGCTGTAACCTTGACATGTATCCCAGAAAAGGAGACCACTCGAAAAGACAAAGCAGTATCATCTTCCTTCTCTTCCATAGCCACAACGGAAAAGGAACTCATTATAAAAGCGATGAAAAGATAAAGCATCAAACACCTCTGCTAAAAAACAACCACACTGATATCCTACCAAGAGAATATGAAGAATTTGTAATGCTTCTCAAGAACTCATTATAAAATTTCATCATTTCTTTTTCTCTTGACGTGCAAATTGTACTTTTCTAGATTTTTTTATCCACAGCCATTTTTTTAATGAAAGAAAAAACTTGATGAAGTCCGCTCTTTTTTCTATCGCTCTTTTTTCAACATCCTTTGCTTTCAGCGCAGATTTCATCGAAGCTGAAGATACATTTTTCGGACGATCCATCGCCTTGGATGTTGTCGCAGAAAAACTTGGAACCACACGGAATGCACTTGAGCATACAATCGCACAAGTCAAAGCCTCTCACCCTAACATCACAAAAGACCAAGCACGCTCAGTGCTTCTTCCCTCTCTTGTCACCGAACTTGAAAAATTACTGGCAAAAAAGAGAGAAGAGATACTCGAAGCTTTAGAAAGCACAGCCCGTACACTCTTTGCCCTTGAGCGATCAAGCGACGACTCTTAGAAATGAATCGCGCGCCCTTCGCTTGCAAGGGAAGCTTCGTGCAACATCTCAGAAAGTGTTGGATGCGGGAAGATGGTATGCATAATATCCTCTTCCGTTGCTTCTAGGGTTTTGCACAGGGCTAAAGAGTGCACAAGCTCCGTAACCTCAGCACCAATCATATGAGCCCCCAAAAGCTCTCCCGATTTTTTGGCAAAAATGAGCTTAATGAGGCCATTCCCCTCCCCCATGGCTAGCGCCTTTCCATTGGCCATAAAGGGAAAGCGACCCACTTTAAGCTCTTCTTTATGCTCAAGCGCCCACGCCTTTGCTTTTTCCTCAGAAAGGCCAATGCTTGCAACCTGGGGCATGCTGTAGGTACAACCGGGAATATTTGATCGATTCATCGGTTTAACTTTTTTACCCGCAATAAGCTCAGCGACCATAATCCCCTCATGGGAGGCCTTGTGGGCAAGCCAAGGAGCCCCCACAACGTCACCAATGGCGTAAATATTGGCTTCCCCAGTACGGCAGTACTCGTCAACCTTAATTTGTGTACGATCAAGCTGAATTTTTGTGGTTTCAAGCCCCATATTTTCCGTATTGCCCACAATGCCAATGGCCAAAATAAGCTTATCTGCCTCAAGGGTGAGGGTTTTATCCCCCTTAAGTGTGGCTTTAACCCCTTGTTTTGTGGTTTCAACCTTCTCAAGCGAAGTTTTAAGATGAAACTCGATACCCTGCTTTGTAAAGGCATCAAGGGCAAGCTTTGAAATTTCTGGATCCTCTGCGGGGAGAATACGCTCCATCATCTCAACAACAGTGACCTTCACACCCAGTGTGCTGTAAAAGCTTGCAAATTCAATACCAATGGCACCAGAACCTATAATAATCATGGATTTTGGAAGACTCTCTGGAACCATAGCTTGCTTCGCTGTCCAGATGTGAGGCCCGACATCAACACCCGGAATTGTCCGTGCTCGTGCACCTGTCGCAAGGATAATGTGCTTTGCCCCAATCGTTTGTGTTTT
>JBDHTO010000066.1:0-7076 GCA_039808665.1 Alphaproteobacteria bacterium | reverse complement strand
TCTCCCCCCACATTAAACTGAAGCTGGACGAGCTTTTGATAGAGAGGTGATGTCACCATAAGCTCCGCATGGGTGCCAAAGGCCTGAATCTTCCCCTCGTGAAGGACTAAAATACGGTCACATTTCAAAATCGTTTGAAGGCTGTGGGCGATGATCAGAGTTGTTTTATCCCGCATCAGGGTATAGAGGCTTTGCTGCACATGATGGGCATGCTCCGCATCCAAAGATGACGTGGCTTCATCCAACAAAAGGATCGTCGGGTTTTTTAAAATGGCACGGGCAATGGCGATACGCTGACGCTGCCCCGTGGAGAGTTTGGTTCCCTTTGTCCCGATATGGGTCATCAAGCCGCCTGGAAGTTGTTGGATCACATCCTCTAACCCCGCTTTGTAAATAGCCTCCATCACCTGATCCTTTGTCACATGCTCAGATCCGTACATAATATTTGAAAGCATGGTTCCACTGAAGATACCGGGATCACTGGACACAAGCACAGCGTAATCACGCATGCTTTGTGCGTTCAACTCGCGGCTATCTATACCCTCCATATAAAGAGAACCCGTATTCGGTTTATAAAACCCTTGGATTAGTGAAAAAATCGTTGATTTTCCTGACCCCGAAAGCCCCACAAGACCCACTGTTTCCCCCGGGGAAATGGAAAATGTCGTATGATCCAAGACAAGATGGTGGGGATTAGAGGGATACGTAAAACATACATCGTGAAACCCCAGGATACCCCGACTTTTTTGGGGAAGAGGACGACTCCCTACCTTTGATGATGGAAGATGAAGGATAGACACAAGACGTTCCGCAGCACCCACGGCCCGCTGAATATCGGCATAAAGTTCAGAAAAGGATCCCGCTGAACTTGCAGAGAGAACGGCATAAAAAATAAACGCAGAAAGTGCACCCGGCGTCATTTCCTTGGCAAGTACATCCTGACCACCACACCAAAGGACAAAGCCAACTCCCGAAAAAGCAAGAAACATCACAAGGCCCACAAGGGTCGAACGCGCCAAAATACGTCTGACTGTCATTTGAAAAGCCTGTCTTCCCATGGATGAGAAAACTTCCATCTCACGGGATTCTTGGTTATATCCTTTGACCGTTCTGATATGGGTAAAAATTTCCTCTAAAAAACCACTTTGATCTGCCAGTCGTTTCTGATTTTCTTTTGAGAAATGCTTCACCTTTGCACCAAAGATCATAATCGGAATCACTAAAAGAGGAATCAGCAATAGGGTATAAACCGTCAACTTAATGGATGTTGTAAACATCATCACAATACCCCCCACCAAAAGAAGGGCATTACGCATGGCAAGGGCAAAGTTAGCTCCCACAAGGATTTGAATCAGGTTCGTGTCAGTTGTAAGCCGCGCCACAAGTTCCCCAGGTCGACTTTCCTCAAAAAACGAAACATCCAGTGTAAGCAAATGACCAAAAACATGGCGCCTTAGATGTCCGATCACAGCTTCACCAAGCCACGACACCATATAACTTCGAAGGTAGCTACAAAGAGCAATCACAAGAGTCGTCCCTGTGAGTGCAAAGATCGTGACGTTCAGGCTTTTTCGATCCCCCGTCACAAACCCTTCATCAATAAAATTTTGAATCGCATATCCCACTGCAAGAACAACAAAGGCGGTCACAACAAGCGTCAAAACAGCAAGGACGACACGCCACCTGTGCTGTTTCAGCGGCTCCGCGATAATAGAAAGTGCCTGGTAATTCAAGGATGTTTTTTTAGGCGCACGCCTATATTGTTGGCGCATATTTTAGCATTTTTTTCAGGTTGATTCTTATTTGTACACCAAAGCCCATCACAAGGGCAAAAATTTATGAAAAGAAGCATCAATAACAAAAAAGGCGACCAGAAGGCCGCCCTTTTTTCTTTAAAATTAGCAGATTTATGCTGCTTCTTTTTCTCTCTGAGCTTTAAGCTCTTCGAATTTTTTGCTAAGGCCAACAACAGAGAAGCACCATGCAATCACAACGACGATAACGATACCACCAAGAATGTGTGCAAGGCTTGCAAGTGTTGCCGCACCGCCCACAGCCATAAGGAGTGAGGACTGAATCAATGCACCGCCAGATTTACCTGCACGTCCACCGATAACCTCAACAGCTGCCTGACCCTTTGTTTTAAGCTCATCATCAAGCGGGATGTAAGCCATCTGCTTTGTTGAGTCAAAGAGTGAGTACTTCGTCGCCTTGGAGAGAACGTTTTGAACCTGACCAATAACCAACGCTGCCATAACGATTGTTGTTGTCATGAAAGGTGTTACAAGCTCAGAAAACGGATCATAGGAGTTTCCATAGAGGATAAATCCAAAGAACACAAAGCTTGTGACCAAGATCATGATTGGCGTGATAATCGCCGCTGTAAACCAGCTGAAACGACGCAAGATGTTGTTACCAATAAGCATAAGAATAATGGTTGCAAAACCTGTGGACATGGAGAATTGACCCATGAACGCTGCATAGTCGTTTTCACTTGGGAAGCGGACTTTGATTTGACCTTTCCAAACACCCTCAACGAGGTTGATAGAAAGTCCATAAGCAAGAACGATAACCGCAATAAGACCAAGATATGGGGAGCTAAGGATGTACTTAAAGCTTTCACCAAGGGAAAGTTTTGGTTTTTTCTTCTTCCCAGAACCTTCTTGACCTGCATCATAAAGGCGTGGATCTGTGAGAACTTTACGGTTCATCCAGTAGTAAATCGCTACTGTAAGCAATCCAGAAAGCGCAACGAGAGACATTTGAAGCTTAAGGTTAAAGCCCCATTTATCAACACCCTCAGCAAGACCTTTTGAAAGTTGTGAACAGAAAATGATCAAGGAACCAGAAAGAACAAGACCAAAGTTACCAATCATACCGAAAAGACCGTAAAAGCGTTTTGCCTCATGAACTTTTGTGATTTGGTTCGCAAACTGCCAGAAAAGCATGGAAAGAACCACAGAACCCCAAAGTTCAGCAAGGATATAAAACAAGCTGAAGCTCCAGTTACCAATCACAGGGATCATCCAGTGGAAGGTTGGAAAGCTTTCCTGCATCCCTTTAATGGTCTCAATGCTCATGTGAAGCGCTTCTTTGTTTGGATAGATTACAAAGGCAAACGCCGCAAAGAAAAGAACAAAGGGAAGAATAATTGCGTAGAAAAGATTCTCTTTGGAGAGCACGTTTGCAAGCTTTACGAATAGAACCATAAAGAGGATCGCAGAAGGTGTTACGCCATAAAGCTTCAAGAAGGAAATTGTTTCGGCACCGCCTGCTGGTGCAAGCACGACGAGAACGTCCTTAATATCGCGGAGAATAGTATAGTTAAAAAGGATGCAAAGCATCATGAGACCCATGGGGAGGAATTTTTTGGTTTCATAACCATGAATTGGCCAAAAAATACCCCTAATACCCGAAAAGTCTGCTTGAGTGTCACTTGTTTTCATTTTTCTTGTCCTTGAAAAATCTTAAGTTTTTTAGGGTTGATACGCGCACGATACTAGCATAAGTAAAATAAAAAGATGAGTCTTTTTTCTCATCTTTTTATTTTTAAATGTTTTTTGATAGATATGAAGCTATCGCTTATAAATCTTATTTTGTATCTCTTCGACGTATTGCATTGTCAAACCGGCTTTAATACCCGATGTTAGCACCTTTACAGCAGGATCCCGAATACAATGAAGAAAGTGATCAATTTCACACTCAAGAGGGGACATCCAGGGATGGTTGGTCTGACTTGTTAGTTGACCGTCCCTATACACAGATACCTGTTGGGACATGTAGTTAAGAAAATAACTATGGTTTTTTGTATGCAATGAAAATTCACGATGACGATGATGACAAATACGACTTGCCTGAAGCGTAATCAGGCATGAGGGCGACTTTAAGGTTGCCACAGCGGTATCTGCATGATTTCCACCACGGCTATACCCCGTCGCATTCAACACCTGAAGCTTTCTCCCATCTCCTCCCATAAGGTCCACAACACACCCAAGATCGTGAATCATCAGATCAAGCACCACATCCGCATCCACAATGCGTTGGCTTCCGTGATTCAACCTTTCACAAAAGATATATTCCGGCTTTTCATTATTGCGCTCAAGGGCATCTTTAAGATAGCGAAACCCATTGTTATATTCCTCAACATGCCCAACAACAAGCGTTGTATTCGTCTTTGAAGCAACATCCACAAGGGCCTTGCATTGATTCAAATCCATCGCGAGCGGTTTTTCAATAAGGCAATGAACCCCTTGCTCGAGGAGATATCTCCCCACCTTTGCGTGGGTTGCAGAGGGTGTCACAACGCTTACAGCATCGACACTTCCCTTGAGATCTTCCATAGACAAAACACGGCAATTGAATTCCCTCGCAATGTCATCCGCGTGGCCAGAGCGCACATCAACAATCCCTACAACGTGAACATCTTCTCTTTTTTGATAGGCCTTGAGGTGATTAACCCCCATTTGACCTGCCCCCACAACAGCAACATGAATAGGCTTCATTTTTTATCTTTCTCTTCGTATGATGTGCAAAGCATAGTATTTATAACATTTATAGCGCGTCTTCACCCCTCGCGCCAAGAATGATGAGGATGAAATGGCACTCTTTGGTTTTGAACAAGTTGAAGATTGGGTAAAAACCAAGCGTGTTCACGATCTTTTCAGCCGGGTTACAAATTCTTACGACATTATGAATGATTTGATGAGCCTCGGCATTCATCGTTATTGGAAAGATTATTTTGTCAAAAACCTCACCCTTCACACAGGCGAGAGAGTTCTTGATGTCGCATCGGGAACAGGGGATATCACAAGAAAAATCCTTGAAATATATCCCTTTCTCAATCTCAAAATCACCGCAACAGATTTGACTGAATCCATGCTCAACCTGGGTCGTGACAAGTCCATCGATCAAGGGATTTTAAATGTTGAGTATAAAGTGGCTGATGCAGAAAACCTCCCTTTCGAGGGTGAGAGTTTTGATGCCTATACTATCTCCTTTGGCATGCGTAACATTGGCAATATGGAAAAAGCCCTGAGTGAGGCTTATCGTATTCTTAAACCTGGCGGCCGTTTTTATTGTCTTGAGTTCAGCCATGTTGACAACGAATATGTGAAAATGGCCTATGATCTTTACTCAAAAGTCATCCCCCACCTTGGCGGTGTTGTCGCCAATGATGAAAAAGCTTATCAATATCTTGTGGATAGTATTCGTTCTTTTCCTTCACAAGAGGCTTTTAAAGACATGATCACAAACGCAAGCTTTGAAAACGCATCTTTTGAAAATCTTACATTCGGGGTGGTTGCGATTCATCACGGAAAAAAATCTTGAATATTTATCAAATATTCCATAAATAGACTAAACACAATCTTGCTTATATTTATTTATGATTAAAAAAATTTTCCTTCTCTCTCTCCTTACCTCTTCTTTTGCACACAGCGGAGGAACCTCAGTTTTTACCGAAGTCGATGAGATCGGCTTACCTAAAAACCTAACGCCTCTACAAATGGAAAAATTTTTTAAATCTGTTGATATAGAAGATCTCCTAGAAAAAAATACAACGACACAATTACAAATTGAAGAACTTAGAAAAACCTTTGCGCGTGAGGAAATCACACAAAAACTTCCCTTCCTAAAACTTCAACTGTTCTATGAAAAAGCTCAAGCAGCAATCCTTACCTTGAAACAAAAAGGACATATAAATCCCGCAAACGAAAAAACCCTGGCGCTGCTAGAAGAGAAAGCAGCATCATTAGAAGACCTTGCCAAGTTCACAGAAACCGTAACCCTTTCCAAGGAAACAATTTTATACCTTCTTGCCGATGGATTATTGGCCGTTACGCTAACGCCACAAAGAATAGACGGGAAAATAGGACATGACTGCTTGCTTAGCATGTTCTTTCAAACAGCGAAAAGCCACCTTGACACCATTAACATGGGATATGAACTTTTGGCCATTTCCCTTTATTCATATAGTCGGTGCACAAAACTCATAGGCGCTTATTCTCTAGATATAACGCCTTCTTTTAACGCCCTTAAAGCTCAACACATCCTTGCTTCAAGATCTCTTCCTTACATACAAGATGAGTTAGGATCCATAGGACTTTTTGCCGATGATGTTACCTATAAATTTCTAGACACCTCAAGCGATAGAAATTTATTGCGCACACTGATCAGAGAAAATAGAAAGAGACGCCCCCCCCTACAAAGGTTTCCTCAACCTAAGGACTCAGATATCACATGCATTTTAAAGCTCGATACCTGGTCCACCTCTATGAGGGACAGAATAGAAGCATCCGACCCCGCACAGATTCTGGAACTCTATATGAGAATCCTGGATGCTGATATGGAGCAGCTTCAAAGAGAGCGCGCTAGAAAACGTAGAGAAGCAAAGTTTCGTCGCAAACAGAGAGAGACCTTAAATAACGATAAAAAGAAAGAAGAAGCATTACCCAATGTTACATCCACATCAACAGATTCGACATCATCTGTAATCATTGATAAAGTAATTGCGACAGACAGAAAAGAAAAAGAGGAAGAACTCCCTACTACTCTTCCAACAGACCAAAAAAAAATAGATTTTACGGACACCACCCCTGAACTGACTGAAAAAGAAAAAACACCTTCTGCTAAAACAGTAGACGCATCAGAGGAAGGACCGGACCCTGAAGAAGAATTTCGAAGTTCTCTTACTGAGCTTTTTGAGTATCAAAAGTATGTGACATCAAAGTATCTGGAGCCCAAAAACTCTATCGCAACAACAAAACCAGAGATACCAAAACTCTCTTCTTCTTCAAAGGAGCTCTTAACGCTTCTCACGGAAAAATCTAAGGATAGCGTTACATTCAAGCATCTTCGTCGATTTACCCCCGTGGTTCAACTTTTTGACGAACTGGGCATTCGAAGAAGCGTCAAAAACAATAAAATCGTTTCTCCCCGCTCTGGTCAGGAAGCCTTTGTCCTTCACATGGTTCATAAAGAACATAACCCACACACCCTTGTGAATGATCTCAGAAAACACTTGGATGCCATGACACCAGAGTGGAGAGATTACGTTTATCCATAAAATAAAGAAAAAA
>JBDHTO010000065.1:0-7082 GCA_039808665.1 Alphaproteobacteria bacterium | reverse complement strand
GAGGTTGATTTCTTAACGGCCTTTTCAGGGTCTGTTGCAGCTGTTGGAAATATAGGCGCAGGGCTTGGAAAAATTATAGGTCCTTCAGGTTCCTTTGGCCCATTGGATATAGCACCGAAACTTCTTTTTATGTTTGGTATGATCCTTGGGCGTCTTGAGCTTTTGACGGTGATCGTTTTGTTTTTACCAAGTTTTTGGAGGGATTAGGTGTTTAGAGTTTTGACTGTGTTTTTATGTTTTTGTTCTCTTAGCTTTGGGATGAGCAAAGAATCTTCTATAAAGCGGTGTACCGCGAACATTCAACTTTTAAAAACAATACAGCGTAAATTTGTACTTGATGATTTGAACTCTTTCTTTGGAAAACTTGTGGCAAGGCTGGAAGAAATTGCAGAAAGGCTTAAATCCGCAAAAGATGCAAAAGCCATTGTAGAACTCAGGAAATCCTGCGATAACGGGTTTGATGCAGCACGGTTTTTGCTTGAAACTTTTGAAAATCAAGAAATAAAGCCAGACCAATCTGACGATAAAAAAATAGAAGAAAATCAAAAACAAAAAGACGTAAAAAAAGAGAGAGAAACGAAAAAAGATGACGCCCACTCCACAAAAACATCCCCGGATACAAACTCTCACAAATCTTGAGCAGATCGAGGCTTTTTATGATGTTTTTATCTTTGATTTATGGGGCGTTGTTCATAATGGCAAACAGGCTTTCTCTGGTGCGATAAAAGCCCTGGAAAACATCAAATCCAAGGGGAAGCCTATTTATTTTCTTTCAAATGCGCCGCGTCGCGTTGATGCCGCCAAAGCTCAGCTTGTGGATCGTGGTGTTTCACCTGATCTTTATGTGGATCTTTATACATCGGGCGAAGAAACCCATGAATTTCTCCGTGATCGTGGGGATGTGTTTTATGAAAATCTTGGAAAAAAACTTTTTCATATGGGGCCAGAGAAGGATAAAAATCTTTTTCAAAATCTTAATTATAAAGAGGTTCCCATTGAACAGGCCGATTTTATTCTCAACACAGGGACATTAACTTTTGAAGATACCCTTGCCGACTATGTGCATGATTTAAAAAGTGCGCGTCATCTTGATTTGCCCATGGTATGCGCCAATCCCGATATGATGGTTCTTTATGGAGAGGGGGAAGCCATTTGCTCTGGCTTAATGGCGAAGGAATACGAAAATATGGGTGGCGTTGTGCGTTATCATGGAAAACCCTATGCAGAAACCTATAGGAGATTTTTTAAAAGATTTAACCTTGCAGAGAAAAAAATTCTTATGCTTGGGGATTCTCTGCGTACAGACATTAAGGGATGCAATAATGCGGAAATCGACTCTGTTTGGATTACAAGTGGTATCCATAAGGATCCTGCACCCACATCTTATGACCTGATGTTCCAAGAGTATGGGGCAAGACCTACGTTTATTATGCAATGGGTCAATTGGTAGAGAGAACCGTTTGATTTACTTTGTTTTGGATGAGCTCTAAGGCTTGCTTTGCGGATAGACTCTTTCCATCAAAGCCCGAGAAATAGGATTCATTGGCCTTAACATAATCAAGATTTTGCATCAGATATCCCTTCAGCGTATCTTGTTGGATGGCCCGAATATCTTGATATTTGGGAACCTTAATCCCGACAGAATTGGGTGATTCCTTGCATTCCTCCCGGGACATCCTTCCCACAAAAGCAACCTTTTCATGAAGAGGTGAGGGGTATTGAAGATTTTTTCGTCCCTTAAGCACACTAAGGTAACCGGTTTGAATTTCCCATGTGTTTTGAACTTTTTCAGAAGCGAGGGTCATGATGAATTCTCTGATTTTTTTAAGCTTATCGAGAGCTTCTTTTTTTGCATCAGCACTTTTAGCCGTTTTATATGCATCAAGAACATGACGGTGTATCCAAAAAGCGCCACCCCCAGAAATAGAATTATAACGATCAGAAGCCTCCATTTTTGGAATCATCATGACATCGACTTGAGATGGATCTAACTTGATAAAGGGAAGGCGATTGGTTCCTTGTGAGAGGAAGGGGATTTTTCCCTGATTAAAAAGTGCTTCGGCATCCGTTTTGTCTGATAAGGAAATAAGCCCTTTGTTATAAAGTCGTTTGAGCGTTTCCAACCATTTTTCCCAAAAAGGATTGTTAAGATTCATTGCTGGCGTTCCATGGTTGCCATTGTTGAAAGTGGCTAATTCAATACCATGAATGGCTCCAGACTGATCAAAGAGATGTCCGTGTATCCAACCAAAAGCGATGACGGGTTGTGCGGGATGTGATGTTTGATATTCTTTTGCGGCTTCTTCGAACGCTTCCCATGTTTGGGGGAGTGGCCTGTTTCCCCAAAGAGATTTATTGACAAAAACAATCGCAGTATTCGAGTTAAAGGGAAGTGCGTAAAGCTTTCCATTAACGGAGTAAAAATCTCTCAGTGTGGGTGTGATCTCGCTGACATCAATTGCTTTTCCTTCACCGGTGATTTGAGCAACTTCGTCAAAAAACTCAAAAAGCGGGATAAGATCCTGTTGTGTTTCGCAATCTTTGGCGCCCATTTCATAAACATGGACCACATCGGGGAGTGGGTGAGGTAAGGCTCCCGTCATGACAGCTGTGTGAATACCCTCATAAGATGCGGGTTTGCCATTAGGCATGGTTGTTGAAAGAGAAGCGTCTGGAAAAACATCTTTTATAAGTGTTTCAAAAGACTCTCCAAGGGGTCCCAAAAAAGGGTGAAAGACACGCACAGATTCACTTGCTTGTGTGGGGATGGCAATGCAACAAAAAAGGAGTGTGAAAAGACTTTTGAGCATAAATGGCGACTTTTTATTGTTGTCTTCACACTTTTATAAATTCATTTTTTGTTTTTGGCTACCCCTTCAAAATACGGTTGTAGGATTTGAGTGTATCATAAGCCCGTTTATAAACGCCTGTTCGTTTAATACCCCACCAGGTGTTTTGAATAGTACTCTGTTCACCTGTGAGAATACCTAAAGCTTCATCAATATCTTTGATGCACCAGATGTGAAACAGTTTTGCTTTAACAGCATCGACAACCTCATCTTTGACGGTAAGATTTTCTGCATTGGCAAGGGGGATGATAACACCTTGTTTTCCCGTGAATCCATGTCTTTCACAGATATCAAAAAAACCTTCAATCTTGTGATGAATGCCGCCTACAACTTGCGCTTCACCGAATTGATCTACAGAACCTGTAATGGCGATACTTTGGTTAAGAGGGGTATTAGAGAGAGAGGAGAGGATAGCACAGAGCTCTGCAAGAGAAGCGCTATCTCCTTCCACATCGCTATAATTTTGCTCAAAAGTCAAAGAGCAATTAAAGCTAATGGGGAATTTTTGAGCAAAGACACTGCTGAGAAAACCATCAAGGATAAAGGTACCCTTTTGTTGTATGGGGCCTGACATATCGGTGAGGCGCTCGATATTAATAACGCCATGTTCACCAATAAAGGTCCTTGCAGAAATACGTGCAGGAACACCAAAAGTATGATCGCCAACACTGACAACAGTTAATCCATTAACTTGCCCTATTTTTGAATTTTGCGTGTCAATGTGAATGGAGCCACTTTGAATGTCATCATAAACACGCTCTTGGACACGGGAGTTACGTTTACGTCTTCCAAGGAGGGTTTTGCGAATATGTTCTTTTTGAATGGTTTCAACACCTTCCTCATGGGCATAGGCGGTAGACTCGGCTAAAACATCGCTAATGAGTTCAAAGCGACCACTAAGTTTTTTGCGATGTTCAGCCCAGCGTGTGCTGCATCGTGCAAGGTAGTGGGCGGCTTCTTTTGTGAGGGAGAGGTTAAAGTGTTCTTTCGCCGTTTGGTCAATGAGTTTGCAGTAGGTTTTGACATTATCTGCGGTGGCGTCTAAATCGGGATCGATATCAGCTTTGATTTTGAAATAGATCCTAAAATCAGGATCACTAAAGAAAAAGGAATAGTACCAAGCAGGCTGACCAATAATAAAAACTTGAATGTCGAGGGGGATGGGTTTCGGTTTTGGAGAATCGATGAGAAGAGGGCCATGTTGCTCGCGGTAATGTTCCTGAACACGAACTTGTCGATCGCGTAGACATGCCTTGAGGTATTCCCAAACTTCGGGGTCTTTTGCGATCGCTTCGGCGCGAAGGACAAGGATGCCGCCATTGGCAAGATGAAGAGCGCCCGGTCGGACCATGGTGAAATTTGTTTCATAGGCACCAGAGACAGAAACGCGGTTTTTAATGGATCCAAAAAGATTCTCAAAATTGGGACGCGCCTCTAACATAACGCGGGGGTATTGATATTTTTTATTGTTGACGAAAATATTGATCTCGTAACGTTCAAAATGATTTCTGCCTTTTTGATCATCTTCCTCAAGAAAAATGTCGATATTTTCCAGGACATCGGCTTCGAAATCATCGATCCAGGGACCCAAGGTTTTTCCAAATTCACTTCTATACTTTTGCCAAAGGGACTTTGTCACAGCTTTGGCGAGTTCAGTTTGAAGGTCTTTGATTTGTTTTAAGATATTACGACTTGCAAGACTGGCCGTAAGCGTAAGGCGGTTTAATTGATCTTTGATTTGTGCGGCCTTTGTATCTCTTCCTCGGCGTTTTGTTTTGCCATTTTCTTCTGTCTTTTTTTTACCCTTTTTATCTTTTTTGTCCTCTGTGTCTTGTTCCTCTTCGTGATCAATTTCTTGGATATGAAAACCGTCGGGGGTTTGGGTAATCAAAAAGCCCGATTCCTCTGCAAAGGCATAGATTTTAGAGAGCTCATCATGCACTTGTTGATCGAGTTGATGACTAATTTTATCGATTTGCTTGAGATAGCTTGGGCTTGTGAATTGCTTTTTGAGAAGAGATTCAATGCTTTGAATATGATCTTTGTTAAATTTTGCAAGTTTACAGGCCGTACCGTTAGGAAGACGAAACGGTGTGGGGCGGTGATTTTTTTTGAAATTGTTGAGGTAAATCCAATCATCTGGTGCAGGAAGATCTTTAACATATTCTTTGAGGTATTCCAGCGTCGATGTCATGCGGCCACTTCGATCTTCTCCAACGACAAAAATGTGAAATCCATCGTTACGTAGTTTAAGTCCGAACTCAATCGCTTCTTTGGCCCGTTTATGGGAGGAGAGATCAAAAAGATGCGCGCTCTTTTTATCCTTTTCAATATGGGGAAATTCAAAATCTCCTATGCCAATCTTTTTAGGGTCATAGGTTTTTGAAAAAATATCGATGTCTTTTGGCATAAAAATTTCCTCTCTTCATCTTTAGTGTAGAGAGGAAAATATTAACTAATGATTAAAGAATATGCTCAGATTAGCCTTGGAGGGATTGAATAATTTTTGAACTTGAAAAAGGTTCAATTCTTGTTGTCACAATAACAACCTTTGCCCCAATATCCATAGCTTGCTTGCGTTTGTTATCAATCTGAGGGTCACCATCTGTAATGGCAATAACTTTGGGATGGATAGATTTCACAAGATTAAGATAGTCATCATATCCTTGAAGGGGGGGGAGCAAGATAATTTCATCAACAACACGAAGGGATGCAAGGTTGTGGGCACGTTTAGCAATATCATGAATGGGTGTTCTTTTTTTCCACTTTGTAATGGAAGTATCGCTTTCAAGGGCAATAATCAGATAATCTCCTTGTCTCTTTGCTTCCTCTAAAAAGCGTACATGACCATAGTGAAGCACATCAAAGCATCCACCCACGAGGACAGCCTCTTCACGTTGCATGGATTTTTGGGCGTTATAGATAGTAATCTTTGCAGAGGATTGATCTTTCATCGTTGTGCATCCAGCAAGGAGAATGATGAAAATACTGTAAGACCATTTGAACAAAACGAAAACCCCTTTCCCTAGGTGTACTAGCTTGCCTTGTAAACACCTACAAGGGCTGGACGAAGCAAGCGGCCATGGAGCGTGTATCCCACTTGTATGATCTGAGCAACTTTACCCACTTCGTCTTGGTTGGGTGTTGGAATCTCAAACATGGCTTGATGAAACTCTGGGTTAAAAGGCTCGTTGAGAGGGCTGACAGATGCAATGCCATGGCGCTCAAAAATAGACGCGCATTCACTCTCCACAAGTTTTAATCCTTCGACAATGGATTTCATATCTGTGGATGAGGATTCTTCACAACTGCTGAGGGCGCGTTGAATATTGTCACCAATGCTGAGCATGTCACGTGCAAATTTTGTAATGGCGTATTTAAGCGCATCTTCTTTTTCTTTCTCAAAACGCTTGCGTAAATTTTCTGTTTCAGCAACCGCGCGTATCCACTGTTCTTTGTATTCTAATGCAAGCTGTTCATGAGACGAAGATTCGTTTGATGAGGATGCATCCTGGTTTTGATCGTTTTCTTGTTCTATTTCATTTTCCACGTTGTTATTTTTTTGGTCCATGAAAGAAAGTCTCCTAATTTACGCAAATAATACCGATAAGGTGGGGACATTATATCCCAAGAAGTTTTGTTTTTCTAAGAAAAAAGGCCAGAATTCCTTTAGGTATGAAGCATCGTGCGCCATGTTTCCTCATCCACGACGTCGATGCTCCATTCTTTGGCCTTTTTTAGTTTTGATCCCGCATCATTTCCAGCAATGACCATATCGGTATCTTTTGTAAGAGCGTTAAGAACCTTTGCCCCCGCACGCAGGCTTATCTCTTTGGCTTCGGCACGAGAGATGGAAAGCGTTCCTGTAAAAATAATTTTTTTGCCAAAAATTTTTGAGGCGTGCGTGACTTGAGGTTGAGCATCTTCAACGGTTAAGTGAAGAAGAAGATTTTCAATGAGTTTTTGATTTGTGGAATGGGCAAAAAATGTGCGGATATCTTCGATCATTTTTTCACCGATGCCATGAAGATGGGACAACTCATTTTCTTGGTTATTCATATCCTCTAAAAACCTTTGAACGCTTGTGTAGTGTTCGGCGAGAGTTTGCGCTGTGATCAATCCAATTTGGGGAATGGCCAGGGCATAGATAAATCTTGAAAGAGATATTTTTCGACGGAGTTGAATGGCGGCAAAAAGATTTTCTGTAGATGTTTTTCCCCATCCCTCCTTAAA
>JBDHTO010000064.1:0-7153 GCA_039808665.1 Alphaproteobacteria bacterium | reverse complement strand
GTATCTTTGATAAACATGGCCGTAAGTCCAAGGAGGGATGCAAAAATAAGAAGCATATATACAGAGACCTTGAAGCATTGAATTTGGCCAAATTTATTCATGATCATGGGGCTCATGAAGCTAACGACACAGAAGGATGCCGCAACCGCGCCCTGATAGAAGCCAAACTGATCAATCCTTATGCCCATGCCTTCCATATAGACAATGGGACCCATGCCAATGAACGTCCAAAAAGCTAAAATAAGAAAGATGATGCCATAAAAATAAGTCATAAATGGCCTTGATTTTAGCAAGGGGATATAAGAGCTAAGGGAAAGACTGACATTCTCATTACGCGTTTTGTCATCGGGGATGAAAAAGCTGCACATGAAAAGTGCCAAAAGGGAGAGGAAAAGCAAGATCACAAAATTTCCCCGCCATCCGTGATACATATTCACGAAACTTCCCACAACGGGTGCAAAAGCCATGGAAGCTGAAACAACGCCATTAAGAATACCAAGCATTTTGACCTGCTGATCCTTTGAATAGTGATCCGCAATAACCACATAGGCAAGTGTTGCAGGGGCGGCCATGCCAAGGCCCTGGAGAAATCTTCCGCATAAAAGCATAGGAAAGTTTGGTGCAAAAACACAAAGAGCACTTCCAAGAAGGAATAGCCAAAGTCCATAAAGCATCAAACGTTTCCGCCCATAACGATCACTAAGTGGGCCGACAAAAAGTGTCATCAAGCAATAGCTCAAGAAGTTCATACTTACGGTGAGCTGAACCATGACGGGAGAGAGATTAAAGATCTGCTGAAGTTCTGGGAAGCTGGGGATAAAAATGTCAACCTCAGCGCAGGCGAGAATCTCGCAGATAATAGCGGCGACAAGTAACATAATTCACTCTTCTTTCTGATATATTTGAATAAAAAAATTTCTCTCTCGCTGACTTTTTATGTGTCAGGAGTCGTGTGTTTTCTAAATTTGCTGCTGCTGCGGTGCTGCTCGAACCATGGGCCCGAAGGTAACGCCATTATCTCAATAATATTTAGGAATGCAACAGGAAAAAGACAAGACCTCTTTTTGAAAAATCAGCAGTGTTGCCAAAAAACAGAAGGGTTGCTTTTTTGTCTCACCATTCTTGTGATGCGGGGATGTTATATTTTTCAGCAAACTTTACGTCTGCGCTGATAAAATTGCGAATATCTTCGACGCCATATTTCAGCATGGCAAAGCGATCGATTCCCATGCCAAAAGCAAAACCCTGATGGGTTTTTGGATCAATTCCTGCATTTTGTAACACGTTGGGGTGAATCATGCCGCAACCAAGAACCTCAAGCCATCCCCCTTCGCGCCAAATATCCATTTCAAAAGAAGGTTCGGTAAAGGGAAAAAAGCTTGGACGAAAGCGAACAACAAGATCATCTTTATTGAAGAAGTATTTACAAAAGTCGATGAGACAACCTTTTAGATGTCTTACACTGATACCTTCTTCGATGACGAACCCTTCGATTTGATGAAACATGGGAAGGTGTGTCGCATCATAGTCCGCGCGATAAACGCGTCCCGGTGCGAGGATGCGGAGTGGGGGAGATTTTTTCTTAAAAGTTCGAATCTGTACCGTTGATGTGTGTGTGCGGAGAAGTAATTTTTCTGCTTTGTTAATGTAAAATGTATCGTGAGACTGTCGTGCAGGGTGATGAGATGGAATGTTGAGGGCATCAAAATTATGTTCCTCTGTGTCAATATCCGGTCCTGTTTCGATGACAAAACCAAGGCGTTCGAAATAGTTTGAAATCTCTGCGCGTGTTTGTGTCACAAGGTGGTGTGACCCCTGTTTGATATAAGAGGGAAGGGTTACATCAATGGTTTCGCGCGTTAGCTTTTCTTCAAGCTCTTTGTTCTCAAGCGTATCTTTTTTTTCCAAAAGCTCCTTTTGTAATTGATCACGCAAGGTGTTGATGCGCGCGCCCTCTGTTTTGCGCATCTCAGGATCCATTTTCCCTAGAGATTTGAGTTGTTCAGTGATAACTCCTTGTTTCCCAAAAAATTCAACACGCAGTGCATCCAAGTCTTGTAGGGTTTGGCACAAATTAAGTTTTTCACGGAAAATGGTATCAACAGACATTAAAAATAATACGTTAAAAGATGGTGATCTATATTTAGCAGAATGCCACAGCAAAGGGGTAGAAGGAAATCGAGATATTTTATAGGCTGATAGTAAGTGTGTAAAAAATTTATGTGGATACCCTATGCGCTATTCTATGAAACGTCATGTGGATCAGGACAAGATCTCCTCACAAGAAAAAGGCCATCTAACATCTTCTCAGGTTGATTTTTTTAAGGAAGAAGGTTTTTTGGTGTTGCCCCATTTTATTGAGGATGAAGCCTGTGATCGACTCAAGGGACGCATGGATGAGATTGTGCGTGAATTTGCGGTATCTCCCCATGAGACTTCGCGATTTTCAACAAGATCCGAAGTGCATCACAACAAATACTTTTTGGACTCTGCATCAAACATTTATTTCTTCTTTGAGGAAAAAGCCTACGATGACGAAGGGCGTCTTGTTTACCCTGTGGAGAAAGCCTTAAACAAAGTCAGTCACGCACTTCATGATCTTGATCCCGTGTTTAGGGATTTTTCCTATCAAAAAAAGATCAAAAATATCTTTTTAAGTCTGGGGTACAAGCGACCCGTTCTTTTGCAGTCCATGTATATTTTTAAGCAGCCGCATATGGGGGGTGAAGTTGTTTGTCACCAGGATGGAACATTTCTTCATAGTCATCCAACACCTCCCCTTGGACTTTGGATAGCTCTTGAGGATGCAACGATTGAAAATGGTTGTTTGTATGCAATTCCAGGTGGGCACAAAGGACCTTTGCGTTCACTTTTTCAAAGAGATGGAGATCATCTTTATACGGAGGTTTTAAGCAAAGAAGCCTTTGATCACTCAAAAGAAATTGCACTTGAGGTCAAAAAGGGGACGCTCATTATTTTGGACAGCTTGCTTCCCCATAGGAGCGATGAAAATACCTCATCAAAATCACGCCATGCCTATACGCTTCATGGTACGGATAAGAGTGCGCATTATCCAAAGACAAATTGGTTGCAGCGATCTGAGGATTTTCCTTTTAGAGAAATGTGAATTGTTTGCTTTATTGAGGTTTCTCAACAATGAGGCATGAGGCATGTTCCAGGAGTGGAATGATCTCTAAGAGATCTTCTTTCTTCAAAGCGATACAACCTTCTGTGGGGGTAAAATTCTCCCGCGCAACGTGAATAAAAATAGCGCTTCCCTTTCCCGGAACAACGGGATCGTCATTGTATCCCACAGCAAGAATGATGTCATAGATGTCATCGTCTCTCCATAGGATTTCATGACTGGTATCATAAGGGAGTTTGACAAGCCGGTTGTATTGTTCATCTTCGGGGGCATCACACCATCCAATATCTTTTGAAAGAGGTAAAAACGGGATTCCAGAAACTATGGATGTGATTTTATCGGGCCTGTAAAAACCAAAGTGTATGGGAAATTTTCCGATAGGCGTAATGTTATCGCCCTCTCTTTCTTTTTTTCCAATGCCAGCCTTTCCAACAGCGCAGGAGTAAGACTTACCTTTGAAGGAGAGAGCGTTGGTTGCCGTGACAATGATATGCATAGGGATCGATATTGTGCTAATGGTAGAGTAGTTTAATCATCTGTCTTTTTATACTGACATAGTCTTTGGGTTTTTCCTATGCGCTTAAGTGATATTCGCTCGACATTTCTTGATTTTTTTGAGGGTAAAAATCATACGGTTGTGGACTCCAGTCCTCTTATTCCTCGCAATGATCCAACGTTGATGTTTACAGCGGCGGGGATGGTCCAATTTAAGGATCTTTTTACCGGAGTGGAAAAGCGCTCCTATACACGTGCAACAACTTCACAAAAATGTCTTCGTGCGGGTGGAAAGCATAATGATCTTGATAATGTGGGTTATACCACAAGGCATCATACATTCTTTGAGATGCTTGGGAATTTTTCCTTTGGCGATTATTTTAAAGAAGAGGCTATTGCCTACGCTTGGGAGCTTGTGACAAAGGGTTTTTCTATCAACCCAGAAAGGCTTGTTGTCACCGTTTATGCAGAAGATGATGAAGCAGCGGGGATCTGGAAAAAGCTGACAGGTTTTCCCGAGCATAAAATCATTCGTATCGCGACTTCAGACAATTTTTGGTCTATGGGCGATACTGGTCCCTGCGGTCCATGTACAGAAATTTTTTATGATCATGGGGAGGGGATTTTTGGGGGACCTCCCGGATCCAAAGATGAAGATGGCGATCGCTTTACAGAGATTTGGAACCTTGTGTTTATGCAATTTGAAAAACTTGCAGATGGTGGCCAGATTAACCTTCCGAAGCCGTCTGTGGATACGGGTATGGGGCTTGAGCGTATTGGTGCGGTTCTTCAGGGAGTGCACAGTAATTTTGAGACGGACCTTTTTAAAAGTTTGATTGAGGCCTCTAAGGATCTCACCGGAAATGGTGATTTACAGCAATCCCATCAGGTTATCGCGGATCATTTGCGCGCTTGTGGGTTTTTGCTTGCGGATGGTGTGCTTCCAAGTAACGAGGGAAGAGGATATGTTTTGCGTCGTATTATGCGTCGTGCCATGCGGCATGCCCATATTCTTGGTGCAAAGGAACCTCTGATGTATCGTCTTGCACCTTCTCTCGTTGACCTGATGGGCGTGCACTACCCAGAGCTTAAACGTGCGGAAACTCTGATGATCAGCACATTGAAGCAGGAGGAGGAAAAATTCCGTGAAACTCTCTCTCGTGGTCTTACTCTGTTAAATGACGAAATGTCAAAGTTGTCATCTTCTCAACCTCTTTCGGGGGATGTGGCGTTTAAGCTTTACGATACTTATGGGTTTCCCGTGGACTTGACCGCGGATGTCCTCAGAGCAAAAGAGATGACACTGGATCATGCGGGATTTGATCGTGCGATGAAAGCTCAAAAGGATGCAGCGCGTGCTGCGTGGTCCGGATCAGGCGAAGCAAAGCATGATAAAATATGGTTTGAAGCAAAAGAAAAAGCAGGAAGCTCAGAATTTCTTGGATATCAAACCCTTGAGTCAGAGGGGGTTGTGACGGGGATTGTGCAAAACAGCAAGCTGCACGAATCAACAAAGACAACTGACAAAAATGAACCTCTTTATCTTTTATTTAATCAATCACCCTTTTATGGGGAATCTGGTGGTCAGATGGGTGATCGTGGTTTTGTGGAGGGGGCAGATTTTCGGGCGGAAGTTTCTGACTGTGTCAAGCCGTCGGAAAATTTGATTGTTCATAAAATTTCGAAATTCTCTGGTGATATTAATGTGGGGATGCCTGCGAAATTACATGTGGATGGGAACCGTCGCAGTGGTCTTCGTCAGCATCACTCTGTGACGCACCTTTTGCATGCCGCCCTTCGCGATGTTCTTGGGGATCATGTTATTCAAAAGGGATCTTTGGTGGAACAAGATCGATTGCGTTTTGACTTCGCCCATACAAAGCCCGTGACGCGAGAAGAAATCAAAGAGATCGAAGATCGGATTAACAAAGCCATCCAAGAAAATAATGATGTTGAAACTGATCTTAAAACGCCTGATGAAGCCATTAAGGCGGGGGCCATGGCCCTTTTTGGGGAAAAATATGGTGATACGGTGCGCGTTGTGAGTATGGGGAATGCTTCGGTTGAGCTTTGTGGTGGAACCCATGTGCGTGCGACGGGTGATATTGGTCTCTTTAAAATCGTGAATGAATCAGGTATTGCATCGGGTGTGCGGCGTATCGAAGCGGTTGCAGGACAAAGTGCTCTTGCCTATGCCCAGGGTGTAGAGTCTTACCTTTTGGGCGTAACTTCCTTGCTTAAGGTTGCTCCAGAAAATGCCCTGGAAAAAATTCAAAAAATGATGGAGGACCAAAAGAAACTCCAAAATCAAATCAGTGAACTCAAACAACGCGCCGTGAGTGGTTCTTCTGATGATCAGGATATAGAGACCGTGAATGGTGTTCGGCTGATGATCAAGAAATTGGAAGGATATTCTACAAAGGATGCCAAAGGTCTGATGGACCAACTCAAGAAACAGCATGGATCAGGTATTGTGTTGCTCGCAAATACAGAGGAAGGAAAAGTCACCCTTATTCTTGGCGTTAGTGATGATCTTACGTCACGGTTTGATGCAGCAGCGTTGATTAAAAAACTTTCCCCTCTTGTGAGTGGTCAAGGTGGCGGAGGACGACCTGACCTTGCTCAGGCCGGTGGAAGTGATGCTTCGGGTATCAACAATGCTGTGGATACATTAAAACAAACGTTGCAAGGATAAAAAACGCATATCCAACCCCCTCTTGCTTTTTTTGAGTAGGAGGAGATGCGTTTTTCTTTCTTATGGTAAGAACTCTCTGGACTTTTCGAATAATTTTTTCCTAAAATGAGAGAATAGATTTCGTTACATTCATTCAGTCGTGCGTTCTTTTTTGTTATTTTTGTTCGCGATGTTTTTATCGCTCCATGCCCATGGGCAAAAATATGCAGATATTGTCATGGACGATAAGGGCAATGTTATTCATGCCCATGATCCAGATGGAAAGCGGTTTCCCGCGTCACTGACAAAAATGATGAGTCTTTATGTTGTTTTCGATGCATTAAAGAAGAAAAAAATTACCATGGAGACAATTTTTAAGGTGTCTTCTAACGCGGTACGAGTAGAGCCCAGTATCCTTGGTCTTAGGCCCGGACAAAGTATTTCTGTGCGTCATATTATCCTTGGGATGATTACAAAATCCGCCAATGATGCAGCCGTTACTTTGGCGGAAGGGCTTGCCGGAAGTGTGCCAAAATTTGCAACGATGATGAATGCTGCGGCAAAACGCTTAGGCATGAAATCCACAGTATTTTATAATCCACACGGTCTTCCCAATCCAAAGCAACTGACAACAGCACGGGATTTTGCCATCCTTGCACGCGCGCTTATTTCTGATTTTCCAGAGTATTATCCGCTTTTTAAAACAAGAAGTTTTATGTACAAAGGGGTCTATTTTCCCAATCGAAATCATCTCCTTGGGAAGGTCGAAGGCGTCGATGGGATTAAGACCGGATTTTTTCGTGCAGCAGGATCGAACCTTGCAGCTTCAGCTAAGCGCA
>JBDHTO010000063.1:0-7160 GCA_039808665.1 Alphaproteobacteria bacterium | reverse complement strand
GGTGAAGCTGCCTGTGTTTCTGTTCATGGTGCGAACCGTTTGGGTACAAACTCGCTTTTGGATCTTGTTGTTTTTGGACGTGCTGCTGCCATACGCGCTTCGGAAACAATTCAACCTGGCACAAGTCACAAACCCCTCGCATCCGATGCCTTGGACAAAACACTGGGTGAATTTGACCAACTAAGACACAGCGGGGGTGATCGATCTGTGGGAAGCTTGCGTGTTGATATGCAAAAAGTCATGCAAAAACACTGCGGAGTTTTTCGAAACGATTCCATCTTAAAGGAAGGGATCAAAGAACTTTCCAAGGTCCAAAAAGAAGTTGAGGACATCGGTATTAAGGACAAATCCCTCATCTGGAATACGGATTTGCTTGAGGGATGGGAGCTTAAAAACCTTATGGGACAATGTTGGGTCACCCTTGAGTCTGCGCTCAACCGTCAAGAAAGCCGTGGCGGTCACGCGCGTGATGATTTCCCAGAACGAGACGATAAAAAATGGCTTCACCATACACTGGCAAGGCTTGATCACAAAAACAAGGTCAGCATTGACGAACGTCCTGTTGTCCTAACCCCCCTCACGGATGATGTAGAAGCCGTACCTTTGGCGAAAAGGGTGTACTAAAGGCATCAAAATTGTCACTTCCCCCTGGAAATATGCCGCAAGATAGCGTACATATAGGATAGTATTTTTAGTATTTGTTACATCCATGTTTGTTTTACTTGTTATTCAGTCCTTTATCGCACTCGCCCTCATCGGTGTTATTCTTGTTCAAAAGACAGACAGTGCAGGACTTGGTCTTGGAAGCGGAGGAGCTTCTGGAAACGTCTTTACAGCACGTGGTGCCGCAAACTTCCTCACCCGCCTTACAGCTATCCTGGCAGCAATTTTCATGGTTAATTGCTTGATTATGTCTATTGTTTCCGGACGCCAACTACGTCAAGAAGGATCCCTTGTTCAAAAATCCGCACTTGAGCAACCAGCACCAACTGCACCCGTTCAACAACCTACAGCACCTTCAGAAGGAGCGAAATAAGAAGCCTTGACGCGGTATATCTTTTTTACAGGTGGCGTTGTTTCTTCTCTCGGAAAGGGGCTCGCCGCAGCGTCTCTTGGCGCACTTTTGCAGGCCCGCGGACTAAAAGTCAAAATACGTAAGCTTGATGGTTATCTCAACGTTGACCCCGGAACAATGAATCCCTATCAACATGGCGAGGTTTTTGTCACAGAAGACGGTGCGGAAACTGACCTGGATCTTGGTCATTATGAAAGATTTACAGGCGTCGACCACCTTTCCCATGATGTCACGACCATGGGAAAGATTTATGCAAATATCCTTAAAAAAGAACGCCGCGGAGATTATTTGGGCGGTACGGTTCAGGTCGTTCCCCATGTCATTGATGAGATCAAGGATTTCATAAAATATCAGACAGAAGACCTCGATTTCCTTATTGGGGAAATTGGTGGCACGGTTGGTGACATTGAAAGTCTTCCCTACCTCGAAGCCATTCGACAGCTTGCAATTGACGTGGGAAGAGAAAATGTTCTGTTCATTCACCTCACCCTCATGCCTCATCTCCAATCAACGGGTGAACTTAAGACAAAGGCAACGCAGCACTCCGTCAGAATGCTTCTTAGCCTTGGCATTCAACCGGATATGTTACTTTGCAGGACAGATCATTCGATCCCCATGGAAATGCGTAAAAAGCTTGGCCTGTTTTGTAATGTTTCACCAAACCGTGTTTTCGAGGCGAAAACAGCACCTTCTATTTATGCCGTACCTATTGCGTACCACCAGGAAGGTATCGACACAGAGGTTTGTAAATTCTTTCACATAGAAACAAAAGAACCAGACCTTCTTCCCTGGGAGCACGTTTATCAAAACATCAAGCACGCTCCTTACACCACAACCATTGCCGTAGTCGGTAAATACGTCGAGCTTCCCGATGCTTATAAATCCCTGAATGAAGCCTTACTTCACGGAGGATTTAAAAGCTCGACAAAGGTCGTCATTGATTATATTGATGCAGAGGATATAGAAAAAGATAAACCTAGCGCCCTCGCCCGACTGGGAGAAGCATCAGGAATTCTCGTGCCAGGAGGATTTGGTACACGGGGCATTGAAGGAAAAATTAAAGCCATTCACTATGCACGTACCAAAAAAATTCCCTTTTTGGGTATATGTCTTGGCATGCAGATGGCTATTGTTGAGGCAACGCGTCATCTTTTGAATCTAAAAAATGCAAACTCCACAGAATTTGGAAAAACAGACGAACCCGTCGTTGGGTTGATGCAGGAATGGATGAGTCAAGAAGGACTTCAAGAAAGAAATGCAACCCAAGATCTTGGTGGGACCATGCGTCTTGGCTCTTATCCTTGTGTGATTAAAGAAAACTCCCTTGCCCAAAGTATTTACCAAAATAATCATATCAAAGAGCGTCATCGTCATCGTTATGAAGTCAACACACGCTATAAAGAATCTCTTGAGGAAAAGGGCATTATTTTTTCTGGAATGTCAGAGGATGGATTGCTCCCGGAAATTATCGAAATCAAAGACCATCCGTTTTTTATAGGGGTTCAGTTTCACCCCGAGCTTAAATCACGCCCCCTTTTACCCCATCCTCTTTTCACATCTTTTATCGAAGCCAGCGCACAAAATCAAAAAACAAGGAGAGCGGCATGAACAATAAAATCGTTTCTGTGGGTGATATTCATATCGCGAATCATCTTCCCTTTGTCTTACTTGCAGGGCCCTGCGTCATCGAAAGCCGGGATCATGCACTTAAAATGGCAGAATCTTTGAAAAAAATTGCACACCAAAATCATATTCCTTTTGTGTACAAATCCTCCTTTGATAAAGCCAATCGTAGCAGCATCTCAGGAGCACGTGGTCTTGGGGTAGAGGAAGGACTCGCTATCCTCAAAGAGGTACGTGAAACGGTGGGCGTTCCTGTCCTTACGGATGTTCATACTGAGGAACAGTGCGATATTGCAAAAAACTATGTGGATATGATTCAAACACCTGCTTTTCTTTGCAGACAAACCGACTTCCTTAGGGCTGCTGCAAAAACCAATCTCCCCGTCAATGTTAAAAAGGGTCAATTTCTTGCCCCTTGGGATATGAAAAATGTTGCCAAGAAAATGGAAAGCTTTGGCAATGACAACATTTTGTTATGCGAACGTGGTGCAAGCTTTGGATATAACCAGCTTGTTTCAGATTTTCGTGGATTAGAAATCATGGCAGAAACTGGTTATCCTGTTTGCTTTGACGCGACACATTCCGTCCAACAACCAGGAGGAGCTGGAACATCCACATCCGGTGAGCGTCGTTTTGTCCCTCTCCTCACACGTGCAGCCCTTGCCACAGGGGTTGCGTCCGTTTTTATGGAGGTTCACGACAATCCCAATCGCGCACCAAGTGATGGGCCTAATATGCTTCCTCTTGACTATCTTCCCCATTTTCTTCCACATTTGGTAAAACTTGATGCCATGACAAAAGAGCATCTTGAGAAAACACCTTCCATGGAGACCGTCTATGCCGCATAGCCTTTCAATTACAAATATTTTGGCAAGAGAAATTTTAGACTCAAGGGGATTTCCAACCGTTGAAGTCGAAGTCCAGCTTGAAAACGGCATGCACGCGCGGGCAAGCGTTCCTTCTGGTGCATCAACCGGAAAGTTTGAGGCCGTTGAAAAACGTGATGGTGACTTAAGTCGCTACCTTGGAAAAGGTGTAGAATCCGTTGTAGAAAGTATTGAAAGAGATATTTTTGAAGCTCTTCAAGGTCTTCGTGTTGATCAACAGCGCAAGATTGATGATATTCTGATTGATCTTGATGGTACACCAAACAAAAGCAAACTTGGCGCCAATGCAACCCTTGCCGTCAGTCTTGCGTGTGCACGCGTTGCTGCACGATCTTACCGAACCCCCCTTTATACCTATCTTGGTGGTGTTGCCTCCAACACCCTTCCCATGCCGCTCATCAACATTATCAATGGCGGTGCACATGCCAACAACGCCTTGGATGTTCAAGAGTTTATGATTGTTCCTGTTGCGGCTGAGCGATTTTCAGAAGCACTTTCCCTTTCCGCCCTTGTTTTTCACACGCTTAAGGGCGTTTTAAAGAAAAAAGGAATGAGCACAGCTGTCGGCGATGAAGGTGGATTTGCACCCATGCTTTCCAACACCACGGATGCTCTCGACTTTATCATGGAAGCCATCAAAGAAGCAGGCCTTCGACCAGGCGAGGACATTGCCCTTGCATTGGATGTGGCCGCAAGTGAATTTTACGACACCCAAAAGAGTCACTATCACTTTGAAGGACGCCACGAAGATAGCGCCTCCATGATTGCATTCTATGAAAAACTTGCAAAAGATTACCCAATCCTTTCCATCGAAGATCCCCTTGATCAAGATGATTTCAAAGGTTATGCCTCAATGACGGCCTCTCTTGGTGACAAGCTACAAATCATTGGCGATGATATTTTTGTTACAAACCGTGAGCGTCTGAAAAAAGGAATCGCTATAGGTGCTGCAAATGCTGTGCTTATCAAACTTAATCAAATCGGAACCCTCACAGAGACCATGGATGTTGTCGAGTGCGCACACAGGGCGGGATACAAAACTATTATTTCTCACCGTTCTGGGGAAACCGAGGATACCTTTATCGCAGATCTTGCTGTGGGCCTCAATACAGGACAAATTAAAACAGGATCCCTGTGTCGGGGTGAGCGCACCGCAAAATACAATCAACTCCTGAGGATTGAAGAACGCCTTGGTCGACAAGCTTATTTTGCCAGAGATATTTTCGTCAAATGAGATACTCAGGGTTTCTAACAAGAGTTTCTGATCCACAGCTCAAAGGCCTTCTCGGGCCTTTGGTTGCTTTTCTTTGCGTTGCGTACTTTATCTACCATAGCATCCAAGGAGAACGCGGCATCTTGTCTATGATTCGCCTCAAACAAAAGCTTGAGCTTGCAAAGGCAGAGCTTAATCTTCTTGCCTCCCAACGAGAAGCTCTTGAGCGTCGTGTTTACTTGCTAAGACCGGATAGCCTCGACCTTGATTTGTTAGAGGAGCGTGCTCGCGCTGTTTTGAATTTTGCCCACAATGACGAAGTCATTATTTACGAAGATACCCCTGCACAATCCCAGGAAAAAGACGGTGGACGTAAATAAATTAGCCCTCCATATGACTGCGCAACCTTTTTAAAAGGGCGCTCATATCCTCGGGCCAATCTACCTGAAATTTCACATGCTGGAGCGTTCGTGGATGAATAAATTCCAGTGCCCTCGCGTGAAGAGCTTGTCGGTGGAATCCTTCTAAAGACTCCCGCCAGCACAGGGGGGTATTCTTTTTTCCATACACGGGATCCCCCAAAAGTGGGCATCCAATGTGACTCATATGCACACGAATTTGATGAGTACGACCCGTTTTAAGCCGACATTCCACAATAGAGAGAGGATGTTTTGAATCCTCTTGATTCTTAAGAACCTCCATAACAGCATAATGTGTAATCGCCGTTTTTCCTGAAGCTTCAGACCGCATCACCGCCATTTTTTGCCGTTGTGTGGGATGCCTTCCAATCTGGGTTTTGATAACTCCTTTATGGGGCATGGGCTCGCCAAACACCAAACATACATAAGTCCTCGAAAGGGTGTGATCAGCAAATTGGGCACTCAACCGTTGATGGCTGAGATCATTTTTTGCAACAACCATAAGGCCGCTTGTATCCTTATCCAAACGGTGAACAATCCCGGGACGTTTGACACCTCCCACTCCCGAAAGCGTCTCTCCATAGTCATGAATCAATGCATTCACAAGGGTTCCCTGGTGCTGCCCTGCCCCCGGATGAACCGTCAATCCCGCCGGTTTGTTCAGCACGATGATATCTTCATCCTCAAACACAATATCCAAGGACATGGACTCTGGAATCAGATGACTTTCTTCTGCTTCTGGAAGGGTCAAAATATACACGCCGGAGCGAAGTGGGAGCTTTGCAGAAGGAATAATTTCTCCATTACACGTTAAATGTCCTTGCTCCATAAGAGTTTGAAGCCTGGACCGGGAAAGCTCTGGCACCTGATCTTGAAAGAGTGATGGGAGCACTTTATCCATACGCTCTCCTATCAAAGGCATACCATTTTCAACTGTCATGGAAAAAAATCGTACTTTGTTCACGAAATATTAACTCCCTCGGCGTAGAATTCACTATAAGCTATTTGCCATAAAGGATACACACTTCCATTTTGGCCGAAGCATGCTACACTTTTTGTGTGAAACGTTTTTTGAAAGGTATTTTTCCTATGAAACACTTAAAACTTACTCTTGCAACTCTTCTTCTTGGTGCTTCCTTTGCTGTGGCTGGGGATGGTTCAAACGACGCTGTTGAGGCAAAAACAGATGCACCTATGGCTGATCCTGCGAATGCACCTGTAACCGAAGCACATAAGACCGCTCACGGTAAAAAGCACACAGGAAAAACAAAAGCTGCGATGATGGAAGAGTGCAAAAAGCGCGTAGAAGAAGCCAAAAAAATGGCGGGTGAAATCGCCGATGCAAAGAATAAAATCGTTGCCGATACAGTTGTATCAAATATGGAAAACGTATCCGCAGCTATGGATAAGCTTGAAGATGGCGACCACGCTCAAATGGCAGCACTCGAGATGATGTGCAACTGGGGCTTTAAAAAAGTGACCTCCATGCACAAGGCTGATGCAAAGCATCAAGAGCAAGCCAAGAAAAAAGCTGAGAGAGATGCTAAAAAAGCCGAAAAAGAAAAAATGAAAGAAGAGAAAAAGGCTGAAAAAGAAGCAAAAAAATCTGAAAAAGACGAGAAAAAAGAAGAAAAGAAAGAAGAGAAGAAATAACTTCGACTTTTCTTTTGAAACGGGGGGCTTCATGTCCCCCTTTTTTATGCTATTTTGACGCTAAATTTCTCATGTTCTTTGTCGCCCATGCATCCTGATATACTTCGCGCCTATGATATCCGCGGAACCTTTGGAAAAAATCTTTTTGAAAAGGATGCCGTCACGCTCGCCCATCAATTCAAAACCCTTCTTGAAGAAAAGACAGAGGATCCACTAACCATCTTAGTGGGCCGCGACGGAAGGGAAAGCTCACCCATCCTCCACAAAGCACTCACAGAAACCTTTGTATC
>JBDHTO010000062.1:0-7286 GCA_039808665.1 Alphaproteobacteria bacterium | reverse complement strand
AGTTTTTTTGCATAAGAAGGATCAAGGGCATGCTCTGCATCCACAAACGCACACATACCACCCGCCTTTTGCGCTTCCGCAACGGCATGGAGCGCCAGCGTTGTTTTACCAGATGACTCTGGCCCATAAATTTCAATAATACGACCCTTTGGAAGGCCGCCAATCCCAAGGGCGATATCAAGACCCAAAGACCCCGTGGAAATAACCTCAACCTCAACAGCATTTTCCCGCTGACCAAGACGCATCACGGACCCTTTTCCGTAAGCCCGATCGATTTGTGAAAGTGCGGCCTCTAAAGCTTTTGCGCGTTCTGCTGACATGTTATTTCCCTACTTTATGTTAAATTATTTTTTTCTGAGTATACTCTTATGTGCTTAAGACATCTTTAACTTTGGTTGCCAAATCTTTCAAGCTAAATGGCTTGGCAAGAAAATGAATTTTTGCACCATGGTCCAAATTCTTTCTAAAAGTATCTTCGGTATAACCGGAAATAAAAATAGTTCTGATATCAATCCCCTTGTCCCGAATCTTTTTACACAGGGTGGGACCATCCATTCTTGGCATCACAACATCTGTGACAAGAAGGTCAAAAACTTCACCCTGATCAATCAGGTCGAGGGCATCATCACCACTTGCCGCCTCAAGAACGGTATACCCCTTATCTCTCAAAGCGCGCGCACTAAACAAACGCACGGCATCCTCATCCTCAACGAGGAGAATTTTTTCTCCACCCGTCAGGTCTGTCGCCTGAATGTCTAGTTTTTGAATTTCTTGAATGTCTTCCCCTTCAAAACGAGGAAGAAAAATTTTAAACACTGTTCCAGAGGGGTGAATGGTTTGGCTTTCAACCCCAACAAAACCACCTGTTTGTTTAACGATTCCATATACTGTAGAAAGGCCAAGTCCCGTTCCAGCCCCCACTTCCTTGGTCGAAAAGAAAGGCTCAAAAATGCGTTCCATATTTTCGGTCGTAATTCCATGGCCACTATCCTTAACCTCGACCAACACATAATCACCCTTTGGCATCATATCATGACCAAGTCGCGTCACTTTTGATGTGTGATAGTTTGATGTTTGAATCAAAAGGCGCCCTTCTTGTCCCATGGCATCACGGGCATTCACCACAAGGTTGATAATGACTTGCTCAAGCTGACTCGCATCCACCTTAACCGGCCAAAGATCCCGACCATGAATCATTTGCAAATCGATACCTGCACCAATAAGGCGTCGCATAAGGGCGGTAAGCTCGGCCAGAACATCCGTGATATTTGTAACTTTTGGCTGAAGGGTTTGCTGTCTTGAAAATGCAAGGAGCTGACGCACCAAATTTGCCGCACGTTGGGCATTTTGCTTGATCTGCATCACATCGTTATAGGATGGATCGCTTGGAATATACCTTTGCAGCAACAGGTCGCAAAAACCAAGCATCGCCGTCAAAAGGTTATTAAAGTCGTGAGCGATACCCCCCGCTAGCTGACCCACCGCTTGCATTTTTTGAGATTGAATAAACTGCTGCTCAAGTCGTTTTTGCTCAGAAATATCAATAAATTGAACAAGTAACTGTTCCTTATCAATTTTTGCAGGGTATGCTGTTGTGTGGATTTTATCCTCACCAAATCGCACTTCAAACGGTTGGAATGCGTGCGTTGAGTCAAAAAGTCGGCTAATCTTTTTTTGAACTTCGCTCTGCTGCGCCTCACAAATAAGCGGCATCAGCTCCGCGACACCCTCTTGCTCCAGCTGTTCTATCACAAGACTTCTGAACGCTGCATTTTGAGAGGTAAAAAATCCCTTGCGATCAATTTTAATACTGGGAAGAAGCGCTTTTTCAAAAGAATCTTCATTCGCCGATGAGCTCCCTCCATGGATAGGATTCATGCGCATAACAAGATGCGCCGATCCTGCCTGAGTTTGATAAAGTGTAATGAGTGTGTCCGCTTTTAGAGTCAGCCAGTGATTATCTTGATACTCGATAAAGTCGCTTACACGTTTTCCAATAATTTCTTCCTTAAGGCGCCCTACCCAGTTCGCAAAGGTCCCATTCACACCAACAAAATGACCACTACGACTTGTGTAAAAAATGCCAAAGGGCGCGCTATCAATGAACTTCTCAAGATCATCATAAGCCTTGCGAAGCTGACTATAATTAGAAAGCGCTGGTGTTAAATCACTGACAGAGACAAGTAGGTGTTTATTTTGAGGCAACACCTTGACATTCCACCATTTGTCTCCTTGATGGGCCCCCGTCCCACCCCCGCTTAAATACACATCGCAGGGTTGCCAGGATTCAACGGCGTGTTCAAGTTTTTCTGTCTCCATCGAAGGAAGACATTTGGCCAAAATGTTCTTTAAAAGGTCCGTTGTACTCATCGTGTGGTGACCACTTTTGTTGGTCAACGTAAGGTGCCCCCTTTTATCAAAGACATAAATCTCTGCTGTATGAATTAAGTTTTGAAAGACATTCGAGAGTAAACTTTTGCCACCACCACTGCTTTGTTTTGAGGCAATAATCCCCAACAACACAAAAATAATGCCTGTCAACAAAACCAGCGATACAACCTGAATGGTATGCTGCATGGAAAGTAAAAGGGTCAAAAAGGCGTATCCAAAGACAAGAACACCCAAAACCCAAAGAAGTTTGATTAAAACACCCACGCCTGTTCGCGCATCAATACTTTTTCTTTATGATGCCAGAGAAAATTTACGGATACCATGTTTTTGTGAGACCGTTGACATAGTAGGTCGTAAGACCTGCCCACTCGATCCATGCCTGTTTAAAGGCCATGGGGGTGAGCCGCTGTAGCACATAAGATACCCAAGATGTCATCGACATTTTACCAGGCGTTTGGTAATCCACAGGGAAGGGCACTACGTTATAGCCACTGCCCTGGAACAAAAGCAATCCACGTGGCATATGAAAGGCCGATGTCACAAGCATATATTTTTTCGATTTATCCAAAAGATTTTCTAATTTTTTGGGATGATCTTCTGTACCACGGGAATTGTTATCAATAATAAGTCTGTTTTTAGAAATTCCCAGACTGAGAAGAATCTCCTCTCCATACTTTGCTTCGATAGCATTTCCTGTCAAAATTATTTTTGCATGGGGATAGCGGTGAGCCAGTTCTACATACTCCAAAAATCTGGGACCAGCCTTATTGTAAACAGCATGACCCCTTTCCTGGGTTTCCCGCAAAGCAAACGCTCCACCTAACATAATAATTCCATCCACATCTTTTGGAAGTTCACTAGGACGTGTCACCATATTCTCAAGTTTCATAATCATCCATGGACCAAGGGGGGAAATGTTAATCACCAAAAAGACAAGTGTGAAAACGGCAAGCATCTTTCTTCCCAAGACAAATCGCTTTGAAAACAAAAGAACAAGACCCACAGCCATAACAGTCATAGCAATGAGATCAAGGTTAATGAAAAAAAAGAAGAAGTAGTACAGAAGGGAGTTCAAAAATGTCATAGGAAAAGCTAGCTCGCTCTAAAGTGACGATAGAGTATTTTTACACCAGGAAGATCACCTCCCTCAAGCCACTCTAAAAAGGCACCGCCCGCGGTTGAGACGTAGCTAATTTGATCCTTATAGGATCCCATCGATGCAAGTGTATCTCCCCCTCCTGCAATCGTTGTGATATTTTTAGATGCAGTCAGTTCGGAAAGCATTTTTGCAACATCAAGAGAGCCTGAATCAAATGGTTTTTTCTCAAAAACACCCATGGGACCATTCCAAATAATGGTTTTTGCTCCTTCACAAATCTCTTTCATTCGTGCAATGGATTTTGGGCCAATATCTGCAACCTTATAAGTTTTCGGCACATTCACAATGTCTACTGTTAGAATCTGCTTGGGATTATCGATATCATCTGCACACACAGCATCACGGGGAAGAATAATTTTGTGGAAGTTACGATTGACGATATTCCTCGCCTCTTCAACAAAGTCAGGCTCATACAAAGAAGCCCCTTCTTTCAAAGCACCTGTCGCCACCAAAAAGGTGTTGGCCATAGCGCCCCCAATAATGATGAAGTCGCAAATTTTAAAAAGGTTATCGAGAACCTTCATTTTTGTGGAAACCTTAGCACCTGCAACAATCGCTACAACAGGGCGATTTTCAGGGTCAAAGACGCTTGAGAGGTATTCAAGCTCTTTTTTAAAATTATATCCCGCAATTTTAAGGGGGATATGCGTTACTGCACCATGCACAGAAGCATGGGCTCGATGGCTTACGGAAAAAGCTTCATTCACATAAATATTAAAGGGTTTGCTGAGACGCTTTGAAAAATCTTCGTCGTTCTGCTCTTCCTCCTTATTAAAGCGAATATTTTCAAGGAGAACAAATTCCCCATCCCCGATATCACTGAGAGATTGCCCAAGATCATCAACGCTTTTTTCAAAGCGAATTTTTGCTTTTATCTTGGACTCAAGGAGAGGAAGCAATTTCTCCGTACTCAATTTTGGGTCTGAACCCTGAGGACGCCCCATATGTGTTACAATCGCTGTGTGCGCTCCTGAGTCACGAAGTTTTTTGAGTGTCTCAAGAGCCGTATCAAGACGCGTGGTATCGCGAACCTGGTCTCCATCCCATGGCATATTGAGATCCAGTCTCAACATAACATTTTGCCCTTTGAGTTCAATGTCATCTAGTGTTAGAAATAGGTCCATCGTGAAACCTCAACAAAAAGCACATTTTGCTATTGTGACATGACTTCAACAAGGATAAAAGACTAATGCGCGCACTTATTTTTCCGGGTCAAGGATCTCAAACTGTTGGTATGGGCAAAGATTTTTTTGACGCCTATGCCCCTGCAAAGCAAGTATTCCAAGAGGTTGATGACACACTTTCCCCACTTTATGGAAAAGCTCTTTCCAGTATTATTTTCGATGGCCCTGATGACGTTTTGACGCAGACTCTTTATACACAAGCAGCACTCATGACAACATCCATGGCAATGCTCAAAGTTATTGAGGCAGAAAAAGGACAATCCGTATCAGATTTTGCATCCTATGCAGCGGGACACTCTCTTGGCGAATACACAGCACTTTGCGCCGCGGGCGTTTTAAGTCTCAGCGACACAGCAAAGCTTCTTTATCACCGAGGCAAGGCCATGACAGAGTGCACCCCCAAAGATGGTGGCGCCATGGCTGCGATTATGGGACTCGACTTTGACGATGTATGGGAACTCACTGAGGATTCTGGATCTTATGTTGCCAACGATAATGGAGGTGGCCAAATCGTCATTTCCGGCACAAAAGAGGCTATTGAAAAAGCCATACAAATAGCAACAGATAAAGGTGCTAAACGCGCAATACCTCTTGCTGTTAGCGCACCTTTTCACTGCCCCCTCATGAAAGATGCTGCAACCGTTATGGCCAAAGAAATTGCACAAGTGACTTTTTCAGAACCCAAGATCCCTGTGGTCACCAATGTTACCGGAGAAGCTGTGTCTGACTCTGAAACGCTCAAACAAGGCCTGATTGATCAAATCTGTGGACAAGTCCGATGGAGAGAATCCGTTCTTTTTATGGAAAGAGTTGGCATTTCCAAAACACTTGAAATTGGCCCCGGTAAAGTTCTCACAAACCTTGTGAAGCGTATCTCACCAAATATTCAAACAGCCAATATCGCAAAGACAGAGGATATAAGCACGGCTTTTGGAGAATAACCTCGAAATCGAGACTTTATTTTCCTTGGATTTCCCTCATTATTCCTGACCAACCCACCTTGACAGGGTGATGAGGACATCCTAGCCTTTATATTAGAAAAAATTTTTATGAAGTAAGGTCTATGCAACCTGCACATAAAAACCGTCCATTGTCACCCCATCTACAAATATACAAACCCCAGCTCACATCCATTCTTTCCATACTCCATCGAGCTACAGGAATGGCGCTTACACTGGGCGCAGCTTTCCTTGTGTGTTGGCTCTATCACATTGTCCAGGGGGAGTCTTCCTACATGGAACTACACACCCTCATGTCATCATTTGTTGGTCGCATTTTTCTTGTGGGGTGGAGTTTTGCTCTTTTTTATCACTTACTCAACGGTATCCGTCACCTTCTTTGGGATATAGGCATGGGATTTGAAATCAAAGAAGTATACGCCACAGGATATATCGTTCTGTTCCTTTCTGTGTCTTTGACCGTTATTTTTTGGGGGATTTTATGTCTTTGAAATCATTTGAAAAAGGATCCACACATTGGAAACATCAACGCCTCACCGCCGTTGTTTTGATGTTTCTGCTCCTCTTTTTCCTAAGTGCTGTTGTCATGCATCAAAGCTCAAGCTATCAGGAAATTGTTTTTTGGCTTCGTAAACCTTATATCTCCGCAACGCTGATTATCACTCTCACGGCCCTTTTTTATCATAGCTTCCTTGGCATTCGCATGGTTGTAGAGGACTATGTCCATACAAAAGCCTTAAGACGCGCTGTGATGTTCACCTCCTTTATAATGCACATTTTTTTGGCTGTGCTAGCAACCCTTCTTGTGATTTTGATGTAAGGTCTCTGATTCATGAAAAAAGCTTTTGATATCCATACCCACGAATATGATGTTGTGATTGTTGGCGCAGGAGGTGCGGGCCTTCGCGCCGCCCTTGGCATGAGTGCCGCAGGACTCAAAACGGCCTGCGTCTCAAAAGTTTTTCCAACAAGAAGTCACACCGTTGCCGCTCAAGGTGGTATCAGTGCCGCACTCAATAACATGCAGGATGGGGACAACTGGCGTTATCACTTTTATGACACGGTCAAGGGTGGAGACTGGCTTGGCGACCAGGATGCCATCGAATACATGTGCAAAAATGCTATTCCTGCTGTGATTGAGCTGGAACATATGGGTGTTCCCTTTTCTCGCGATGCATCCGGTAACATTTATCAACGTCCCTTTGGCGGCCATACTATTAATAAAGGGGAGTCCATGGCCAGGCGTGCGTGCGCTGCCGCAGACCGCACGGGACATGCCATTTTACACACTCTTTATCAGCAATGCCTCAAAAACCGCACAGAATTTTATGTTGAATACTTTGCGCTCGACCTCATCATGGAAGAGGGTGAGTGTCGAGGTGTCATTGCATGGTGTCTCGAAGATGGATCTATCCATGTGTTTAGATCTCATCAAGTTGTTCTCGCCACAGGTGGTTACGGGCGCGCTTTCTTTGCATGCACGGGCGCACATACATGCACAGGTGATGGAAACGGCATGATCCTTCGTGCGGGCCTCCCTCTCCAGGATATGGAATTCATTCAGATTCACCCCACGGGTATTTATGGCGCAGG
>JBDHTO010000061.1:0-7435 GCA_039808665.1 Alphaproteobacteria bacterium | reverse complement strand
CTTTCCCCTCCCCGGTCTTCAAAAGTATACATTTCCTTTGTCACAATATCGGACGTGTCGCCAAGATTTTTTGAAAAAACCTGCGTAGACTCAAAGATAGGGGTCATCACACCATGATAATGATATTTTTGAGAGACAGACTCAAAAACACGCACAACCTGATGATATGCATCAAAATCATCATTCATATAGTCATGAGTTCCGCGCACAGGTTGTAGCTTCATAGGAATAAACTTCTGTAAATATATAAAAAAACCCTCCTTGATTTATGCCAGACAAATAGATCTGAAACAAGGAGGGGGTTGTGAAAGACGTTGAAAAATTAACGCTTAGAGAATTGGTAACGCTTACGTGCTTTGGCTTGACCGTATTTCTTACGTTCAACAACACGGCTATCACGTGTGAGGAATCCAGCTTTTTTCAAAACAGGACGAAGATCTGGTTCAAACACAGAAAGCGCCTTGCTGATACCGTGCTTTACCGCACCTGCTTGACCAGAAAGACCACCACCGACAACTGTACACCATACGTCGAACTGACCTTCACGATTTGCAACAGTAAGAGGTTGACGAAGAAGCATCTGAAGAACAGGGCGCGCAAAGTACACGGAACCTTCACGGTCATTCACCGTAAATTTGCCGCTTCCAGCCTTAACCCATACACGTGCAATCGCATTTTTACGCTTACCTGTCGCATAGGCACGACCTTGTGCATCAAGCCTTGGCTTTGCTGGCGCAGAAGACTCTGCTGCTGGAGCTTTTGGCGCCGCAGGAGATGCTTTCTCTTTCACAGCGGACTTGAGCTCATCGAGACCGATTGTATCTTTTGTCATAATTAGATACTCCTTGAATTCTTTGTATTGAGGGCTGCAACATCCAATTTCACAGGATTTTGCGCTTCATGGGGATGGGCATTGCCCGCATAAACTTTGAGCTTACGCATCACATCACGGCCCAGGGGTCCGCGTGGAACCATGCGCTCCACAGCTTTCATGATGACGCGCTCTGGCTGTTTGCTTGTCAAAATTTCTTTCATGGTGCGCTCTTTAATTCCGCCTGCATATCCTGTATGCCAGTAGAATTTTTTATCTGTAAGCTTATCGCCGGTAAGCGCAACTTTTTCCGCATTGATGATGACGATAAAATCACCACAATCAACGTGCGGAGTAAAACATGGCTTGTGCTTACCGCGAAGGCGATTAGCAACAAGAGATGCAAGACGGCCGAGAACAAGATTCTCTGCGTCGATCAAAACCCAAGAACGCTGAACGTCTTCGGCTCTCATTGAACGTGTCGTTTTCATGACTTTCACTTTGTTTGATGTTAAAGATAGTTTGTTCTACAAAAAATTTAACACCAAGTCAACAAAAACCACGCAGAAAAAGGAAAAAAGACGTGCGGTTTTTTAAAACCGCACAAAAATTCATGAAAAATTCCCCCTAAGAATCCTGGGGAATATCAACCTTGAACACTTGCATAATGCCTTGAAAATAATCGCGCAACTCTTCATCGTCAAAACTGCCCCTAAAGAACGTAGAGTCCCCCTGAGTATTGGAAGTATCTGAACAGAACAAAGAAAAACCTACGGGAGCCTTACTTTCCGTACGCGCAGAGAAACAAAGGGCAAGCATATCAGCCCCCGATCGCTTTCCCTTTTTTAAAACCTCTGCAACCATTCTTACACTACGAGAGGTAGCCGCACGATCCGCCCTTGAATCCTTAAATTGTTTGCGCGCCTGAGTCAGCTCATTTTCTTTCACAACCCCCTCAATCTGACTCCGCATCTGAGAAGTCACAGAATGCTCACGCAGCATGTAAACACGAACTTTTCCAGATTCCGGTCCCGCATTGAAATCAAAATAATCAGACCCCACCCCAGGGGACCACCCTCCAATTAAAAAGGAAGCACAAACAACAAAAGATTTTAAGAATTTTGAGATCATCGGAAACGCTCCTCAGCATGTTACATTACCCAAGGAGGTAGGTCACGACCCTTAAAAATTCGTTAACCTCAACAAAAATACTTTTATTTTTTTTCGAAAATATAGAGGAAAGAGATCCTTCCTGCACGCTCAGCCTTGCGGTGATATTTCGTATAGGGAGGCTTTTCCGTAGATACATGGAAAAGCATCGGCACAGCCTGAGATTCTTCTTGAATAAACTCTTGGTAAGCTGGGTCATCACTCGCCATCATGAGCCTTCCACCTTTTTTAAGCTTAGACGCAAGAACCGCCATAAACGTCCGGTTTAAAATACGACGTTTTTGATGGCGCTTTTTCGGCCAAGGATCAGGAAAAAGAACATAAATTTTTTGAAGAGTTTCCTGCCCTAGCCGCTCAACAATCAGATGAACATCATCCATATAAAGACGCACGTTTTGAAGCTGATGATCTTGAATCGCTTTGAGAACATTGACATTCCCATTGACAAAAGGTTCGCACCCTAAAAATCTATGCCCTGGACTTTCCAAAACTTGCTGAACAAAATGCTCCCCATCCCCAAAGCCAATTTCAAGAACATCGGGAACAAAGCCTGAGGACGGATCGAAGGTAAATTCCGAAAGTCCTTTTTCCAAAAGCTCCTTTTGCGATGATGAAAGGGGGTGAGATTGTGACCTTCCCCAAAGCTGGCGACGCATGATGTATCCTCATTTTTTATTTCACACACCTTACAAAACAAAACCCCCGAAAGTCGAGGGTCTTGTTCGGTTGTGTATTTTTGAAAGGGGGAATTTTAATGCCCTGCCAATCCATAGGTAAGAGCATTTGCACGCATTTTTTGCTCGGCTGTCAGCTCTTGACGAATTCCGTGCCCCTTATCATCCTGCATGGATGCCGCAAGTTCTACCTTATTGTCAGGAGATCCAGCCGCCTCCGTTACAGATTCAGCCCGCTCCCTATCCATTCGATCAAAAGCACCGGCAACCTTTAAGGCATCGTCAACAACCTTCTGAGCTTGCCGCGTATTCTTATCGATAGGTTTTGAGGCTTCCTCTTTGCTTGCACCACGAACATTGGCCGCCACAGGGTCTGTATAATTTTCCTCCCAGCCCGAATCATCAGAAAAACCACCCTCCATCAAAGCACCTTCGCCAGGATTAGTGTTTTCCTTAAGCTTTGCGTCAACGATCGCCCTTTCCCTTGCTTGCTCGACTTCCTTGGAATAAGGAGAGGGTGAAACATCCGCCGCCCCCACACGCGCAAAGGCAAGCGTTACAACACAACTTATTGCCACTGCTGTTACATAAAATCCTGAAAATACCCGCATCATCAATCCTCCACCTTTCTTCTACTAACTCACGAATTAGTTTTTTATTACAAAAAATCAACCATCCTTGAGCTCAGAATAGAGGGGAAAAAGTAAACAGGTCGTTAACAAAAGTTTAAAAATGGAAAAATTTTTAAGGGTTGAAAGATAAATTTCGGGATACGGATAAAAAGAGGATATTGACGTATTCCCATAAAAAAACCCCAGAAAAACTTCTGGGGTTTTTTTATTTCTTTTGAAAAAAGCCTAATAACCGTCGCGATCAGCCTTTTTACGCATTAGCTTGCGGTGGCGTCGAATGGATTCAGCTTGTTCACGTGCTTTTTTGATTGAAGGCTTTTCGTAGTGCCTACGAAGCTTCATCTCACGGTAGATACCTTCACGCTGCATCTTTTTCTTAAGCGCACGCAAAGCTTGCTCTACGTTATTATCACGAACATTTACTTCCACTAAAATCAACTCCTTTCCGGGGCAGATGCCCAAACATGTGTTGCATTATATGACATAGTTTATTTTTTCGCAAGAACAAGTGTTAAAGGTGTTTCAAGAAAAAGAATTCCACATGCGTTTCCCATTCTTGTGCTAAAAAGGACTCAAGACTAACCCTAAGCGCCCCAACACATTGGCGAAAAAAACAATCGATCTCAGAAAAGAACCCACAAAGGCTTTTGTGCTTTGCCCACGCCTTAAGGAAAGGCATGATCATACAATTCGCTCGCAACAAGCCCAACTTGAGGAAGCCATGGGACTAGCTCTTGCGATTCATTTGGACATTGTTGGCTCTCAAGAAGTTCACTTAAGCAACTATTCTCCAGCAACACTTATCGGATCTGGTCTTGTAGAAGAGCTCCACGGTCTTTTCTCCTCTATGAACGTGGCCCTCGTTGTAATTGACCATCCACTCTCTCCGGTACAACAGAGAAACCTGGAGCGAAAATGGAAAACAAAAGTTATCGATCGCACAGGTCTGATTTTGGAAATTTTTGGAGAACGCGCTCATACAAAGGAGGGCTCCCTCCAGGTGGAACTTGCCGCACTGCAGTACCAGCGCAGTCGACTGGTCAGATCCTGGACACACCTTGAACGTCAGCGTGGTGGATTTGGATTTATTGGGGGACCAGGTGAATCTCAAATTGAGCTTGACCGACGCATGATCGATGATCGCATTTTAAAAATTAAAAAAGAACTGGAAAAAACCGTTAAGACAAGACGCCTCCAACGGGGCGCTCGCATGCGTGTTCCCTACCCTATTGTTGCTCTTGTAGGCTATACTAACGCTGGGAAATCAACCCTCTTTAACCTTCTCACAAACGCAGATGTTTTTGCGGAAAACCTCCTTTTTGCAACCCTTGACCCCACAGCACGTCAACTTAAACTTCCCTCCGGTATGGTTGTGATTCTATCGGACACAGTGGGTTTTATCTCCAATCTTCCCACAACGCTTATCGCAGCCTTTCGAGCTACGTTGGAAGAAGTCATTCATGCAGATATTATTCTCCATGTCAGAGACATTCATCATGAAGATTCAGAGCTTCAAAAGGATGATGTTACCCAGGTGTTACAAGAATTAGGACTTGGCGACGCCTTTGATCAAGGTAAAGTCATTGAAGTGTGGAATAAGATCGACCTTCTCCACGAAGAAGTTACTGAAGTCATAAAGAATAAAGCAACGCTTCAACAACACACCCTCCCTCTTTCTGCAATCACAGGGGAAGGAGTAAATGAGCTCAAATCCCTCCTTGATCAAAAACTTAAAGAAAGCATCCCGGAAATCTCCGTCACCATTCCCGCAAGCCGTGGTGATGTCCTTGCATGGTGTTATAGTGTGGGCGCTATTATAAAAAGAGAGGACGAGGAGGAACACATCCACCTCGTCCTTCGACTTCATCCTTCACTCCTTCATCGTTTCTGGACGATGTTGGGTTAATGCACTTCTAGTTTATACAGTCTCCAAAGGCATTTCTTTGGGTACATCCACCGCTCGCTGCTGGTGCAGCTTTAGGCTTGGCCTTAGCCTTAGGAGCTGGAGCTTCTTCTTCCTCTTCCTCCTCATCTACATCTTCTTCCTCTTCTTCATCAACAGGCTTAGCTTTTGCTTTAGGTTTAGCCTTTGCTTTTGGAGCTGGCTTTGCCTTTGCCTTTCCTTTTTTAGGAGCGGGAGCTTCTTCTTCCTCTTCCTCCTCATCTTCCTCTTCTTCATCAACAGGCTTAGCTTTTGCTTTAGATTTAGCCTTTGCCTTAGGCGCAGGAGCTTCTTCTTTCTTGGGACCAATACCCTCTTCTTCAGCAGCATCTTTTGTATAGTAGACTTTACTTAGACCTGTTCCTGAAAGAATAAGCACCTCACCTGTTTTTCTTTTATAATCTGCTGCACATTTCATTGCACCAGGTGCATTCGCTGCAAGCTTACCACCAGTATCCCCGTTTTCGAATGCCTCGCAAACAGCTGTTTCAATAGGCTTTTTCGCAAGTGGACTCTTACAGCCAGCCTCTTTCATGAGAGCCAACACCTCTTTTGCTCCCTCAACGTCACCAAGTGAGCTTGGATCCATCTCCTCTACCACTGTTTGACAAGCTTCAGCTTCAGCAGCTTTTGCTGCTGCTCTTTTAGCAGCTGGATCATTTGCAGCTTTTTCTCGTTCAAGACGTTCTTGTTCTGCCTTCTTCTTTTTTTCCTTAGCGGCTTTTTCGGCCTCTAATGCAGCCTTACGCTCTTCGCGTTCTTCCTCACGACGCCTTTGCTCATCCTCACGACGAAGCTGATCTTCACGAATACGGTCTTCCCGTTCTTGATCACGACGTTTTTGCTCTTCCGCACGCCTTAACTCTGCCTGACGCTCACGCGCTGCGTCTCTTTTATCACTTCTGGCATTCGCACTACGTTGTTGGAGAAATCCTGCACCAAGGCTTGCCAATCCTCCAACTGTATCACCTACAGCTCTTGCTGTTTCACCCGATCCATGACGGCTATGTTCCGTAGCATGTGAACTCCGCGCAGGAGACGCCTCACGTGTACTTCTTGAAGGGGATGCCGCACGTCCTCTTGATGGGGAAGCGGATCTTTCTCTTGAAGAAGACCTCGAACTTGAACGCTCTGCCGCTGTAGTCCGTGTCGCTGTACGTCCTCTTGATGGAGATGCCGCACGCTTTTTTGGTTTCACTTCCTCTTCTTCAGAGGAATCTTCATCATCACTATAGGAAGAAAGCAAATCTGCACGAGAGGGGCTAGAACGACTAGACGAACGAGAACGACTAGATGCATCCGCATCCGTCGGCGCGAGGCTCAGTCCAAAAACAACAAGACTCAAAAGAGACATAATTTTAAGCATCAATAAACTCCTTAATGATTAAGGTCCAAACATTATGTTTTCATGCTCTCACGAATTTATTTAAAAAAAGTTAACAAAAATTACAGCGATGATTTCTCCCTTCATTACAAGACTATTTTGTATAGATTTATGATATCTGTTGATACATGCATGGATTAATCTAAAAGGTTTGAATATTTCATGACTAATCAAATACCGGGCTCTTTTCTATCTTTGCGTTATCAACACACTACATTTTTCATATTTTTACTCCTTCGAACAATATCCAATGGAGTGTGCGCTGATTCATTTTGTGATTCCATGTTAGATGTGGAAAGTTTTGAAAAAGCCGCAACACATCGTGTTGAATTTCAATCTGTCGGGCATTTACTAGTCCAAGGTCGTAGCTTCTTCGAAACGGATCTTGATTATATCTCCTTTAGTTCTGCCCATTATTTTGGCCAAGATACAAAGGGAAATTACTATGCCACAACAAGCGCCCATACCGTTGAGAAATTCCAATATTTCCAAAGCATCCATCCAGAGCTCATTTTGTATTTATCCCTTGATACATCCTCCGCAAATACGCTCTTAACGGTTGTTGAGAGCTTTTGTCATCCAAACCATTTAGGTGCACACGACACTCCCTATCAGTACGATATCGCTCTTCTTAAACTAAAACTCTCCCATCCTTCTGGAACTCACAACCTTCCCGCCCCTACTCCTCTTGATTTAAGAGAAATTCCTGTACCCGAGGATACTACCCCCCTCTACGCTGTTGGTTTTGGCCCCAAGGGATGGGTTGGCGGGACCTTATGTCAATACAATGATAAAAAGCATGGCGTTTGCGTCTATGCGTCC
>JBDHTO010000060.1:0-7524 GCA_039808665.1 Alphaproteobacteria bacterium | reverse complement strand
TACTCATCAAGATATTCAGCGATTTGGGAAATGCTGTCTTGTGATTCATTAATGGGGATACGAATTTTTCCACAAGGGGAAATCATGGCGCGACTGAAAAGTCCTGTGCGCTCGCCTTTGATGTCAAAGTAACGCTGCTCCCGGAAGTTAAAGATGCGTTGATAGAAATCATGCCAAAGCTGTAATCTTCCCTTGTATACGTTGTGTGTCAGGTGATCAATGAGCTGCATCCCAAGACCCTTGGGGTGTTGGTCTACGCCTGGGAATGGAATAAAATCCGTTTCATAAATGGTCTTATCGCCATAGGTATCGACAAAATAGAGCAAACTATTTCCGATGCCCAAAATGGCGGGAATGTTCATTTCATTATTGCCGACGGCGTGGGATCCATCCTTTGCCCCAAGGGATAAGGCACGCGCATGGGCAGTTTTCGCATCCTTCACACGGAATGCCATAGCAACAGCTGCAGGGCCATGATCCTTTGTGAAGTAATGGGCATGGGATCCTGGTTCATTGTTGAGGATAAAATTAATTTCACCCTGCCTATAGAGTGTCACATCCTTTGATTTATGCTTGGCAATAGGAGTAAAACCAAGATTTTTGAAGATTTCATCGAGTTCTTTTGGATGTGGGCTCGCAAATTCAATAAATTCAAAGCCATCTGTTTGCATGGGGTTATCATATCCGGACATGTCACTTTTCTCCTTGGTTTTTTAAAGATGTTTGCGTACACTTCAGCACATAAAAATGTCACAAACTGGCTTTAGCATAGTCAAAAAAGACATAAATTGTGATAAAAAAAACTAAATGACACTTTTTGCCGCGGAGAATCCCTTCGCATCAACACAGAGGAAACATATGAGCGCAAAAGATTCAAAATTCAGCATTGATGGTTCTGCTGTCAAACAACTTGCTGAAATTCTTAATGAAACAGGACTCAGCGAAATTGAGTACGAAGATCAAGGATGCCGCATTCGTGTTGTGAAGTCTGCGCCTGTTCAAGCTGTTATGGCGGCTGCGCCCTTGCCTCAGGCAGTTTCTCCTACAGCACATGCACCGTCTGTTCCTCATCCCAAAGAATCAGGTGCTGCGAAAACCGTCGTATCGGGTCATGCAGTTCGCTCTCCTATGGTGGGTACGGCTTATCTTTCACCAGAGCCAGGAGCCGCAGCTTATGTTAAGGTTGGTGACCGTGTGAATGCGGGGCAAACTCTTTTGATTATTGAGGCTATGAAGGTGATGAATCCTATCAAGGCCTCACAATCCGGTGTGATTAAGGAAATTCTGGTTTCCGATGGATCACCTGTCGAATTTGATGAGCCACTTTTGACCATCGAATAAGTTTTTTATCGAGATCGAGGAAACTCATGTTTAAAAAAATTCTTATCGCTAACCGTGGTGAAATTGCCCTTCGTATCCTTCGTGCATGCAGAGAGCTTGGTATTCAAACGGTGGCTGTTCACTCAACCGCAGATAATGACTCCATGCATGTTCGTCTTGCTGATGAAAGCGTTTGTATTGGTGGTCCGGCATCCAAGGGAAGCTATCTCAATATGCCAGCGATTATTAGCGCTGCTGAAATTACGGGTGCTGACGCGATTCACCCCGGTGTTGGCTTTCTTTCCGAAAATGAGACCTTTGCCGCGATGGTTGAGGAGCATGGTATGACTTTTATTGGTCCAACGCCTTACCATATCAATATTATGGGTGACAAGATCTCTGCAAAAAAAACGATGATTGATCTTGGTATTCCCGTCGTTCCGGGTTCAGATGGCTCTGTCGATAATGATGAAGAAGCCCTCAAGCTTTCAAAGACCATCGGCTATCCCATTTTAATCAAGGCCACAAGCGGTGGAGGTGGTAAGGGAATGAAGGTGGCAACGAATGATGAAGAGCTTCTTCAAGGGCTTCGTCTTGCAAAAATCGAAGCCAAGGCTAACTTTGGCAACGATTCTGTGTATATGGAGCGCTACCTTGGCAAACCACGACATATTGAGGTTCAGGTCCTTTGCGATACACACGGTAATGCTATCCATTTGGGGGAACGTGATTGCTCCCTTCAAAGGCGCCATCAAAAAGTTTGGGAAGAAGCTCCTTCGCCAGGTTTAAACGCATCGGAGCGTCAAAAACTTGGAGAGCTTGTCAATATCGCCATGTCTAAAATGGGTTACCGTGGTGTTGGAACTCTTGAGTTTCTCTATGAGAATGGTGAATTTTTCTTTATCGAGATGAATACCCGTATTCAGGTTGAGCACCCTATTACAGAAATGATTACAGGCGTTGATCTTGTTAAGGAGCAAATTCGTGTTGCAGCGGGTGAAAAACTTACCTTTACGCAAGATGACGTGAAGTTTAAAGGGCACGCTGTAGAGTGTCGTATTAATGCTGAGGATGCGACCACCTTTATCCCAAGCCCTGGCCGAGTCACAGGATTCCATGCGCCGGGTGGCCTTGGTGTGCGTGTGGATAGCCATCTTTATCACGGATACACAGTTCCGCCCCATTACGATAGTTTGGTAGCAAAGCTTGTGATTTATGGTGATACCCGCGAGGAGTGTCTGAATCGTGTTAATCGAGCGTTAAAGGAATTCGTAATCGATGGCATTTCTACAACGATCCCTCTTCACCAAAAACTTGTGGCAGACAAAGATATCCGCAAGGGTGACTATACTATTCACTGGCTTGAGAAAAAACTTAAGGACGAGGCTGCATAAATCATGGTGGATCCCTTTTTTACAGAAGCAGCGCTTATTAAAAAGGGGATCATTCTTCCCCCCGCGCCAAAAGCAGTTGCAAACTATATCCCCTGTAAACAAGCGGGAAATCTTCTTTATATTTCAGGCCAACTTCCCCTAAAAGAAGGCAAAATCCTCCATCACGGAATTGTTGGGGAGGGTGTCTCTTTTGACCAAGCCTTTGAAGCTGCTGGCGTTTGTGCGCTTAATATTTTGACGATTCTTTACGGATATGTGGAGAATGATTGGTCGAAGGTTGTGGGTTGTGTGCGACTGGGTGGTTTTGTGGCGGCAGTACCGTCCTATACGGATCATCCCAAAATTATTAATGGTGCCTCGGATCTTATTGCGGAAGTGTTGGGGGAGCCTGGGAAACATGCCCGTGCCGCTGTGGGAGTCACGTCTCTACCCCTTGGGGCATGTGTTGAGGTTGACGCTATTTTTGAGCTTGCTTCTTAAGGTAAAAATCTAAGAAAAGCTCGCCTAGTAACGATACACTTACATAAGCCATAGAAAATTTGCTATGACTTATGTAACGTACGTCTTGACTTTGTTTATGATATGAAATTTTCCCTAAACCTTCTTCGAAAGCACCTCAAAGGTGACTACACAAAAGGTGACGTCGAAAACGCTCTTGTCTCCATTGGGCTTGAGGTTGAGGATGTCATTGACGAAGGATCCCGGCTCAAAGACTTTATTGTAGCTCATATTGATCATGCTGAAAAACATCCGGATGCGGATCGACTTCAGGTGTGTCAGGTGAATACAGGGACTGAAATTTTGAATATCGTTTGCGGGGGTAAAAATGCCCGCGCAGGAATGAATGTTGCTTTGGCCCGTGTGGGGGTTGTGATTCCTTCTACGGGACAACCCCTTAAACTTGGGAAAGTGCGTGGTGTTGAAAGTCAGGGGATGCTTTGCTCTGCGGAAGAGCTTCTTTTAGACGTCTCTGTTTATGGTCCAGAAGACGGGATTATGGACGTTGACAGTAGCGCAAAACCGGGTGAACTTTTGCCAAAGGTTTTAGGCCTGAGTGATGTCATTTTTGATATTTCCATCACACCGAATCGGGCGGATTGTTTTGCACTTTATGGTATTGCGCGGGATCTTTATGCTTATTTTTCTTATCACGGAAAAAAAGTCACGCTGGAACCCTATGCAACTCCTAAAGTCCAGCAGGACTCAAAACCTTCACCTCAAGTTTTTAATGATGCGTCAGGGGATTGTTATTCCTTTTATCTCACCCGTATCGAAGGTGTGAAAAATGCTCAAAGCCCCTCCTGGATAAAGCAAGCGCTTTCTGGATTTGGTGTGCGTTCTATCTCTGCACTTGTGGATGTGACGAATTACTTGTGTTTCGATCTGGGTCGTCCTTTGCATGTCTTTGATGCGGATAAGGTCAAAGGGGATATGCGATTGAGGCTTTCTCAAAAAGGGGAATCCTTTGAAGCCTTGGACGATAAAACCTATGCACTGGATGAGGGGATGCTTGTCATTTGTGATGATATGGGTATTATTTCCCTTGCAGGCATCATGGGCGGAAAGCGAACAAGTGTTGATGATCAGACAGAAAACGTTTTGTTAGAATCGGCATGGTTTAATCCCGTGACGATTGCTACAACGGGCCAGGCGTTGAATCTGATTTCCGATTCAAGAATGCGATTTGAACGCGGGATTGATCCATCTGTTATTGAGCTTGGCAGCCAGTGCGCACTTGCTATGATTGTTGAGCTATGCGGCGGAACAGTGCATGGCACAACATCCGTGATTTCATCTTCCTATGAACCAAGAAAAGTCTCACTCTCTCAATCCACCCTCCAAAAGCTTACAGGAGAGGATATACCTTTGGCTGAGGGAGAGAAGATTCTTCGATACCTCGGCTTTGAAGCTGATATTAGATCTGGGAAATCTTTGGATGTGGTTGTCCCCAGTTGGCGCAGTGATGTTGAGGGGGAGGCCGATCTTGTTGAGGAAATTGTACGCATACGAGGTGTTGATAGTATTGAATCCTTGTCACTTCCCTTGAAACCGTTGTTAGAGAGAACACTTTCGCCGGAGACCATTGTCGCAAAGGTTCTTGCAAATCATGGATTTCATGAAACCATGACCTTTTCCTTTTTGGATGAGAAATCAGCAAGTCTTTTTACATCCAGGGATCATCTGATTCATATTGAAAATCCGATCTCCCAGGATCTGACAACCATGCGTCCGACGCTTATGTCAACGCTTCTTCAAACCGCATCTTCGAACCTTGCGAAGGGTCGGGAAGGGGCTTCTTTCTTTGAAGTCGGTAATGTATTTGGAAAAAACCACAAGGACTATCAATCCTTAATGGTGGCGGCTCTTCAGGTTGGCATTGTGAATCAAGCGACATGGAATACTCCAGAGAAACAGGCAAACAGCCTAGACGCGAGAGATAGTCTTTTCCGTATTTTACGTGCCTCAGGAATTGAAGAAAAAAATATTCAAGTGACTCGTGAAGTGCCTTCTTATTTTCATCCTGGTCAAAGTGGTGCAGTCAAACAGGGGAATCGTGTTCTTGCCTATTTCGGGACGTTACATCCGATGATTTTGAAACATTTTGATATCGAAGCCAAGGTTGCGGGATTCGAAGTCTTTGTTGAAAACCTTCCTCAAAAACAAAAACGCACCGCTATCAAAGAGCTTTCATCCCTTCAACCCGTTGTGAAGGATTTTGCTTTTGTTGTGGATAAAACCTTTGAAGCGGGGAAAATTGCCCAAACCCTTTGGAATAAGCTGCCACGTCAGCAGGGATTTCCAAAAATGGTCACCCTCGAAGATGTACGCATTTTTGATATTTTTGAGGAGTTTAAGGAAGACGCACTCAGGGATAAAAAATCTGTGGCCTTGAGTGTGACGTTTCAACCCGAAGAAGAAACCCTTCAGGATGAAAATCTCACACAGCTCATGAATTGTGTCACTACACTTATTGAAAAAGAAACAGGCGGAAAGCTACGTCAATGACAACATACTCTCTCTCATCCATTCGAAATTTTTCGATTATTGCCCATATTGATCATGGTAAATCCACACTCGCCGATCGTTTGATCGAGTATTGCGGTGCCATTGAATCCCGAGATATGAAAGCGCAACTTCTTGATTCCATGGATATTGAGCGTGAGCGTGGTATTACGATTAAGGCACAGACTGTGCGTCTTTATTATAAAGCAAAAGATGGACAAACCTATCAGCTGAACTTGATGGATACCCCCGGGCATGTAGACTTTGCCTATGAGGTGAGTCGTTCCCTTGCGGCGTGTGAAGGTTCGCTTCTTGTGGTGGACGCAAGCCAAGGTGTTGAGGCACAAACTCTTGCGAACGTTTATCAGGCAATCGATGCCAATCATGAAATTATTCCTGTTCTCAACAAAATTGACCTGCCTGCCGCGGAACCAGAACGTGTTCAGCAACAGATTGAGGATGTGATTGGTTTAGATGCCAGTGACGCCGTGATGATTTCTGCAAAAACAGGGATTGGTATCCAAGATGTGCTTGAAGCCATTGTCCAAAGATTGCCTGCCCCCACGGGGGATTCCTCAAAGCCCCTCCAAGCCATGCTGGTCGATAGCTGGTATGACCCTTATTTGGGAGTCATGATTCTTGTGCGTGTGAAGGAAGGCATTCTCAAAAAGGGCGCAAAAATTAAAATGATGGCAACGGGCGCCTCCTACGAGATTGATCGTGTGGGATACTTTACGCCAAAGCAGGTGATGATCGATGCCCTTCACCCCGGTGAGCTTGGCTTTATCACGGCAAGCATTAAGCATGTGGCCGATTGTAAGGTGGGTGATACCATCACCGAAGAAAAACGCCCTTGTGTAGCACCTCTTTCTGGTTTTAAACCTTCTGTTCCTGTGGTTTTTTGTGGTCTTTTCCCTGTGGATGCGGCGGATTTTGAAAAGCTTCGAGAAAGTCTTCAAAAACTTCAACTGAATGATGCGAGCTTTCATTTCGAAGCAGAAAGTTCTGCGGCTCTTGGTTATGGTTTTCGTTGTGGTTTTTTGGGGCTTCTTCATCTTGAGATTATCCAAGAACGATTAGAGCGCGAATTTGACCTTGATCTTATTACAACAGCGCCAAGTGTTGTTTATCGTGTACACCTGACAAATGGCACCATGATTGAAATGCACAATCCCGCGGATATGCCGGATATCATGAAAATCAAATACATCGAAGAACCCTGGATTAAGGCGACCATTTTGGTTCCGGATGAGTATCTTGGGCCCATTCTTTCTCTTTGTTCAGAGAGGCGAGGGGAACAGGTTGATCTCACCTATGCCGGTAATCGTGCCATGGTTGTTTATAAGCTGCCTTTGAACGAAGTTGTCTTTGACTTTTATGACCGCCTTAAATCTATCAGTCGTGGTTATGCAAGTTTTGATTATCAATTGGATGATTACCGCGAAGAAGACCTTGTCAAAGTGAGCATTCTTGTAAATGGTGATCCCGTGGATGCCCTTTCCATGATGGTGCATCGCACACGTGCGGAATCTCGTGGTCGCCATCTTTGTACACGTCTTAAGGATCTTATTCCACGCCAGCTCTTTAAAATTGCGGTGCAAGCGGCTATTGGCGGTAAAGTCATTGCCCGTGAAACCGTTTCTGCGATGCGTAAGGACGTGACTGCGAAGTGTTATGGCGGAGACATTTCCCGTAAACGAAAGTTGTTGGATAAGCAAAAAGAGGGTAAAAAACGTATGCGCCAATTTGGAAATGTCGAAATTCCACAAAGCGCCTTCATCGCTGCCCTCAAAATGGGTGATGATTA
>JBDHTO010000059.1:0-7835 GCA_039808665.1 Alphaproteobacteria bacterium | reverse complement strand
AGTGGTGCCGGGAAAAGTACACTTCTTCAGATCGCAGGCCTTCTTGAGTCGCCCAAAAGTGGGGTTGTGTATATGGGCGGGGAGGAGGCATCAAAAGCATCTGATGCTCGTCGTACCATGTTGCGGCGCCAGTATGCAGGATTCGTTTATCAATTTCATCATCTTCAGCCGGAATTTTCGGCTCTTGAAAATGTTATGATGCCGATGATTATTGCAGGAAAATCAAAAAAAGAATCCGCGGAACGTGCTAAGCATCTCCTCTCTATTTTGAAGCTTGATCACAGGTTTCATCATCGCCCGCTTAAATTATCAGGAGGAGAGCAGCAACGTGTGGCGATTGCCCGTGCGCTTGCCAATGCACCCAAGATTTTGATTGCAGATGAGCCGACAGGAAACCTTGATCCCCATACCTCAGATATTGTGTTTGAGGAATTAAAAAAACTCGCCAAGGATATAGGCGTTGCGGCATTGATTGCGACCCATAATATGGAACTTGCCAAAAAGATGAATCGCCAGGTTTATCTCAAGGAAGGTAAGCTGCGGATGGCGGCATAGTTTTTTGAGTAAAAAGTTTCCATGAAAAAAGCCCGCATGACGCGGGCCTATTTTTTTATCCGTTGAAGAAGAAACTACTTAATTTTTGTTTCTACAAACTCAACGTGCTTACGCACAACAGGATCATACTTCTTGAGCTTGAGTTTCTCAGGCTTTTTACGTGGATTTTTCTTTGTAACGTAAAAGTAACCTGTATCAGCAGAGCTCAGGAGTTTAATTTTTGTAATTGCTGACTTTGCCATAACATGGCTCCCTAATTCATAGACTTAGAGGTGTTATAGCAAAGTCAGCGTATGTTTGCAAGAGTTTCTCTCCTTATTCTCCGCTATTACCTGTTGGGGATGCATCAGACGAAGATGATCTTGTATGGGGGAGCGTTGCAACACCATCCACACCTTCTTCGGCACCTTCTGAGTCAGCTAAAACGGCTTCTGCGACAGATGCTGATACAGAAAAAGTCTCTGTAAGTGGGTACATAAATGCAGTGCGAGGTTTTCCATAAAACATGTCCCAGGGGCCCTCTGTCTCAAGAAACTCCAGGGAAAGAAAAACCGAAGAAATTGGATCGTCTGGGTGAACTAAGACAAAAAGGTCCCGCGCTTGGAGCCCATAATCAGGAAGTGGTTTTTTTTCTGAGGCAAGGTTTCTCGCCATCTCCAGGGTGCTTTGTATGATTTGTTGTTTTCTTTCTGTTGAAACACCATCCGCGAATGCCCATAAGAATGTGGCAAGACCTTCACCTTTGACTGCGACGTGTTTGCTATCGACGATGTCATCGGTGACAAGGTCCATGTCTTTAAAAGCTGCATGAAGTGCACGGTGTGATTCAAGATCCTGGACGTAGGTTGTTGTTGGGAATTGTCCGAAAACGATAAGGGCCTGGGTTACCTCTTCCACTTCAAGAATGGTGGAGGCTAAGACGGCATGCCAAGGATTCCCTTCTTTAATCCGGTTGATCTGCTTCGGAAAGATATTGCCGATGCTGATACCTGTTTCACCAAAGGATTCTTTTTGTCGAGTATTTGCCGTATCGATAAGTGCCTGTGCTATTTCTTGGTTTTCTGGGCTCAGTGATGCAAATTGTACGTTGTCTCCTGGAAAAACATAATGGAGTCCAGGTTTTGTTTGTAGAGCATCAGAGGTGGAGACATCTGCATCCATGGCCAAGAGAGATCCAGAAAGCATGGTGAGGGCAATAATTTTTTTGATCATATGTGTTGTCCTATTGTTTGAGGGTTAAAAGATTGCTGGGAAGTGGAAGGTTATCAATGGGTTGTGCCTTTTCAAAAATGGGATTTTTCTCCCATGTTATCACCAGATTCTTGAGATTATCTGGCGCATTTTCGTAAAGGTGTGACTGACGTAGCTTTATGTATAACAGTGTAATCACCGTAGAAATAATGCCAAGATCAATGGAGGTGCTAAAATTTTCCTTGGACAAAGCTTTAAGTCCTTCTGAAATAGCCATCTCTTGACGGTGGCTCCAGTCCTGACTCCTTAAATGTGTGGGGCGGATGGTATGTTCATAACGCATACCCACGCCCGCATCCAAAATGCCATCACAAAGTGCTTGAATACGCAGGATATCGAATTTTCTTTCAGTTGGGATGAGATCACCATGTTGGAAGTCATTCAAATACTCACAAATGACAGGTGAGTCGTAGAGTGCAGATCCATCCTCCAAAATCAGAACAGGAATTTTATTAAGGGGGTTCAATGCACGCAGTTCATGATCATCTTGCCACGGGTGATAAAGCTTTATCTCAAACTTATTCCAAAGGTCGAGTGCGCCAATAACAGCTTTAACTTTTGCGCCGAAGGGTGACGTCGGCCATGTGTAGAGTTTCATCATGATGGTCTCTCCATAGGTTAAGGAGGTGAGGCAAGACATCGCTAACCTGGATATCATCCATATAGCAATGTGGAGCGCTGTAAGAAAACCCTTCGAGGGATTCGATGTCTTTTAATGATTTTTTTCGAACGACCGTATGATCTTTTCCATAAGGTCCATACCGTCCATCGTCACTGGGCCCAAAAATCCCAATGGAAGGAATGCCAAGGGCTGCGGCCATATGCATCAGTCCGGAATCATTTCCGACGAAAGCTTTTGCGCGAGAGAGTGCAGCCGTAACATATCTTAAATCAGGAGTCAGAACACTTTGTGTGTTTTGTAGTCCCTTTGACGCTTTTTCAACAATCTCTTTTTCATGGGGTGCGGCAAAAAGGATGATATGAACGGATGGATGCTGTTTTTGGAATTCCTTCAGGAGAAGATTAAATCTCTCACTTGGCCACTGTTTTCCGATCCAATTGGCTGCGGGAGAGACGGCTAAAAACTCATGTTTAAAATGCTTTTTTGTTTTCTCCAGAGATTCCGGATCCAACCACAATTTGGGGCAGGAAGGGCGTTCAAGTTCCAAAAGCTTGGAAAATCTCTCGACTTGATGACTCTTTGGCAAAATGGAGCTACGCCATATCATTCGTTTCTTTGCCTTAAAAAAGAATGAAACAATAGACCCACGCAGATCAATTACAAGGTCAAAAGATTCATCCTTGAAATACTTCCAAAGGTCAAACCAGTGGCGGGAGAATTTTTTCTTTTCCAGAATGTAATGTTCTTTGCAAAAAGGGATGCTTGTAAAAAGGGGGGCGGGAAGAGCACCACTGACCACAGTGACAGAGAGGTTCGGGTATTTCTTTTCGAGGTGATGGAGAACAGACATGCTTAAAACAGCATCGCCAAGGCGTGAAGAAGAAATAAAGAGAACGCGCATAGGTCTCCCTAAAATAAGGTGGCGCGCCCTGGAGGATTCGAACCTCCGACCTGCGGCTTAGAAGGCCGACGCTCTATCCAGCTGAGCTAAGGGCGCACGATATGTTATTGATAAAGGAATGATTCCATAAATTCAAGGGAGAAGTCTTTGGTTATGTTTCCCTTATTCTTTTTTTAGATAGGTCGGTAAGACTTCTTCGAGGGAGCGGGGGTGAATCCCCAAAGTTTCAAAGGTTTTCGCCTTTTTGTTGGGGACACTATCAATATCAAGCATGCGCAACTGATCAAAGGTGAGAAGCGGTGTTGGCAAAGCCTTGGAGGCTAGACTGATTATCCAACCAATAAATGTGGGGCATTTGACGATGGCTCTTTTGATGTTTTTAATGTCAAGAAGAAGCTCAAGAAGATCTTCAAAGGTATAGGTTTGAGGGCCCGCAAGTTCGTAAACTTGAGCTTTGATCCGTTGATCAATCATAACTTCAATAGCCTTTGCGACATCATCAACATAAACGGGCTGAAATAATGTTTTTCCCTTTTTAAAAACAGGAAGAATGGGAGAAATTTCCGCTATCTTTGCAAACGTATTGAAAAAATGATCATCCGGTCCGTAAATGAGAGAGGGCCTGAGGATAGAGACATTTTTAAATGCTTTTTTAATGAGGTCTTCTGCACTCTCCTTAGTCATGGCGTATTTTGATTGTTTGTGCGGGTGATTAAGAAGTGCTGAGATGTGAATCAATTGATCGACATTGGCGTGGGTGCAAGCTTTTGCAATTCTTTCTACGCCCTTGATGTGGAGATTATCAAAGGTTTGTTTTTTCTTTTCAAAGAGAATACCCACCAAATTAATAACAACGTCGCAGCCGTCGACAAAGTTTTGAACGGATGTATCATCGCGTATGTCTGCATGCAAAAGTTGGATTTGCCCCACTGCGGCAGATGTTTTGAGATCTTTGTGGCTTTCAGGATTTCTGGAACCTACCTTAATAAGGTGTCCCTTTTTCGCAAGACGTCGGACAACAGCGTGTCCAAGAAACCCACCGCCGCCAAAAATTCCAACAACTTTTTGCTGTGTCATTTTTCGTACAATCAAAAAAACAGTTGGGTCATGTTAACACGGATTTTATTAAAGTTCGGTGAAGAATTCTTATCCGGCTCTAAACCAGGACAATACGCGTTGCCAAAAATGACCATCTTGAGGGGGAAGCTGCATTTCTCGGCTGCGTTCGTCACGGGAGGCGTAGTGAAGAAGTCCTGCAATAGTTGAAAAGCTTGGATTTTTAGAAAGCTCTTCTCCGCTTATTCCAAGGGGTTGCCCCAGGCGAACAGGTTTATTCCAGGTTTGACTCACAAACTCCACAAGGCCGGGGAGTTGGCTTGCGCCACCTGTAATGACAATACGTTGCTGAATCAGATCACCCATACCAGAAGATTGAATTTTTTGTTGTGTAAGCTCAAAAATTTCCTCTACACGTGCGCGAATAATGCCTGTGAAAAAGGATTTTGGAACTTGATGAGGGGCGGCATGTTCTTCGCCAAGTTGGGGCACCAAAATTTGTTCCTTGTCGTCAAGGCTGATGGGAAAAACCGACCCGTAAAGAGTTTTAAGGCGTTCAGCTTGACTCACAGGTGTAGAAAGGCCCCGTGCCAGGTCATTGGTGATATGTGTTCCACCCACGGGAATACTTCCAAGGTAGACAAGAGCACCCTCAACAAAGGAAGCAATTGTCGTGCTTCCTCCCCCAATGTCGATGACGGTCACGCCAAGCTCAAGCTCATCATCTACAAGTGTGGCAAGACCGGATGCATAGGAGGATACAACGAAACCACTGACATCCAAGTGGCAGCGACCAATACATGATGCAATATTTTTAAGAAGTGTTGTGGGGGCAGAGAGGACGTGGATTTGTGCCCTGAGTCTTTCTCCAAACATGCCCTTGGGATCCTTCACACCTTGTTGATCATCAATGGCGTAACCAATGGGAAGGGCGTGGATAATTTGAGATTGTCTGTATTCTTGAGCATGTTTACCCAGGGTGAGAAGTTGCCGAATGTGCTGTAGGTTAACGGCTTCTCCCGAAAGGGGAATCTCAACTTGAAAAATATGAGACTGTATAACATTCGCAGGAAGGCTGACATAAAGAGACCCAATGGTACGTTCTGCATTTTGTTCTGCGGTGTGAACAGCGTTGAGAATCGAATCTTCAAGGGCATCCATATCGGTGATCATGCCTGATTTAAGGCCACGTGCACTTTGTTGGCCAAGCCCCAAAAGACGCATAGAAGTTGTTTCCCTCACATCAGGTGTGGCAATAGCGCAAGTGACCTTACACGTTCCGATATCAAGAGCAGCAAAGAGATCACCCTTTGAGGAAAGTTTTTTTGTGGCAAATACAGACATGATGTTACTAAATGGACCCTTTTTTATATTGTCTTCTTGTTTTTGTTCTTAGGCAAGTTTCTCTTTGATCAATCGAACGGTTTCATCCGCACCATAAACGGCGATGAAAGAACCAAATCTTGGCCCTTCATGTTGCCCAAGAAGGACTTCATAAAGAGTCCCAAACCAGGACCTTAGCTCTGGGTAGGGATGTTTTTTTCCGACTTCAAAAACGATAGCTTGATAAGCCTGCTCGTCATGACCACTTCCAAGTTTTTGAATTTCTTCCATTAACTCTTGAAGGGCTAGGCGCTCCATATCGCTGGGTGTCCTGTATTTTTTGTGGGGGAGGACAAAATCATGATAATAGCGCACAGCGAATTCGATAAGTTTTCCAAGAAAGGGGTGAGTATCCTTACTTGTTCCCTTTTGATATTTACTGACAAATCCCCAAAGAATCTCTGGATCGCTGCAGTTGACAACAGAAGCGAGGTTTAAAAGGAGGTTAAAGCTAAGGGGGACACGGATATCTGGCTTAACACCTTGATGCATATGATAGATGGGATTGTCGATTTGTAGTTGCCATTCTTGGGTATCATATTTGTCAAGCTGAGTAAGATATTCATCCGTGTGCTTTGGGATCACATCGAAATAAAGACGCTTCGCTTTTTGTGGAGACTGATACATGTAGTAGGCAAGACTTTCCTGGGGGGCATAACTTAACCACTCATCGATCGTGAGGCCATTACCCTTGGATTTAGAAATCTTTTGCCCCTGTTCGTCAAGGAAAAGCTCATAAGTGAGATTGATGGGAGGAGTCCCGCCAAGAATGCTGCAAATACGGGTGGAAAGCTTAACGGAATCAATGAGATCCTTTCCGCTCATCTCATAATCCACGTCAAAGGCACGCCAACGCATAGCCCAATCCACTTTCCATTGAAGCTTGCAGGCACCACCTGTGACAGGTGTTTCAACATATTTACCAGTTTCAGGATCAGCGTAGGTAATTGTGCCGGATTTGATATCGCGGCGAATGAGGGGAACTTGAAGAACTTGCCCCGTGTTTGGACAGATGGGAAGAAAGGGGCTATAGGTTTGCTGACGTTCTTCCCGAAGACTTGGCAACATCACATCCATAATGGCGTCATAGTGCTCGAGAACAAGGAGAAGTGTCTCATCAAAACGACCGCTTTTATAATGCTCGCTCGCACTTTGAAATTCGTACTCAAATCCAAAAGAATCAAGAAATCTGCAAAGCATGGCATTATTGTGATGGCCAAAACTCTCATATTGTTCAAAGGGATCAGGAATACGTGTTAAGGGCTTTCCAAGATGTTTGGCAAGCATCTCACGATTGGGGACATTATCAGGGACCTTTCGAAGACCATCCAAATCATCTGAAAAACAAAAAAGGCGTGTGGGAATATCTGAAAGTTTAGAAAATGCATGACGAACCATGGTTGTACGGAGAACTTCACCAAAGGTCCCAATATGAGGAAGCCCCGACGGTCCATATCCTGTTTCAAACAAAACATAGCCTTTGGAGGGTGTTTTGCCAGCAATACGCTCCAGAATTTTTTTTGCTTCGAGAAAGGGCCACGATTTTGCTTGGGTATAGTCCATGGGAGATATATTTTTGATGATTTTGTGGCCATTATAGCGAGTTTGAAGGGCGTATAAAGGAAAATATTAAAATAAAAAAACCTTGATCTTTGGTTTTTGCGCAACCATATAAGAGGGAACTTCAAACCTTACTGTATTTTTGAATTCATGACACGTTTTTCCATAACCTCACTCTCCCTATGCTTTATGCTTGCCACTTCATCTTCCATATTTTCTGCTGATTCTGAGGATGTTGGAACACAAGCCATTAAGGCGCCTAGGATTATTCCTGTGGATGAACTTTTGGAAGGGCTTGGACTTTCCATGGTCCAAAATTTATCTGGGAGTGAGTCAGAGGATGAGGAACCTTCTCAGGGGGCAACATCTGAAATATCTCAGCGACGGTTTCATTTTTCTTCACCCAATACACCTTTTCATAAGATGAAGGGAGAAGATTGGAGAGATTTTAATAATCTTTTGATGGAGTATAATCAAGAGGCCGCCGATCTTTCCCGCGAATGTGTG
>JBDHTO010000058.1:0-8111 GCA_039808665.1 Alphaproteobacteria bacterium | reverse complement strand
GATTGGAAATCGTGTATACGGTAAAACGTATCGAGGGTTCGAATCCCTCTCTCTCCGCCAGATCTTCGCTATCATAAGAAAATCCTCTGATGTCTATAGAAAGTCTAGCCATACGGTATAATGAGTTCCAGAGTGACTATGGAAGTCACGCCTCAAAAGACTATCCTTCCATCATAGAAAATCTCTTTTCTCCAGAGTTTAGGAAAACTGCCAACGGGCAAATTCTGACTCATCAAGCTTCGGAGCTTGAAGGACAACTTCTCTCGGTACGAAACTTTGCGGGAACTTGGAGCATCCATCCAAAAGAGATCATCCCCTCTGCCTGTGACAAAAAATGCACGATTGAGTACACACTTACCAGCGAAAAGGCTGGCACGTTTCATGTTATTGCCATTTTGACCGCTAAGGACCAAAAAATAGACTCTATTCATGAAGTCTATTACCAAATAACTTAACGATCAAAAATATCCTTCAGCGAGTCAAGCCTGTTATCGCTCAACACCCCTAGCTTAAACAAAAATTGAAAACATCATGACAAACCCCGCAATCCCTCATAAAACGCCTTCAAATTCCCCTTCTCCGAAAGTATGGCTAACGGACACCAGAATCGCGTGGATAGCATCCCACCTTGTTTTTATCCTCATGACCTTGACCTTGGCATACGATTATCGCACATGGGAAATTATCCTTCCCTACGCGGGATATTTTGCTTTTGGTTTTTTAGTGGTCACGCTCGCTCTCAACCCTATTATCAAAATTCGCCCTTACCTTTGGATGATCAAACTCAACCGGTATAGACGACAGCTTGGCGTTGCGGCCTTTTCTTATGCATCAATTCACATCCTCTGTTTTCTTATCAAGCGCGTCCTTGATGGAAAATGGCAATATCTTTTGCACCCCGGCATCATTCCTGTCTTATTCATTGGGTTTCCGATTTTTTTCATTCTCGCCATCACAAGTAATCAATACTCCATCAAAAAACTCTCCTTTAAAAAGTGGAAGACCTTGCACAAAAAGGTTTATATCGCAGAAGCTGCGATCTTTATTCACCTTCTACTGACAGGAAGCAAAAAATTGGCGATAATCACATTTCTCCCCCTCGTTTCCTTACAGATTCTGAGAAGATTTATGGAGAAAAGGAAAGAAACCACACCCTAAAAAAGAAGCTTCACTTAAAGAAATTTCTTTTTTATATACATTAATGCGTGCTCTATTTTAAGCTCTGATAGTGGCGAAGAAATTGGCTCCACCAATGAGATTTACTAAGCAGATTAACAACAAGAACCTCCAAGCTACAGATCGTGTCAAAATCATTTTACGCGCGGAGGGGGTTTTTGTTTTTCTCGCCTCCCTCATATACTATCAAGAGGTTACTCCTCATCAGTGGGGCTTGTTTTTTCTTCTTTTCTTAGCCCCAGATATAGGAATCTTGGGATACCTTGCTGGAAATAAAGTTGGTGCAACACTCTACAACATGACACATAGTTATGCGGCCCCTCTACTCCTTTTGGGTATTTGTTTTCTTACATCTCGGACAGAGTGGAACTTCATCTCTGTCATTTGGACAGCGCATATAGGTTTCGATAGAGCCTTAGGTTTTGGCCTTAAATACCCAGATGGATTTAAGCACACGCATCTAGGATATATAAAAAATAAACTTCTTTAAAAATGATGTTCTTTGTTTTTTATCAAGTAACTTCCATACATCATAGGCACGGAAATAAACGAAATGATTACCCTAATGGCGTAGGTCCCAAGAATATACGTCCAAAATAAGGCATTCCATGAAACAGGAGCTGGATTAAACACAACCCACGCCAATGTGGAAAAAATGGCATTATCCACAAACCCTGAAACAAACGTCGAGGCAAAAGAACGCATCCAAAGATGACGATCATGGGTTTTAATCCTGATCCGCTCAAACACCCACACATCCAACAACTGGCTGAGTCCATAAGATAGCAAACTCGCCACAAAAAGCCTTGGCGCAGGTAAAAATAAAATTTCCATAGACTGACACACAACCCGCGTTTCATGGCTCGAAGGACGATACAAAAGGGTTATCATCATCACCGTTACGAACATCACTTGTGCAAAAATACTCAGGCCAATGGCTTTTTTTGCAGCAGAAAAACCAAAATGTTCCGTGAGCATATCTGTGGCAATGTATGTCAAAGAAAAAAGAACCGTCCCAAGGGCCACGGGTTCTTTGAGAAAGAAGAAGGCTGATTGATGGAGAACCTGGATGTTACTTGCAAGAAATCCCACAACCACAAAAGTCATCAGACCATATTTTCCAAAAAACCGAAGGCTCAGTAACAAAAAAAGACAGCAAGCAAGAAGCTCTAGCAGCAGCACGATTTCTGAGGGAAAAGACGCGCTCAATCTTTGAAGAGAGCCAAGAATCAGTGTGTCCATATAAAAAAACCCCTGGAATCACCAGGGGCCCCTTTCTTTAAAAAAGCTTACGCAGCTTCTTTGCGTGACTTAATAAGCTTTTTAAGTTTGAGAACTTTTCCATCAAGACTGGAGTCATGACTACGCATCAAAAACTCATCCAACCCGCCATGAAATTCGATCGTGCGGATTGCGTTTGTGGAAAGGCGCAAGCGATATGTTTGACCCATAATCTCTGAAAGAAGGCTCTTCCATTGAAGATTGGGAAGAAAGCGACGGCGTGTTTTGTTATTCGCGTGGCTTACATTATTTCCTGTCATGACTGTTTTACCAGTCGCCATACAACGGCGTGTCATAGCTGCACCTTTAATTCTAGAAATGATAATACTTTTGCACTTTTATAGAGGATAAGTAGACCTCTGTCAAGAATAAGCTTAAGGTGCGTTTTGACTTTTACGCAATATGCCCCTTACTCCTCCTCGTCGTCATCCCCGCCATCCTCATCTGAAGAAGGGCCCCCACTAAAATCAAAATCCCCCTCGTCATCGTTATCATCCTTTGCATCTACAGGAGCTGAATCTTTATCTTTTTTGCTTTTATTGTCTTGCTCATCTTCATCTTTGTCTTCTTTATCCGCATCATCTTCTTCTTTGTCGTCACTTTCCTCATCTTTTGCGGCATCATCTTTTCCGGAAGAAATTTTTTTCAACGCTTCTTCTGTCACACCTGCGGCAACAGCGCCCTTTGAAATCATCGGTTTTTGAGCATCTGACTGGACGAAAAGAAAAATTACTTCTTCGTGCTCATCTTCATTTTCTCCCTCCGTTTCCTCTGGAGGAATTTCGGAATAGTACACACAACCGCCGACCTTATCGAGAAGCTGAAGCTTTCCTGCTTCTAACTTATCCATATTAACAATTTTGGACATGTCCATCTCATCTTCGTCATGGGCAATAGCATAAATGTCATAATAAACACCACTTTTTCCCTTATACTGGCTATAAACCTTGGCATACGGCCCTGCAATAGGGTCATTTCCTTGTTTCGCAGCCTCCACATACTCTGTGTAGCTAAATCCCTTGAAAATATCCTTCACCTGGGCACCATCAATCTCCCTTGGGCACCCGCTGTGCACAACTTTTATTTCCTTGGAGTTTTTTGCAGCTTTTGAGGAAGGCGTTTTTGCCCCAGAAACAGACGTCACACTATATTTAGGCCCCCCAGGATCTGCCGCCCCAGCAACCGTATATTTAGGTCCAGCAGGATCGTTCGGCACGGGTGCTGGAGGAGTTTTGGGAGCAACATCCTCGGCCTTTACGGGTTGAGGTTGAGCCTCCACAGAGTCAAAACACTTCGCAATAGCAGATGTCGCCAAAAAGCTCATCACAAGAAAAAGGGCGTAAGTACGCATATAAAAATACCCCAGAATAAGACGGTCCTCATCCTACTCTAGGGCATAAAGATTACCCATTTATTAATGGGGTAAAATTAATCCTCACCGTGCGCTTTTGTAAACGCAAGAGCATCATCAAACTTTTGAAGCTTTTCAATGTGCATCCAGCAATCTGTTTTTTCAATATCCGTCAAAAGTCCATGAAGGGCGGTGTTTTTAAGATCTCCACCATCTTTGGGAACGAAGCGACAGCGGGCCACATCGGTCATATCAGGAACAAGACCATGATCAACGGGATACACTTTAACACCACGATTCGAGATAAGCTTAAGCTTAAGGTCATGCTTGTCCGCAATTTTTTCAAGATGAGGACCAAATTCGTTCATAGCACGAGAGGTTTCCATAAACACATCCACACCCACAACTTGACGCGTTGTTGGTTTAACCGTCACAGGACTATCTGTAACATGGACTTTGCCAATTGGTTTATAGGGGCGCACTTCATCATTATATTTTTGCCCAAGGTTTTTGATAATTTGATCTGTGAATGTTGTTGTTGAGACAGGATCTTTCCCAGCAATCTTCACATCCCGGGTCACAAAACCATCCCGCGCAATCGTGCAATAAAGTGCCTGCTCAATGCTATTTGCGGCCTCGAACTCACCAATATAGCGAAGCATCATCACACCTGAAAGAAGCACCGCTGTGGGGTTAATTTGATTGGTTCCCGCGTATTTAGGCGCAGATCCATGAACTGCCTCAAAAATAGCCATATTATCGCCAATGTTCGCACCCGGTGCAAAACCGAGACCGCCAATAAGCGCAGAGCCCAGATCACTGAGAATGTCACCATTCATGTTTGTGGTCACGATCACATCAAACATTTCCGGTTGTTTTGCCATCATATGGGCACAGTTATCTACAATAATGTGCTGAGCCTCAATATCAGGATAATCCTTAGCAACCGCTTCAAAGGTACGTTTCATCATCCCTTCTGTGAGCTTCATGATGTTTGCTTTGGTTGCACAGTGCACCTTTTTCCGCCCCTCAGAACGGGCAAATTCAAAGGCAAGGCGAATAATTTTTTCAGATCCCTTATGGGAAATGACCTTCAAACACTGAGCCACACCAGGACTTTGCATGTGTTCAATCCCAGCATAAAGATCTTCCACATTTTCCCTGACAATTACAAAATCAAGATTGCGCCCAGAGTAAGGAGAAGGAACCCCAGGAATCTCCCGGATAGGGCGAATATTGCCATAGGTCTCAAAAAGCTTGCGAAGGGTGACGTTTGCACTTTTTTCACCAAATCCAACGGGTGTTTCAAGTGGTCCTTTGAGGGCGATTTTGTTGCGCGCAATGGAATCAATGGTTTCCTTGGGCACACCCGTGGCAAGACCCTTTTTAAAAACTTGCGCACCCGCTTCACACTCTTCCCAATTAATCTTTACACCTGTGGCGTTGATAATTTTTTGGGTAGCATTTGTAACCTCGGGACCAATTCCATCGCCCTTAATTATTGTAATTGTATGTGTTTTGGACATAGCCCTGTAACCTCTTTAAAAACCTAGCTCGTATAAGAGTCTAGCTTAAAACAAAAACCTTAACAAACGGGTAATCATTGATAAATTTTGAAGAATTGGACGCGTTAATTCCGATGAGACTCAAGGAACTGACACAGCAATTGATACATGGAACGTAGCCCCATGGCTTCCCCTCCTTCGGGTCCCGTATGTGTCGATCTGAGATTCCATCCCATAAAATCAAAATGAAGCCATGGACATGTGTGATCGATAAAAGCTTCGAGAAAAAGAGCCGCCGTAATCGCTCCACCATAACCACCGTTTCCAATGTTTTTGATATCTGCGTGCAGGGATTTCAGTTGATCCCGGTAAGGCTGATAAAGGGGCAGTTGCCAGGATGGATCGTCTTCGCTTTCCCCCGCTTGTAGAAAGGCTTCACTTACCCAGGGCGTATTCGTAAAAAAGGCTGGAACTTCTGTCCCAAGGGCTATACGCGCCGCACCCGTCAGTGTTGCCGCATCAATCACAAGGTGTGGCTTATCTTCACACGCACGTGCCAAAGCATCGGCAAGGATTAATCTTCCTTCTGCATCCGTATTACCAATCTCAACGGTGAGTCCTTTTCTGCTTTTCACAATATCGAGAGGACGCATCGCTTTTGAACCAATAGCATTTTCAACAAGGGGGAGATAAAGGGTAAAGGATAAATTTGTTTTTTTGAGAAGAAGGAGGTAGGCAAGACCCAGCATAAGCGCTGCTCCCCCCATATCCTTTTTCATATAATACATACCCGTATCATTTTTAAGATTCAGCCCCCCGGAGTCGAAACAAACGCCCTTCCCCACAAGAGCAACGTGCTTTTTTGCACTCCTGGGCTTGCTTTCAATCGTCAAAAAGCGAGGCGTGCGCTTCTCCTCTGCCCCCTGCCCCACAAGGTGAACGAGGGGATATTCCTTTTGAAGTTTTTCTCCCTCAACACTGGTTATTTTCACGGAAAATGGTTTAAGGGTACTGCGAACTTTTTCCTCAAATTCCTTGGGTCCCAAAGCATTTGCAGGCATATTAATCAGGTCTCGCACAAGATACGTCGCCTCCACAACAGGCGTCACAGCATCTTGAACCCCTTTGGACACAGAAATTTCCACATGAGGTTTTTGCTTTGATGTTTTGAAGGCGTTAAAGGAATAAGCACCCAACATAAAACTCTGCGCCGCACCTTTAACAAAATCATCGGATTCCTTTTCAAAATGATAATGTCCAGGCGTGAGTTTTTTTGAAAGTGTTCCATAAAAACTCGCCTCCTTAAGGGGTAAAGATATGTATTGCACAGCCCCTGTACCCGTACGCACAGGAAAAACAGCGTCATCTCCATACTCATTGATAAGAAGGGATTCTATTTTTGATGGTTTTTTTCTGCGAACCTTAAGAGGAATAGAATCTTTTGCAATTTTTGTTGTCAACATAGGAGAAAGGAAAATTAAAGGATGTCCTAACCTCAGACTATCAAAGGCGCAAAAAAGAATCTAGAAGAAGCGTTTTAAGACTTTCGCCAACGGGTGCCTGTGGGAAGATCTTCTAGGATAATCCCCATCCCCTCTAACTCCGAGCGAATTTGATCGGCAAGAGCAAAATCTCGATTCTTTTTAGCATTGGCACGTTTTTCAATCATTGCCTGAATGCAAGCCTCATCCAATTGACCGCATAGATATGTTTTGGGAGCTTGCTGAAAAAGTCCAAGGAGATCACCAGAAGCCTTTATCTGGCCAAGAATGTGCGCATCTTTACTCTTGTGATACTGATTCAAAAGCTCAAAAAGATAACTCATTGCAAGAGGTGTATTGAGATCATCCGAAATGGCCTCCATCACAGATGGGTTTGGAGATGTGTCCGGTATTTCTTCCACTTCTGAAAGGGCCAAATAAAAACGATCCAACACAGATTTTGCATGGGTCAACGTATCATCATGAAAATCAAGGGGTTGCCTGTAATGGGTTTGAAGAAAGGCAAAACGAATGACTTCACCCTGATAGTTCTGAAGAAGATCACGTACAGTCAAAAAATTGCCCAGAGATTTGGACATCTTGGCTCCACCCACCATCAAATGACCATTATGAAGCCAATATTTGGCCATGATTTCTGTATCGTGGGCGGCACAACTTTGCGCAATTTCATTTTCATGATGAGGGAAGACAAGATCAACACCACCCCCATGAATATCAAACTCTTCAGAGAGATATTTTTTGCTCATGGCAGAGCATTCAATATGCCAGCCGGGACGGCCATATCCATAATCACTTGCCCATCCTGGTTCATCTTCCTTTGATGGTTTCCACAAAACAAAATCTGCGGGATCTTCCTTGTAAGGAGCCACTTCAACACGTGCACCGTGAATCATATCATCGAGTGTACGCCTTGAAAGATGTCCATATTTTTGAAAGGATTTTCGCCTAAAAAGGACATGCCCCTCCGCTTCATAAGCAAATCCTTTTTGAATAAGTATTTTGATCATATCGAGCATCTCTTGAATATGCTCTGTTGCCCGGGGCTCAAGGGTTGGAGAAAGTGCGAAAAGTGCCCTCATATCCTCGTGATAGGCGTCGGTTGTACGCTTTGTAATCTCGTAAATAGATTCACCCGATGCTTTGGCTGCAGCATTAATTTTGTCGTCCACATCCGTGATATTTCTGACATAGGTGACTTTTGGGTATAAGTTTTGCAGCAAACGAAAAAGCACATCAAAAACGATCACAGGACGCGCGTTACCAATGTGGGCAAAATCATAAACGGTCGGACCACAC
>JBDHTO010000057.1:0-8144 GCA_039808665.1 Alphaproteobacteria bacterium | reverse complement strand
TCAGGAAAACCGATACCGCTCAGGTAAATGGTAAGCGCGTCAAGCCACACATACATAACATGCTTTGGATCGTTGGGAACAGGAACACCCCATGTAATGGATGTGCGGGAAATGGAAAGATCGCGCAAACCGGATTTGACAAAACTGATGACTTCGTTACGACGACTTTCAGGAAGGATAAAATCGGGGTGTTTTTCAAAATAGTCGAGAAGGGGTTCTTGGTATTTTGAAAGACGGAAGAAATAACTGGATTCCGTGACGTATTCAACGGGGGCACCTGTCGGGGCTTTCCCGTCTACAATTTCATCTTCTCCGTAAAAAGCTTCGTCACGTACAGCATACCACCCGGAATATTCACCAAGGTAAATATCGCCATTGTCCATCAAACGGTTCCATATCTCTTGAGCGGCCTTATAATGTTCAGGCTGGCTCGTGCGGGCAAAAACTGTATGCGATGTTCCAAGGAGAGTGAAAAGATCACGAAATGTTTGGGATACTTGGTCCACAAAATCCTTAGGAGGGATACCTTTTGCGATGGACGATTTTTCTACTTTTTGACCATGTTCGTCGGTTCCCGTAAGAAATGTGACGTCATAACCATCTTGTCTATGGAATCGAGCAAGCATATCACAGGCAAGAGTTGTGTAGGCGTGTCCAATGTGAGGGACATCATTGACGTAATAGATGGGACTTGTGACGTAGTAATTTTTTTTCATCGCTTTTTATATCTTTAAAGTTTGTGAAGATCTGTTTGGGTGGCCAAATGTGGGTTCGATAATAGCAAAAAACTGCTGTAGAGAATATCTTTTACAGGGATATAGGCTTGCGACGCGATGAAAGCGTATTTTTCAAAGGCCATATACCCATCCATCCACTGTGCATGTGACTGAAGGCTGAGCAGTTTTCGAATGCCCTCACTTACAGGCGTTGTAGGGGCATTGAGAATGCGTCTGAAAAAGTAGGGAAGGAGTTCAAGAAGTTGCTTTTGTGTGGTGTCATCAAATGCCGCCAGATGCTGCTGCAACCCGCTGTAGTTTTTTTGAAGGCCTAGAAATAAGCCCTTTCCGGTGTGTTGAAAGAGAGAAGATATGTCGAGGGAGAGTAGGGCCTTTGCAAGTCCAGGTCGCCCTTCCGCAATGTCTAAGATCTCTTTTGATGATTCCTGGAAGTGTTTTGTCATCTCCTCTTGGAGTAGGGGGTGAAAGGGGATTTTTATAGTGCGCGAAAGAATTGTCGGAAGAACTTTCCCTACCTGATGACAGATGAGAATAATCAATGTTTGCTTTGGTGGTTCTTCAAAAACCTTGAGCAAGGCATTTCCGGCTTGTCTGTTGAGTTGATCTACGGCATCGACAATAACAACCCTCCATCCACCATAAAGTGGTGTTGTGTTGAGAAAGGGGAGAAGAGATTTTGCTTGCTCTGCGGATATTTCTTTTTTGTCCTCAAGTGGTCTCAGGATAAAAAGGTTTGGATGGGTCTCCTTGTCGACAAAAGATTTTGCAGGGCGGAGTGATGAGCTCTCTTCCAAGATAGAGGAGGTAAGAGCTTTTGCGGCAGTACATTTTCCAATCCCCTCGGGTCCTATCCACAATTGTGTCGGGGGAAGTGAACCCATTTCATACTGTTTTATGAGGGTTTTAAGTGTATGTGTATGGCCGATAATCTTAGAAAACATAAAAAAAGAGCCCAGAAAAACCTGGGCTCACTATAGCAAATTTGAAAGAAAAATTAACGTGAATAAAACTCAACAACGAGGTTAGGTTCCATTTGAACAGGGTAAGGAACATCCGCAAGATGTGGACCGCGAATGAACTTTCCGCTCATCTTCTTGTGATCAACTTCGATGTAATCTGGAACATCGCGCTCAGAGGAGCTCATGGAAGCCATTGTGTGTGGGTTCTCAGCAAGGCGTGATGTCACTGTAATCTCATCACCATCACAAAGAACATAAGAGCCAACGTTAACACGTTTTCCGTTTACTTTCACGTGACCGTGACTTACAAGCTGACGTGCGCCGAAAACTGTCGTTGCAAATTTCATGCGGTAAATAACAGCATCCAAGCGACGCTCCAAAAGCTCAATCATGTTTTCAGATGTGTCACCACGACGACGTGCGGCTTCTTGATAAATACGACGGAACTGTCCTTCACTAATGGATCCATAGTATCCCTTAAGCTTTTGCTTTGCGCGGAGCTGAATACCATAGTCGGAAATTTTTCCACGTTGTTGACCATGTTGTCCTGGTCCATAGCTACGTGTGTTAACCGGGCTCTTTGGGCGACCCCAGAGGTTCACGCCAAGGCGGCGATCAATTTTATGCTTTGCTGCAATAATTTTTGTCATGTGAATTCCAATAAAATGACGTAATAAACCTAAATGTTCCTCCTATCTACACGAATTTTGCACGTCTTGTCAAGGATGAACGTTGTTTGAGATGTTTAGTGTGTATAGTTTTCTTCAATCCATTGATACAGCAACCTCACACCAAAGGCTGTTGCCCCTTTTTCGAAGGATGAAGACGATTTGCTAGCCCAAGCTGTGCCTGCGATATCTAAGTGAACCCAGGGAGTATCGTTGACAAAACACTCAAGGAATTGGGCTGCTGTGATAGTTCCAGCGCCCACACCATAGTCAGAGTTTTTGATGTCAGCCTGATCCGCTTTGAGGGCTTTGGCAAACTCCTCGTCAAGGGGGAGATTCCAAACTTTTTCTCCTACCTTTTTACTAGAGGATTCTATTTGCTTGAGGAGTTTTGGATCGTTGCTAAAAAGACCTGCATAACGATACCCAAGGGCAACGATAACAGCGCCGGTGAGTGTGGCTAAATCGACCATCGCTTTTGGTTTAAATCGATCCTGTGCATACCAGAGGCAATCAGCAAGAACAAGGCGCCCTTCAGCGTCCGTATTGATAACCTCAATGGTTTTTCCAGAGAGGGATGTGACAATGTCACCGGGGCGTTGTGCCGATCCAGAGGGCATGTTTTCCACAAGCCCCATGATACCGACAACATTCGCCTTAACTTTATTGAGTGCAATGGCCTTAAGGAGGCCCAAAACGACACCGGATCCACCCATATCCCATTTCATCTCCTCCATCTTGCTTGAAGGTTTAATGGATATGCCGCCTGAGTCAAACGTAACGCCTTTTCCAACAATGCAAACGGGTTTATCCGATTTCTTTCCACCATTCCACTGAAGGACAACAAGCCGTGCTTCGTTGACGCTTCCCTGAGCGACGCCCACCATGGCGTTAAAACCCTTTTTGTGAAGCTCTTTTTGTGTAAAAATTTCCACTTTGACACCATGCTTGCCGAGTGTTTTTGCAATCTTCGCCAAGCTCTCTGGGTAAATGACATTGGCAGGCTCGCTGACAACTTCCTTCGTAAGATTGACGCCCTCCAGAATGTTTGCATATTCCGTGTATGCTTTTTCTGCCTCTTTTGGATTGTCAACCATAATGGTGATGGACTTAAGTTTGCGACGATCATCTTCTTTGGTGAGGTATTTATCAAATTTCCATGTGCGAAGTCCTATGCCAAAAGCAAGCTGTGCCGCGTCTTTTGCACTCCATCCCTCGAGGGAGATTGAGGCTTGCTTTTCTGAGAGAAGCGCGCCTGCGACTTTTCCTCCCAGTTCAACAAGATTTTCTTGCGGAGCGAAAATAATAATTTTTGAGACATCGCCTATTCCAGGGGCATGGGTGACAACTTCAGGTCCTTCCAGCTTGTCTTTGCTATTTTTTCTTTCAAGATAAGACTGAATTTGACCATGGGTGGCCTTGTCAACAGATTTTGCGTCCTTGCCCAGGCTGAGTTTGCTGGAAAGTGCAACGGCAAGAGCGCCTTTTTTTGGAATTTGAAAGGATTCAAAGGAAATTTTGAGCATAGTGACATATCTAAAAAATGTTTGTTGTCTTAACAATAGAATGCTTTTTATCAAAATCGCAAGGTTTGGGAGCGTGCTTTTTGTGCAACATCCTTTGGAAGTTTTCCAAAAAAGAAAAATCCACAATGAAAAGTCGATGGCCGCAATATATGATGAACCCATGTTTATAACGATTTTTTGTCTATGATTTCTGTGCGTTGCCTTTTTATTCTTTTAGCTTTTTCTCCTTGTTTTGCAGAGGCACCTCCCATACCTCCTGTGCCTATTCAGGCGCTTGAGCTCACAAAAGACGTTGCGCAGATTGATCCAAAGAGCATTTCTTTCGATTCTGTTGAGGCCGTCGCGACACCAGCGTCATCATCAAAAGACAGTGTTAAGGCGGGTGAAGAAACCTCGAAAAAATCGCTCTCTAATCTTTCTCAACCGGTATCCCATGAGGCGGAGTATTCCGTAGAGTTTGTTCCCATCAAGGGTGCTTCTGGAGATATGGATGATCAATACATGGGCGCGCGCGGTAAAATGAGTTTTCAGATGGTGCGCGTCGATAGTAACTGGATTACGAAGCAGACATCCTTTTTGCGCGAAGCTGAGAGTGTTGGGGAAGCAAGTGATGGGAGTAGTGTAACATCCACAATCCTTAATACCTGCGAAGGTGATGATGGAATGAGCTATGAATTCACAGCTCAGGCCATGCGTGACGGTGAGGTCGAAGAAGAAATCGGTGGCCGTGGGCGTCTTGTCAGTGTGGATGGTCCTGGTACTGTGGTGTATGAAAATCCTGAGGCCCAAACGATTAATCTTCCCCATGGATCTGTTTTTCCTATCACACACCTGAAAATGCTTCTTTCAAAGGCTCTTGGGATCAAGGGGAAGAATTTTGAGATGGTGAAGGCGTACGTTTTCGACGGAAGCAACGATGTACGCGAAGCCGTACGGATTCACGCTATTATCGCCCCTGTAGATACAAAGAAGCGAGAAGTAATCTCTTCAGACAAAAGCCTGTACAAAGCGGATAAATTATGGCGAGCGGAAATGAGTGTCTTTACCTCGGAAAGCTCAGATGACATTCCAGATTACAAGGTTGTTCAGATTTTTTCAGATCAAGGTGTGATTCATGAGTTTCGTGTAAATTATGGATCTTATGAAATGGTTTCTAAGCTTACGAACCTTAAAGTGTATAAAGAGGGGGAGGCTGCAAAGACGCTGCGCCTTATTTCCATTACGGCTATGCCAGAAAATGAATCTTCGTCAGCGTCAAAATAATTAACCACAGCACCCATCCACTTAAAATTAGATGCTCTTAAAAAAAGTGTCTTCGGCATACGGAAATATAGCGTTCATTTCCCCCGACCTGGACTTGCTCACCTTCAGTGAGTCTTTTGCCTGAATCGTCGACACGAATATTCATAGTCGCCTTGCGACCGCAGTGGCAGATCGTTTTAATTTCAGCAAGTTCCTCTGCGAGCGCCAAAAGTGCTTGGCTCCCTTCAAATGTTTCCCCTCTAAAATCTGTGCGAATACCATAGGTCAGGACGGGAATTCGTAATTCATCGGCTACTTTGCAAAGTTGAAGAACCTGTGCTTTTTTTAAAAATTGTGCTTCATCCACAAGGATACAGGCTAGTTTAGGGAGGACATGCTTTTGTTGTTGAATGTCTTTGAAAAAGTCAAAATCTTCCCCCACAATGACAGCTTCGCTTGCAAGACCGATTCGGGATGTGATTTTTCCGCTTCCGTAACGCACATCAACTTTGGGTACATAGAGCAAGGTATCCATGCCCCGCTCACGATAGTTATAACTTGATTGCAAAAGGGTTGTGGTTTTTCCAGCATTCATTGCCGAATAATAGAAGTAGAGCTTTGCCATAGAGTAGCCTTTTTGTTAATTTCCTGCTATGTAAGGAAGACATACTTAGTTACCTAGATTAATACGATGATTGACATTACTTTTCCAGATGGTTCTATAAAAAGTTTTGAAAGGGACGTGACTGGCCTTGTCATTGCTGAGGGGATATCAAAATCCCTTGCAAAGAAGGCTGTGTCTGTTGTTTTTAATGGGCAAGATTGGGATTTGCATAGGCCAATTCCTACATCAGGATCCTTGAATATTGTCACACGAGATACAGAAGCAGGGCTTGAAGTGATTCGTCATGATGTCGCTCACGTTTTTGCAGAAGCCATCAAAGAGCTATATCCAGAAACACAAATTACAATTGGTCCTGCGATTGAAAACGGGTTTTATTATGATATCTATCCGAAAGAACCCTTGAGCCTCGAAGATTTACCAAAAATCGAAGAGCACATGCGCAAGATTATTGCGCGTGATGAATCTGTTTCCCGTGAAGAGTGGGACCGCGATGAGGCGATTCAATTATTTGAATCCATGGGAGAGAATTTTAAAGCAGAAATTATCCGTGATCTTCCCGCAGGGGAAACCATTTCACTCTACCGTCAGGGCGGATTTGTGGATTTGTGCCGTGGTCCCCATATGCCCTCGACAGGGCGTATTGGCACGGCCTTTAAGCTTCTTTCTTTGGCAGGAGCTTACTGGCGAGGTGACTCTAAAAATGTGATGTTGCAGCGTATTTATGGCACGGCCTGGGCAACACAGGAACAGCTTGATCAGTATCTTTATCAAATCGAAGAAGCAAAAAAGCGTGATCATCGTAAAATTGGTCCTGAACTTGGTCTTTTTCATCAACAGGAAGAGGCGGTTGGGGCCGTTTTCTGGCATCCCAAGGGATGGACGCTTTATCGCGCAATTGAGCAATTTATGCGCAAGAAACTCGATCGTGATGGCTATGTTGAGGTGAAAACACCTCAGCTTGTGGATCGCTCCCTTTGGGAGGCCTCTGGTCACTGGGAGAAATTTCGGGACAATATGTTCACAGTTGAGGATGAGGATAAAACCCTTGCGGTGAAACCGATGAACTGTCCCTGTCACGTTCAGATTTTTAAGCAAGGTCTTAAGAGTTATCGTGATCTTCCCCTTCGTATGTCCGAATTTGGAAGTTGTCACCGTAATGAATCCTCAGGATCCATGCACGGCATTATGCGTGTGCGTGCTTTTACGCAGGATGATGCGCACATTTTTTGTACACCGGAGCAAATTGTCTCTGAGACGAAAATTTTCTGTGATCTCCTCAAGGAAGTTTACGCCGCCTTTGACTTTACCAAGATCCGTATTAAATTCTCTGATCGACCAGAGATGCGCGCGGGATCCGATGAGATTTGGGATTTAGCAGAAAAAGCTTTGATGGAAGCATCCAATGCGGCGGGTCTTGAGTATACATTGAACCCCGGAGAAGGTGCGTTTTATGGTCCAAAGCTTGAGTTTGTGCTCACCGACGCGCTCGGTCGTGATTGGCAGTGTGGAACGCTTCAGGTGGACTTTGTCTTGCCTGAACGATTGGATGCTGAATACATCGGAGAAGATGGAAAACGTCATCGACCCGTGATGCTACACCGTGCGATTTACGGATCCTTGGAGCGTTTTATCGGTGTTTTGATTGAGCACTACGCTGGGAAATTCCCGTTGTGGTTGGCGCCTCTCCAGGTTGTTGTCGCTCCGATCACCTCGGAAGCGGATTCCTATGCAAATGCTGTGTACGAGAAACTCCGGTCCGCAGGGATGCGCGCAGAAATGGATCTTCGTAATGAAAAAATAAGTTATAAGATTCGTGAACATTCCCTCCAAAAAGTTCCAGTCATTCTGGTCGTTGGAAAAAGAGAAGCCGAAGAAGGTAAAGTTGCCTTGAGACGCCTTGGAGGAGAAACTCAAGAAATGATGACGTTGGATGAAGCGATCGAGCTTTTGTCCCAAGAATCTCAAAGTCCAAAGATGGAGAAATAGATGTTTAAAAATATGCAAGGCTTGATGCAACAGGCCCAAAAAATGCAACAAAAAATGCAAGAAGTCCAGGCTAAGCTTGAAGCTTCTGAACACATGGGAAATTCTGGTGCCGGTATGGTTCAGGTGACCATGAACGGAAAGTATGATGTCAAAAAAATCACGATTGATCCCAAAATGGTGGATCCCAGCGATGTGGAGATGCTTGAGGATCTCATTGTTGCAGCCATTAACGATGCCCGTGCAAAAGTTGAGGCGTACGCATCCTCAGAGATGGGGCAGGTGACACAGGGTCTTCCGATTCCTCCTGGGTTCAAGATGCCATTTTAAAATTTTTTGTTGAGAAACGAGGTCATGAAGAAGTGGGGTATGCCTGCGCGGATTGATATCGCGGAGCTCACCTG
>JBDHTO010000056.1:0-8230 GCA_039808665.1 Alphaproteobacteria bacterium | reverse complement strand
CTCTGGTGAGATGTATAATTTTGTTACTGTATCAGCTGAATTGGCTGATGCCAAAGAACGCCAGAGACGCGCAATAAAAAAGAGGCGCGCAACAGAAAAAAATACTGCAAGTGATCTTTCTCAGATGACCATAAATGAAAATGAAGAAGAGGAGAATGTGCAGGTTCGGGGAGATGCATACGCTGAATAAACTCTCTTTTGCTAGAATTGATGAAAAGGCTGAGATTTTTCTCTCAGCCTTTTTTAATTTAAAATCTTGACTTTCATGCGAAAATCCATCATAAGTTTTTTACGCGCACAAAAGTGCGCATCGGCCTCGGGGGTGTAGCTCAGTTGGTTAGAGCGCCTGCCTGTCACGCAGGAGGCCGCGGGTTCAAGTCCCGTCACTCCCGCCATTTTTTTCCTGTATATTGAAGTGTGATTAGACTTTGACGCATCACGGATGGATTTTTCTCGATAAACCCTATGGAATGAGCTCAAACACAGCCCTTTCAAAGATAAAACGTCTTCTTGGGCAAAAAAAAGCGGGATTTTCTGGGACACTTGATCCGTTGGCAACAGGAGTTTTACCCATTGCTTTGGGAGAAGCTCTTAAAACAATGCACTACATGACTTTTTCGACAAAAGCGTACCGTTTTGAGGTGACCTTTGGGGAAAGGCGTGACACAGGTGATTTGGAGGGAGATGTGATTGAAACATCAACCCATTACCCTGCTGAAAAAGATATTCTTTCGGTGCTCCCTCAGTTTTTAGGGGAGATTGAGCAAACGCCCCCTATTTATAGCGCAATCAAAATCGATGGAAAGCGCGCCTGTGATCGTGTAAGAGATGGTGAGGAGGTTGTCCTCAAATCTCGTAAGGTTTTCCTCTCCTCTTTAAAGCTTGAGCGGGTGTCAAATAAACAGGCCACCTTTGCTGTAGTGTGCTCTGCGGGGACCTATGTCAGAAGTCTGGCAGAAGATATTGCAAAGGCTCTTGGAACTCTTGGTTATGTCAGTCAGCTAAGGCGTGTTGCCGTTGGCCAGTTCTGTGAAGAAATGACGATAACCCTTGAAAATCTAGAGTCACTTGTGCATAATGCTCCTGATTCTCTTCCCATAAAGCCTATTGGTATTGGACTGGACGACATCCTGGCTATTTCTGTGACTTTGGAAGATTATCAAAACCTCATAATGGGGAAGTATGTTCGGTGTGAGGGTGAATCCCGAGACGTTGTTCAGCTTCGACTAAATGGGGAGTGGGTTGGGTTTGCATCCTTTGAGGATGGCTTGCTTAAACCGAAAAGAATGATGAAATTTACATAATAAGGACGATTACGATGTCGATTACAAAAGAGAAAAAGCAATCCTTGATTGAGCAATTTGCAAATGCTGCAAATGATACAGGTTCCCCAGAAGTTCAAATCGCTATTTTAACAGAGCGAATTTTGAACATGACAGAGCACATGAAAGTGCATGCAAAAGATTTTCACTCCCGTCGTGGACTTTTGATGATGGTTGGTAAGCGTAGACGCCTTCTTGACTATCTCAAGAAAAACAATGAAGCACGTTATTTTGACGTGATTCAAAAACTTGGCATTCGTCGCTAAGTACGTCGTACGCGTGAAGTTATACGATTATATATAAATGCTTAGGGAGGCCTTTTTAAAGGTCCTCCCTTTTTTACTTTAAAGGAAATTAAAATGTCATCATTTTTCAAAGTTCACCGTCAGGAAATGGAATGGGCGGGACGAACACTTGCGATTGAGACGGGTAAATATGCCCGCCAAGCAGATGGCGCAGTTGTTGTGACCTATGGCGAAACAACTATTCTTGCAACAGTATGTTCTAAGAAAGAAGCCGGTGCAGGTGTGGATTTTTTCCCCCTGACCATTAATTACTTGGAAAAAACTTTTGCGGTTGGAAAGATTCCAGGGGGTTACTTGAAGCGAGAAGGAAAACCATCGGACCGTGAAACCCTCACATCCCGTTTGATTGATCGTCCGATTCGCCCACTTTTCCCAGAGAACTTTTTTAATGAAGTTCAAGTTGTTTGTACAACACTTAGCTATGACCAAGAAAGTGATACAGAAGTTCCTGCGATGATTGCAGCGTCTGCGGCCCTTGCAATTTCTGGTCTTCCTTATCTTGGACCTATTGCTGCTGCTCGTGTTGGTTATGATGGAAAGAAATATACCCTTAACCCACGTGTTGGTGAAGTTTCTGAACTTGATCTTGTTGTTGCGGGTACAGAAGAAGGCGTTTTGATGGTGGAATCAGAAGCCAAAGAACTTCCAGAAGACATCATGTTAGGTGCTGTTGTTTTTGGTCACAAGGAAATGCAACCTGTGATTAAAATGATCAATAAACTTTCTAAAGCTGTGGGTAAAAAGCCTATAAAGGTTGAAGAGAGTCAGGGCTACCTTGATGCGCTCAAAACCCTCAAAAAAGATTATGCTAAGGCAATTCAAAAGGCATACTCTATCAAAACAAAGATGGAGCGTTATGAAGCCCTTGATGCAATCAAAGCTGAAGCCAAAGAAAAATATGCTGAGACTTTTGATGCTGTTTCTTTCGGTCGTGCCCTTGATTTTCTGAAAGCGGATGTTGTACGGACATCTGTACTTAAGGACGGTAAACGTGTTGATGGTCGTGATCTTGTGACGGTGCGTCCTATTGAAAATGAGGTTGCTGTACTTCCTCGTGTTCATGGAAGTGCTCTGTTTACACGTGGTGAGACCCAGGCCCTTGTTGTGGCAACTCTTGGAACAGCCTCTGATGAGCAGCGTATTGACTCCTTGGACGGAGAGTATACAGAACGTTTCCTCCTCCATTACAACTTTAACCCTTATTCTGTGGGGGAAACAGGACGTATGGGAGCGCCAGGACGCCGGGAAATTGGTCATGGTCGCCTTGCGTGGAGAGCGATTAATCCCCTTATCCCTTCAAAGGATAAATTCTCCTACGCTATGCGTGTTGTTTCTGAAATCACAGAGTCCAATGGCTCTTCCTCTATGGCAACTGTTTGCGGTACATCCCTTGCCTTGATGGATGCTGGTGTTCCTCTTGAGCGTCCTGTTGCAGGTATTGCGATGGGGCTCATCAAAGAAGGTAAGGATTTTGCGGTTCTTTCCGACATTCTTGGTGATGAAGATCACCTTGGCGATATGGATTTCAAAGTGGCTGGAACAGAAAAAGGTGTGACGGCCCTTCAAATGGACCTCAAAATCACAAGCATCACTGCGGAAATTATGGATATTGCCTTGAAGCAAGCCAAAGATGGTCGTTTGCACATTCTTAAGCAAATGGACAAAGCCATTCAATCTTCCCGTGAAGCTGTGAGCGATCACGCACCAAGGATGGAAACCATTAAGATCAATAAGGAAAAAATTCGTGATCTTATTGGTCCTGGTGGTAAAGTAATTCGTGAATTGTGTGAAAAATATCAGGTTAAAATTGATATTGATGATGAGGGTGTTGTGACTGTTGCTGCAATGTCTACAGAATCTATGGAAAGCGCGATGAATGCGATTTCTGCCATTGTTCAAGAACCAGAAGTGGGTAAAGTCTACCATGGTGTTGTGACAAAGATCGTAGATTTTGGTGCTTTTGTGAAGTTTCTTGGCGAGCGTGAAGGACTTGTTCACGTGAGTGAAATTACAGGTGAACGTATTGAAAAGGTTGCAGATGTCTTGAAGCAGGGGCAAGCCCTTGATGTTAAGGTTGTTGGATTTGACGATCGTGGCAAAGTCCGCTTGAGTGCAAAAGGACTCAACCAAAAAACGGCATAAATGTACAGTTTATGATGATGGAAAAAGGCTCTCCCTTGTGGAGGGCCTTTTTTAATGGAAGGGCATGATATCTGTTGCCACAAGAAGGAGAGGAGTCGCCTTTTCCCGTTGTTGTTTTCTTTTGAGGTTTTTTTGATATTGAACGTTGAGAGGGAAAATACCACTTCCCGTAATTGCTCCGGCATTTTTCTTCTGAGGAGGTATTGTTGCTGCTTTTTCCTGAATTTTTTGTGGCGTATGTCCAATAAGTTTAATGGGGGCAAAACTGACGGAAATGGGGATATTTTTTTGTTCGCCTGTTTTTACGGTGCTTTGAAAACTTTTGGGTTCAGGAAGATCCTGTTCATGAGAAGGTCGTGTGTGTACAAGATTCATAGGGCCAAATCCAAAACTATCTAACTTTGTTTTTGACCAAGCTTTGAGGACTTTTTGAAGGTAGTTCGCTCCGAGTGTTGGATTTCCAGAGTGATAGTGCTTCACAGCCGTGTGCCATGCGCCATGTTTAAGATAAAGACGCAGAAGGAATTTTGCCGCATAGGCAATATTTTTCTTTGGATCAAACGCATCTTCGAGGGTTGCAAAGGCATGAGGGTGGTGTTTGAGGTTAATTTGCATGATGCCAACGTCGATGCTATCAAACCCTTTGGCTTGGAATGCGCGTACTGCTTTAATGGCCTCTGCCTTAGAAGAATAGGTGTATCCTTTTCCTGAAACGTTAATTGTCCATGGCCACGGTGTTGAGGCGCTGCCGCTACGTTGTCCAGACTCTACAAGAGCAATGGCCTCCAAAAGTTTCGGTGGGATGCCTTTTGTGGATCCAAATGTATTTAATGCTCCCATGAGTTGACCACTCGCGAAGCAAGGAAGAGCAAGACATATCCATAAAAACATAAGTTGAGCGATGCGCATGATGAGAGGAACCAATGGCTTTCTTGAGATGTTGAAGTGCAATTTTTGTGCCAATAAACATCACACTAGAGAGAAAAAATTAAAGAAGGGTTAAGTGATATTTTTCACCCTTTTCTTTCTGGATTTTTCTCGTAACATAAAAAGTACGTCTTTTTATGGAAGAAACTAAAAATGATGAAAAAATTGATGATCCTTCTTTTGGGATTATATGCCTCACCAATTTCTGCGAGTACGGTTGTCATTGTGCCGAAGGTGTGCCCTAGTGACTGTAAGCCTGGTCACTGTGTCAAACATCCCAAGCGACGTGCAAAGTGTGCGGCACTCTGCTCTGCGACTGTGAGTGCAACATGCAACACACCACGTGTTGTTGTGGCAGGGCCTCCGGTTATTGTTAAAAGGCCTTGGGTATTGCCGCGACCTCATCCTCATCGTTGGGGTCGTCCTCATGGGAGGCCTCATCATCGCTAGCTCCGAGTTTTTTGAATAAGCTTTGGTGTTTGGGTTGTCTCAGGTATAATTCTGACATTGTTTTCAATGATCTTTGATTTATGCTTTCATCCCTGACGATTCAAAATCTTGTACTTATTGATCATCTTGATCTTGAGATCAAGCCCGGAATGCTTGTCTTTACAGGGGAAACTGGCGCTGGAAAATCCATGCTTCTTGATGCGTTCGATCTTTTGATGGGGGGGAAAGGTGACAAGAGCTTACTGCGTGACAATTCAAAGAACTTAAGCGTCTCTGCTTCATTTTTGATGTCCCCCCAGCTTTCTCTCCTTCTCGAGGAAACGGGGATTGAAGCCCATGATGATGACGTTATGATTAGGCGTGTGATCGATCCATCAGGGAAAAGCAAAGCCTTTATACAAAATACACCCGTTCCCTTGGGGGCATTGAAAAGTATTGCAGAGATTGGTGTGGAAGTTCATGGCCAGATGGACCGCCTACTTAAGCCCAGTGAATATAGAAATTTCTTGGATGAATATGCTCATCATGCTGATCTCCTCAAGGAATGTGCTCAGAGTTACAAGCTTTGGAAAAATGCTCTCTCTGACATAGAGAATCACCAAAATTTACTGAGGCAGGCCGAAGAAAATTTAGAGCGTCTTCGATTTGAACGGGATGAGCTGCGTCAACTTTCGCCAAAGGATCATGAAGAAACCGCCCTTGACCAAGAAAGGTCGGAGCTTAAATCCTTGGCTTCTCATCATGCCCTTATGCGTGAGGTTTTACGCATGCTTGAGGGGGCGCTTCAGCCAGCACTCTATGATATTCAAAAAAATCTTGCACGTATTGATCAGCTCCAGGAATGGGATCAAAAACTGGATGGTTATAGTACGGAAATAAGCGAGCTGGAATCTACGATCAAGTCGCTTTTGGGGGGGCATCAAAATCCAGAAAAACTTACAGAAATAGAGGAAAGACTTTCCCTCATACGTCATTTAGCGCGCAAGCATAAATGTCGTGGGGATGATCTTGTTCCGGTATTAGAGCGCGTTGAAGAAGAAATCGCTGCCCTTGAAAAAAGTGAGGAAACGGGAAAAAAGCTTGAGGATATGGCTACTCAGGCGAGGCAGGCTTATAAACATGCCGCTCATAAACTTTCCAAGTCACGGGAAAAAGCAGCACAAACATTAGAGAGTGACGCCCAAAAAGAATTGCCCGATCTTAAACTTGAGCATGCCCTTTTTAAGATTGCTGTGCATCAGGTGGAGGATGATGGAGGAACAAGCCTTGGCGTTGATAAGGTAGAATTTTTATTCCAGGCAAATCCTGGGAGCTCTATTCAACCTCTTAATAAGGTTGCTTCCGGGGGTGAATTGTCGCGCCTGATGCTTGCGCTGAAAGTTGCCTCATCAAAGGGTCGCCATGAAGAAGGAAACAAAACCACAATTATTTTTGATGAAATTGATAGTGGTGTCGGTGGTGCTGTCGCAGCCGCTATTGGTGGGAAACTCAAAAGGCTTTCCAAGTCCCAACAGACCCTTTGTATTACCCATGCGCCCCAAGTCGCATCCTGTGCGAACTATCATTACAAGGTTTCAAAATCAACAGATGGCCACTCAACGCGTACAGAGGTACGTCTTTTGACCGAAATTGAGCGAGAGATAGAAATCGCACGCATGCTGTCGGGGGAGGACATTACACCAGCAGCACGCGAAGCTGCGAAGTCTCTTATAGCCTCATCTTGAAAAATTATTTAAGACGGTTTTTCTGTTTTTGCCTTCACTTCTTCTAAGCGCTTATTCTTTTCCGTTTGACGTTCCTCTAGAATTTCGTCTTCTTCTTGGATGCCGAGTTCTTCTGCTTTCGCTTTGAGTTTTGTGTCTGTTTCATCCATGATCGCGTTGATCTGCTTCTCCTCTTCGGCGCTTATGGCCATGATGGCATCATAAATATCTGCGGGGAGTTCCTCATAGGAAAGGTCGGGTGCTTCCTTAAGGAGTGCTTGTACACGGGAATCGCTCATAAGCTGATTAATTTTTTGATTGGAGTCATCTTCAATCTTTGCAATGGCTTCATCTTCTTGGATAAACAGGGCGTCCTCAAATTCCATGAACGCCTTTTTTTGCTGAGGCTCTTTTGTTTCTTTTTCAGCAGAAGAGTGTGGAGTGTTTGCGTTATCCTCCCCCTGAGGTGAGTGGGTATTCGGATCTTCGCTTGCTTGGCGTGATTTGAATCCCATCATAGATTTTACGCGATCGATTAAGGAGATGCCTGAGGATGGCCCTTCTTTACATGAGGAAAGAAAGAGCGCGGTAAGGACAATAAGGGGCAAGGGTTTCATCAGGGGGAAATATAAAAAATTCTCTTGACTATCATTATCACAGACTCTCTTCTAATTACTTAGAAAAAAAATAGAAAATGATCCTATGTTGTTTTGAGAAGTGTTGCATTTTTCTGACAGGTGGGGATGTTGTCAAAGTTTATTAAATATTTTGTATTTCACATATCTTCATTCTTTGTTAAGTTTTTAGTGGTTTAATAACGCATGTGAAACTTATTTAGAGGACATTAAACATGAAAAAATTGCTTGCTTTGGTTGGCACAGCTCTCCTCCTCGTTGCTTGTGAAACAACAGGTGACAAGGATACACAAGAAGTCAACGTTACATCTGCTCCAATTCCTGGAAGCGCAGATGACTTTAAAACAAACGTAAAGGATCGCGTATTCTTTGCTCTTAACAAGTCAAAGATCACAGCGGCAGACGTTGCGATTCTTAAAGACCAAGCTGCTTGGTTCAAGATGTACCCACAAACATCCGCAATGGTAGAAGGTCACTGCGACCCACGCGGAACACGTGAGTACAACCTTGCTCTCGGTAACCGTCGCGCAGAAAGCACAAAGAAAGAGCTCGTTAAGCTCGGCGTTGCTGCTGATCGTTTGAAGACAATTTCCTATGGTAAAGACAAGCCACCAGTTACAGGTGATGGCGAGTCCACATGGGCACAACAACGTGCAGCGATCACAGTTGTAAACTAAGATCCTGAAAGTTGAGAAAAAGCCCCCCGATTGGGGGGCTTTTTTTATGTGCATTCATAAAGAATTTTA
>JBDHTO010000055.1:0-8256 GCA_039808665.1 Alphaproteobacteria bacterium | reverse complement strand
GATCACGTTGTTGCGAGTGGAAAAACAACTGCAAAACTCGTCTTTCTTTTCCATGGATATGGGGCGAGTGGTGCGGATCTTATTGAACTTGGTCATTTTTGGGCACCCTCACTTCCGGATGCGACGTTTATTTCACCGAATGCGCCCTATCGATGTGAGATCAATCCCTTAGGATATCAATGGTTTGGGTTGCAGGATTTTGATCCCTCGAATATTCGGTCGGGGCTTGAGGCTGCCGCTCCCGAAGTGGCGGAATTTATCAAAGATCAAACAAAAAAATATGGGTTGACTCTGAATCAAGTGGCCATTGCTGGGTTTTCCCAAGGTGCTATGCTTGCCCTTGATCTTATGTATCTTTTACCGGGAATTGCGGGAGTGCTTGCTTATTCTGGTGCTTTCTATAAACCCGAGAAGACAGACTTCACAGGGCCATTTCCGCCGGTGATGCTTGTCCATGGGACACTTGATCAGGTGGTTCCCTATGTCAACCTGTCCTTGGCTGAGAAAATTCTGACAAAACAAGGAATAGACGTTCAAACGGTAACCTGTCATGGACTTGCGCACAGTATTGATGTCCAGGGGCTGCACAGGGGATTGGATTTTTTGCAACATGCGTTCACTAAATCTTCACCAATTTTGTATATGAATGATTGATAAGTAAGAAAGTAAAGGTCGAATAAAAATGAGTAATCGGGGGTTTTCTATGAAAAGGCGTAAAATAGGTCTTGTTGGGGCGGGTCAGATTGGCGGGACGCTTGCGCTTCTTGCTTCGACAAAAGATTTGGGGGATGTTGTTCTTGTTGATGTTGCCGCAGGGGTTGCTCAAGGAAAAGCCCTTGATATCCAGCAAAGCCTGGCTGTGAGTGGTCATGATTGCAATCTTACAGGGGGTGATGATTATGCCCTGCTTAAGGATTGCGATGCTGTGATTGTTACGGCGGGGATCCCAAGAAAACCCGGGATGAGTCGTGATGACCTTCTCACCATTAATGCGGGGGTGATCAAAACCGTCGGGGAAAATATTAAAAAGCACTGTCCCAAGGCGTTTGTGATTGTGATCACCAACCCCTTGGATATTATGGTGTGGTTGATGCACAAGTATAGTGGCCTTCCTTCTACCCATGTCGTAGGTATGGCTGGAATTTTGGATACGGCCCGTTATAAAACATTCCTGGCCGATGAACTCAATGTTTCCGTTCAATCCATTCAAAGTTTTGTTTTGGGTGGTCACGGCGATACCATGGTTCCGATGCCAAGGTTTACAACTGTTTCAGGGATTCCCTTGGATGAGCTGGTCAAAAAGGGAAAAATTACACAATCTCGTATTGATGAAATTAATGAGCGTACAAAAAACGGTGGTGCGGAAATTGTGAGCTTGCTTCAAACGGGCTCTGCGTTTTATGCGCCTGCCGCCTCTGCGATTCAGATGGTGGAATCCTATTTCTATGATGAAAAGCAAGTGCTTCCTTGTGCTGTCAGAGTTCAAAATACCTATGGGTTAAAGGATCTTTATGTCGGTGTTCCCGCAATTATCGGCAAAGATGGGGTAGAGGATGTTGTGGAGCTTGAGCTTTCAGAGCATGAAAGAGCTGCATTCAACAGTTCTGCTCAGGCTGTTGAAAAACTTATCGAAGATGTGACAAAGCTCGGGTTTTAAAAGGAAAAACATTAATGAATATTCATGAGTATCAAGGTAAAGCCCTTTTCAAAGAGTTTGGTATTCCAACCCTTTCGGGGCGTGTGATCTTTTCTAAAGAGGAAGCAGAAAAAGCCCTTTCTCAGATTGATATGGACAAGGGCGTTGTGGTTAAGGCCCAGATTCATGCAGGTGGACGCGGAAAGGCCGGTGGTGTTGTTCTTGCAAAGGATAAGCAAACCTATATGCAGGCGGTTGACCGTATCTTGATGCACAAACTCACGACCCCACAGACAAAAAAAGAAGGTCAGCTTGTGCGTGCCCTTTATCTTGAGGATACATGCGCAGGGATTGCTCATGAGTTTTATTTGAGTATGACGCTGGACCGGAAGAACAAGCAATTTATGATCATTGCATCCCGCTCAGGGGGTATGAATATCGAAGAGGTGGCTGAGGAAGATCCTTCTAAAATTCTCTATCTTCCTGTGAATCCTGTTGTGGGACTTCAACCCTTTCATGGTCGAAGAATCAACAAATTCCTCCAGATTCCTTCAGAATGCATTTCTGAAATGAATCGTGTTATCGAGGGTGTTTTTAAAGCGTTTACCTCCCTTGACTGCGAACTTATTGAAATTAATCCCCTTGTGTTGACAACCGATAATCATATCTTGGCTTTGGATGCCAAAATGTCCTTTGATGATAATGGTCTTCCCCGTCAAAAAAGGGTTTCAAGCCTTTTTGATGAGCATGAGGTTGATCCAAGCGAGCTCAAGGCAAAGCAGTTTGATCTTAATTACATCAAACTTGATGGAACGATTGGTTGCATGGTGAATGGTGCAGGTCTTGCCATGTCTACGATGGATATTATTGTCCAACACGGTGGAAGCCCCGCAAACTTTTTGGATGTGGGTGGTGGCGCGACGAAGGAACGTGTGACAGAGGCCTTTAAACTTATTGTCTCTGATAAAGATGTTCGTGCGATTTTTGTGAATATTTTTGGGGGAATTATGCGGTGTGATGTAATCGCAGAAGGTATCGTCACAGCAGCTAAGGAAATTAATTTGAATGTTCCGTTAGTGGTGCGACTGCAGGGGACAAATGTAGATCAAGGACGAGAAATATTGAGACAAAGCGGTCTTAAAATTACGTCTGAGGATGATTTTGAAGAAGCGGCGCGCACAGTTGTGCGTGTTGCAGGGGGACATTAAGCATGGCCATTCTTGTTAATAAAAATACAACCGTTATCTGTCAGGGTTTTACGGGAAAACATGGAACGTTTCACTCCGAACAAGCGCTTGCTTATGGGACAAAGCTTGTGGGTGGTGTGACACCGGGAAAAGGCGGATCAACACATCTTGGTCTTCCCGTTTTTGATACGGTGAAGGAAGCTGCAACCACGATGCGGGTGGATGCCACCATGATTTATGTTCCACCACTTTATGCAGCAGATGCAATTTTTGAAGCTATGGATGCTGAAATCCCTTTGATTGTCTGTATTACAGAGGGGATTCCTGTTCAAGATATGATGAAGGTAAATTGGGCACTGCGCCAATCTGCGTCAAAGCTCATTGGACCCAACTGTCCCGGTATTATCACGCCGGATCAGTGTAAAATTGGTATTATGCCAGGATTTATTCATAAACCTGGCCGTATTGGTGTGGTCTCTCGTTCAGGGACGCTAACCTATGAAGCGGTGGATCAAACAACAAAAGAAGGTCTTGGACAAACAACATGTGTGGGTATCGGTGGTGATCCCTTTAAGGGGCTTGGCTTTGTAGAAGTTCTTGATATGTTCTTCAACGATCCGGAAACAGAAGGTATCCTTATGATTGGTGAAATTGGTGGTGACGAAGAGCAGCGTGGAGGTGACTTGATCAAGGCCTATCACGCCAAGGGAAATACAAAACCTGTTGTTTCCTTTATTGCGGGGCAATCTGCACCCCCTGGTCGTCGTATGGGGCATGCAGGCGCCATCATTTCAGGTGCAGGTGGTTCTGCGCGTGAAAAAATGGACCACCTTGAATCTTGTGGTGTTCATGTTTCAGAAAGTCCCGCAGGTATGGGGAAAATGATGGCGAATCTTCTTTCAAAGCATACTGCAAGTCATGCAAAGAGAGAGGCCCAAGTTTAGGTAGGGATATGGATCATGAATCAATCGTTTAACGTTCAAAACGTTGTTTACATCGAAAGTCTTTTTGACGCTTTTTTAAATGATCCATCAAGCGTTGCACCGGAATGGCAGGAGTATTTTCAAACTATGTCATCACCGGGTGCGAACGGGGAAATCATTTCTCCTCGTGTTTCGTCTCATTCCACACAGAATTTTATACCCCTTTCCCGACCTCAAGACGGGGCCGCAGCAGATGCCCTACCTCAAGGGGATGTCTCTGCACAAAAATACGCCATCAGAGATTCTATTCGTGCCTTGATGTTAATCCGAAATTATCGTGTACGCGGTCATTTGCATGCGAATCTTGACCCCTTAAACCTTGAAAAACGCGAACGACATCCCGAATTGGATCCTGCGTTTTATGGGTTTAAAGAGGAGGATTACGATCGCCCCATTTATTTGGATGGTGTATTGGGGCTAGAGCGCGCCAGTATTCGTGAAGTGCTTGCAAAACTTACAACTGTTTATGCCAAGAATGTGGGCATTGAATTTATGCATATCCAGGATCCAGAACAAAAAAATTGGGTCCAAGAGCATGTGGAAAATATTCCCTTTACACTGACCCAGGATCAGAAAAAACGTATTCTCAAGGATCTTGTCCGTGCGGAGTATTTTGAGAAATTTTTGCATGGTAAATTCCAAGGGGCCAAACGTTTTGGTTTAGATGGGGGAGAAACCTTGATCCCTGCTCTTGAAGCTCTTTTGGATCAGGTGGCACACCAGGGTGTGACGGACCTCGTTGTGGGGATGGCCCACCGGGGAAGGCTTTCCGTTCTTACCAATATTATCGGAAAACCTTACCGTAACCTTTTTGCAAAATTTCTTAATACCCAAGATGATCCTTATGCCATCGGTTCAGGAGATGTAAAATATCACCTGGGTTATTCAGGAGATCGTCAGATTGATGGGCATAACCTGCATCTTTCTCTTGTTTCCAATCCATCACATCTTGAGGCCGTGGATCCAGTTGTTCTTGGTAAGGTGCGTGCAGAGCAAATGCATCATAACGACCATGATCGACGAAAAATTATGGGGCTTTTGATGCATGGAGATGCTGCGTTCGCAGGGCAGGGCCTTGTTGCAGAAACCCTTGAGCTTTCCGATTTGAATGGATATAGAACTGGTGGAACAATTCACATTGTCATCAACAACCAAATTGGTTTTACAACAAGCCCCCCTCACTCCAGAAGCTCCCCCTATTGCACGGATATTGCAAAGGGAATTCAGTCACCAATTTTTCATGCAAATGGTGATGATCCTGAGGCTGTGCTGCGCGTATTCCATCTTGCCATAGAATATCGTCATAAATTCCAACAAGACGTTGTGGTAGATATCATTTGCTACAGACGTTATGGTCATAACGAATCTGATGAACCAAGCTTTACGCAACCATTAATGTATAAAGCTATTGCCTCTCATCCCACAACCTCGACCCTTTATGAAGAAAGGTTGATCAAGGACGGTGTGCTCTCTGAGCAAGAGGGCAAATCCATTCGTGATGATGTGCAGTCCTATCTTCAAAGTGAATATGATAAAGCAGTGAAGGGGGAAGATTGTTTCTCTCATCCTCACTGGCTTAAGGGATTATGGCAAGGGATTGAGCCCAGTAATGTGGGAGATGTGACAGTTGGAGACGATCCAAAAACAGGTGTTGAGAGTAAGACACTCAAGAAAATTGCCGAAAAACTTACAACGGTTCCGGATGATTTTCATCTTAATTCAAAAATTAAGCGTCAGCTAACAGCCAAAGAAAAAATGCTTTCAAGTGGTGAGGGAATCGATTGGGCCACAGCAGAGGCACTTGCATTTGGAAGTCTTCTTCATGAGGGACATCACGTGCGGCTTTCTGGTCAAGATTGTGGACGTGGTACCTTTTCTCAACGGCATGCTGTGCTTGTAGATCAAGAAAATGAAAAGAAATACGTTCCCTTAGATTTTATTTCCAATAAACAGGGTGATTTTGAGGTCATTGACAGCCCCCTTGCAGAAGCATCGGTACTTGGCTTTGAATATGGCTATAGCGGTGCATCACCTCAAAACCTTGTCCTGTGGGAAGGTCAATTTGGAGACTTTTGTAATGGTGCTCAGGTTATTATTGATCAATTCCTTTCATCGGGAGAAATGAAGTGGTCGCGACAAAATGGTCTTGTGATGCTCCTTCCCCATGGACTCGAGGGGCAGGGACCGGAGCATTCTTCAGCAAGGCTTGAGCGATTTTTGCAAATGTGTGCCCAAGGAAACTGGTATGTGGCAAATTGTTCAACGCCTGCGAACTATTTTCATATTCTCAGAAGGCAACTTAAACAAAAGTTTAGAAAACCACTCATTCTTATGACGCCAAAATCATTGTTGCGTCACAAACTCTGCGTTTCAACATTGAATGAGTTTGATAAAGGAACATCTTTTAACCCCATATACGGGGATAATAGGGCTCCTTCAAAAGTGCGTAAAGTTATTTTGTGTAGTGGAAAAGTGTACTACGATCTCCTTACGGAGGTCCTTGAAAACAACCATGAGCATGTGGCAGTGATGCGGCTTGAGCAATTTTATCCCTTTCCAGAGAAAGAGCTTGTAGACGCGATGGGTCCCTATAAGGATGCAGAGTTTTATTGGTGCCAAGAAGAGCCTGAGAATATGGGCGCGTGGCACTTTGTTGATCGACGTTATGAGCAGGTGCTCCAAAAACTTGAGGCTAAACACAAAAGACCACAGGTTATTTCAAGGCCCGCTGCTGCGTCACCTGCGACAGGGCTTTTGAAACGTCACGAGCAGGAACAAAAAGAAATCGTACGTCAAGTTTTTGATGGTGTTAAACGTCCCACCTTATCCGCAATGAAATAGGAGAGATCATGTCCAGCGTTCTAATTAAAGTTCCCCCTCTTGGAGAGTCTGTGAGCGAAGCCACAGTTTCTAAGTGGTATAAAAAATCCGGGGATTCTGTAAGCGAAGGTGATGTTGTTCTTGAGCTTGAAACAGATAAGGTCACCCTTGAAGTGAATGCCCCTGCCTCTGGTGTAATTGATGCTGTGAATGCTGAGGAAGGGAGCACGGTTTCTATTGGAGATACGGTTGGATCCATTGCAGAAGGTCAAGTGGCAAAATCTTCCTCAAAAGAAGAGAGTTTTGAAGACGATTTAAAGAAGGTCGCAAAAGCGCAGGAAGCAAAAATTGAACCTGTGTTTACAAAACCAACTCACGAAGAGCATATTCCCCAATCTGGACCGGCAACACGTAAAATGATGGAGGAGCTTGGGCTTTCCGGTGCGAGTATTCAGGGTACAGGCAAGGGGGAACGCATTACAAAGGAAGATGTGATCAATCATCAAAAATCACCCGCCCCCGCTGTTGTTGAAACAAGGCCTTTAGCCTCAGTTCCACCTACTGTTTCCTCATCCCATTCAGGGCATTTGATGACACGTAAAACCATGACGCCGCTACGTCGTAAAATTGCAGAACGGCTAAAGCACGCGCAAAATACGGCAGCAATTCTCACCACATTTAATGAATGTGATATGAGTGTGGTTATGGAGCTCAGAAAAACCTATCAGGATCAGTTTGTCAAAAAATATGGGACAAAGCTGGGCTTTATGAGTTTCTTTGTGAAAGCATGTGTAGAGGCACTCAAAGAAATCCCTGCTGTGAATGGTGAAATTGATGGAGAGGATATGATTTTCCATCATCGCTATGATATTGGTGTTGCGGTTTCAGCGCCCCAGGGGCTTGTGGTTCCTGTGTTACGCAATGCGGATCAGCTTGGATTGCATGAGATTGAAATGGAAATTGCAGGGTTTGGAGAAAAAGCCAAGGCCAACAAACTTTCCGTTGCCGATCTCACCGGGGGGACCTTTACCATATCCAACGGTGGGACATTTGGCTCCCTTGTTTCCACACCGATTCTTAACCCACCTCAATCAGGTATTTTGGGCATGCACAAGATTGAGGAGCGTCCCGTCGTTGTGAACGGTCAGATAGTGATTCGTCCGATGATGTATCTTGCTTTGTCCTATGACCACCGCATTATTGATGGTCGCGAAGCCGTGACTTTCCTTGTAAAGGTAAAGGAATATATCGAAAACCCGACACGGATGCTTTTGGGTATTTAAGGCGTGATCCTTCGATTAAGTTATTGGATCGCCACCGCTTTCGGTGCAGGTTACATGAAGCCTGCGCCGGGAACGTGGGGGACAATTCCTGGTGCTCTTCTGTATTTTTTCTATCCTTCTTGTTTTCTTACAGCGCTTCTTTTTTTTATAGGGTGGGGGGTGAGTTATCTCATTCTCAGCACATCAAAGGAGGATGACAAAGATCCCTCATTTATTGTTATCGATGAAGTTGTGGGAGTCATGCTGACACTTATTATCATGAATGCCGTGGGCTGGCGGGATGTGCTTGTTGGATTTGTGCTCTTTCGCATCTATGACATTCTCAAACCGTTTCCGATCGGATGGCT
>JBDHTO010000054.1:0-8306 GCA_039808665.1 Alphaproteobacteria bacterium | reverse complement strand
ACCATTGATTTGCCTTCGTTGCAGCAGGGACTTAGCAATATTGTTTTTTATGTGGACAAGGATGGAAGCAGTTCAACTTTAAATGATGTGGTCAAAATTAAATTTAGTGTTTTAAGTGAAGATATTACAGGAGATCTTGATAATTTTAAGGTTAATGGAACGAACCTTGATTTGGATCAATGGCTCCTTAATCAACTGCATACGGGTGACTCATCAACCGCAAATGCCACGATTCTCGGCTTTACTGTACATGCGGGGACGGAGTATCCCAATAATTGGGATGCAAGTCTTTCTCCGTCAGCAACTTTCCAGAGTGGGGAAGGTGTGTTCTTTGCAGCATCGAATGATATTAGTAGTATCGACAATGTTGGGGATAAGGCACTTGTTGAGGAACTTGTTGCGGCAAGCACTGCCTCTAATCCGAACGGTGCTGGAACAGTGCTGGGCGATGAGGGAATTACAAAGGCGCTTTTTGCCTCAAATAACTGGGCGGATCAGCATACTATTGCACTGGATACACAAAATCCCAATAACCTTATTGTGGTATAAAATAAAGTTCGTCTAACCTTAGGGGGGGCCAATAGGCCCCTTTTTTTATTAAGTGTGTGCACGCAATCTGTTCAGTGTTTTATTTCTTGGTTTTTCGCCCAAAGGTCCGCGTTGTTCCTGAGGCTGCTTTTTCGATCTTTTTTCTTACCAACGGAATAGCTGCTTCTTCATCCACATCAAAAAGGGAGATGGCTCTTGGGATAGATGCGAAAATCGAGCCCACCTTGATATAGGGGCCAAATTTCCCAATATTAAGGTGCATGTCCTCTCCCGTATCTGGGAAGACACCCACAAACCGGGGAAGGGTTTTGAGGAAAAGAGCCTGTTCTAGGGTCACATCCTCTGGCTTCATTAGGGGTGGGAGGCTTGCTCGTTTCGGTTTAGGTACGGCAGCTTTGCGCTTTCCCTTTGCAGGGGCTGCGGGAGTGTCCGTTTCGCCTTCCCACTGGAGGTAATGTCCATAAGGTCCCTTGCGAAGGTTGATTTCATTCCCTGTGTTGGGGTCGACACCAATAAGCCGCGGTCCGTCTACAGAAGTACTGCCTTCGGAAGATGATTCTTGTTCACCCACAGGTTTGGTAAAGGCACATTCAGGATAGTTTGAGCAACCAAGAAATGAGCCAAATTTCCCAAGCTTTAGGCTAAGTTTTCCAGCCTGACATTTAGGGCAGGTATGTTCTGTATTCTCCCCAAAAAGGTAGTGCTCCATATCCTTTTCAAGGGTCTGAATCACCTCGACGATATCGATTTTCATGGTGCCTTCTACATTGTCATGAAAAGGCTTCCAAAAATCAGTCATTACTTTTTGCCAAGAACGTGCACCTGAAGAAATATCATCAAGCTGCTCTTCGAGCTTTGCTGTAAAGTCGTATTCCACATACTGCTTAAAGAAATGCTCAAGGAATGAGGTCACAATACGTCCGCGATCGGTGGGGAAAAAGACCCGACGATCTACGGTCACATAAGAGCGATCCTGGAGAACCTGGATAATGCTTGCGTATGTTGAGGGGCGTCCAATGCCAAGCTCTTCAAGCTTTTTGACAAGGCTTGCTTCGCTATAGCGCGGTGGAGGTTCTGTAAAATGCTGCTTAGAGAGAATATTCAAAAGAGTAAGTGCGTCTTTTTCTTCGACCTTGGGCAGAAGTTTTTCATCATCATCCTTGTCATCGTGATCGTCTGTACCTTCTTGATAAACGCGAAGAAACCCATCAAATACAAGGGTGGATCCAGTTGCCTTGAATTTATGTTTTTTGTTTTCAGATTCGATGAACAAGCTGACTTGGTCAAAAATGGCCTGATTCATTTGACAAGCGACTGTTCGTTTCCAAATAAGGTCGTAGAGTTTAAGCTGTCCTTCATCCAGATAGGGCCGCAAACTCTCTGGTGTTCTTGAAATATCTGTGGGGCGAATGGCTTCGTGAGCTTCTTGGGCATTCTTTGCCTTTGTTTTATAGGCAATAGGAGAGGTGGGAAGATAATCTTTTCCGTATTGATCCTGAATATGTGTGCGAATTTGAGAGACGGCTTCATCAGAAAGCTGTACACCATCTGTTCTCATATAGGTAATAAGACCGGTCGTTTCTCCGCCAATAGCGATACCTTCATAAAGCTTTTGCGCTGTTTGCATCGTGCGGCTGGCGCCAAAGCCGAGTTTGCGAGAAGCTTCTTGTTGAAGGGTTGATGTGATAAATGGGGCTGCGGGACTGCGGCGAACCTGCTTTTTCTCAATGGCGCTGAGGGTATAGTCATGTCCCTTAAGGCCGCTTGCAATCGCCTCAGCGGATGCTCCATCCTTGATGGTCATTTTTTCAATCTTACTTCCATCAAAATGGGTAAGTTTGGCTAGAAATTCAGCGCCCTTAGGTGTTTTAAATTGTCCTGCAATGGACCAGTACTCTTGGCTTTTAAAGGCCTCAATTTCCTGCTCTCTTGTGACGATAATCTTAAGGGCTACCGATTGGACACGCCCGGCAGAACGGGATCCTGGTAGCTTTCTCCAAAGAACGGGAGACAGATTAAATCCAACAAGATAGTCAAGGGCACGTCTGGCAAGATAGGCGTCCACAAGCTCCTGATTGACGGTTCTTGGGGTTTTAAGAGCATTTTGAACAGCGGATTTTGTAATTTCGTTGAAAACAATACGCTCAATTGTTTTTCCCTTGAGGGCCTTTTTTTCTTCAAGAATTTGCGCAATATGCCAAGAAATGGCTTCTCCCTCTCTGTCCGGGTCGGTGGCGAGGTAGATGTGATCAGCGCCTTTAGCTTCCTTGATAATCGCATCCATATATTTTTTGGAACGACTATCCACCTCCCAAATCATGGAAAAACGATTTTCAGGATCCACAGATCCATTTTTTGAGGGAAGATCCCGAACATGGCCATAGCTTGCAATCACATTGAACCCCTTGCCGAGATACTTATTGATTGTTTTTGCTTTAGCTGGGGACTCAACGATAACGAGAGAGGTCATGTCCTATTAATCACCCTTTTTCCTTGGAAGAAGCTGTAAGTTGGTTAGCATAATCTTTTCTGTATGATGCGACAATCCATTTTTTATCGATACGCTGAAACGTACAAGAGACTTTTTAATAAAGGGTTAAAAAATATCGAGGGACAAATCTTTTATTGAAAGAAAATATCAAGATAGGTAAAAAACACATGGTAAGTATGAAAAAAATGCACACATAAAGCGTGTAATTTTTTTTTAGGAGTTATGAAATGCTTTCTGTGTACTGGTCTGAAAAAGAAATTGAATATATGCGAGAGGGGTTTTTACGGGGTGAATCTATTAAGAAAATAGCATGTGGCCTTGGTCGTACCCCAGGTGCGGTGAATAAAGCGCTCTCTCGGTTTCATATTCGAACCCCGCGTATTTTCAAGGAGCGTGTTGAAAAACCTCTGAAAACATCATCCTGGAAGGTTCATCGGGAAAAGGAAGTTCGTGCATCCATCAGCTGGATTAGTATTACGGATGTCGTGAGTTGGCTTATGGAAATCGGAGAGCATGTAGAAAGTCGGGAGGGTAACGGTTACCTCATCAACCGTTGCCCAAAAACAAAACTACAACTATTGATGTATGCCAATCAAAAGCGCCTTGAGCGAGGGGACGAAATTTTTATGGTGGAGGATGTGACGTGGTGAAAGAGGATATTTTGAGCTGTTATAACCTTATTCATAAAAAAAGAGGGGGGCGCCCACCCTTATACAGTCGAGATTCGGGAACCCCGGAATTACTTGCAAAACGAGAACAGAGTCTCTCTCTTCAGGATTTGAATTACCAAGGAACTCTTGCGGGATGCCTGTTAAAAAAGGGTCATTTAACCCTTGAGGAAGTGGAAATTTTTCAAAAAATACACTTGATGCGTCGACGTTACTTATCCCTTCAACATTTAAGCGAAACTTGTTCAAGTAATCTTGCCCATGTGGGGTTGCCAAGAACAGATAGTGCATATTTTAAATCTATTAATGAAAATCCCCTTTTTGAGAAGCAGTGGAGAATGGTTGCGGAATATGTCACCTGTCAAGATAAGCGCATCCTAAAATGTATTGATAAGCTTTTCACCATGCATGCGTACGACTCTTTGCAACCTGTTCTTGAAAGGTTTATAAAAGAGTGGGGAGTGAGTGATCTTCGAGATTTTGCTTATTATTGTTGGAGTGCATGGAAAGCTGTAAAGAGGACAAGATAGCTTGGGTAGTTTATGACGCTCAAAAAATTGGGAGTCTGAATCAGTGTTTGGCACTTTGTGAAGAGCTCGGCTATACGCCTGTTTTAAAACCTGTTGCGTTAAGATTTCCCTACTCATGGGTTGCGCCTTTTTTCAGCATAGGTATCTTAGATCATCTCGGCCTTGCCAATGAAACGCCGCCAAACCTTGTGATTGCTTCGGGACGCCAAGCTTCAGGTGTTGCCGCAGCGTTAAGATCGCCTCAAACAAAAGTGATTTTTATTCTGAACCCCCATATTTCGCCCAAGCATTTTGATGCTGTGATCGTTCCTCGACATGATCATCTTTCGGGAGAAAATGTTTTACCTATTCTTGGTGGGTTGCACAGGATTTATAAAGAACGCCTTGTAAGTGCATGTGAGAAAATCCCTGTGGACCTTCCAAAACCGTGTATCACGATTCTTTTGGGTGGCGACAGTCAACACTTTACCTATTCAAAAGCGCATCTGAAATCCCTGAGGGATAAGGCCTTTTCCCTTCGAGAAAAAATGGGAGGTGGGAGTTTTTTGATAACCCCGTCGAGGCGGACACGATCTGATCTTATGCCTTATCTTCACTCACTATTTGAGGGAAGTAATTACATCCTGTGGAATATGAAGGATCCCAATCCCTATCTTTCCTTTCTTGGGCATGCTGATGCGATTATCGCCACGTCGGATTCCATTTCCATGGTGAGTGAAGCGTGTGGGGTCGGGGTTCCAGTGTTTATCGAGGATTTAAAGATTCCCCATAAAAAATTCCAACACTTTTTCAATGAAGTCGTGGTCCAGGGATATGCGCAATTCCTTGAGGAAGAAAGTGTGCCCAAGGCTTCTCCTCCCGTTCTTTTTGAGGTGGCGCGTGTGGCGGCATTTGTGAAACGCCGCCTTTCTCTTTAGGATTTAGTGCGCTTTGAGGAGTTTTTCTATGCGCGCAAGAGACTCTTCTTTACCAAGGATTTCCATCACTTCAAAAACACTCGGAGAAACGGTTTTGCCACTGAGGGCAACACGAATAAACTGCGCGATATCACCAAGTTTGATGTTCCATTCCTCTGCCTTTGCGCGGAAGAGAGTTTCAAGTGACTGCTGGTCAAAGTTTACGTCTTGGAGTGCGGATTCAATACGCTCTCCAAGGGCAAGAAAATCCTCTGTGATAAGTTTTTGTGCCTTTTCATCAAGATCGGGTCGGTGATGATAAAGGATCGCATTATCTGCAAGCTCAAGGAGGGTTTTTGCCCGCTGCTTGAGTCCATCCATTCCCTTGAGGAGTCTCTCTTTAAAAGGGCCCTCGAGGGGGGCCTTTAAAAACGGCGCAAGATCATCAAGCAGGAGAGCATTCTCTTTCTCACGTATATAGTGGGCGTTGAGCGAGGTTAATTTTACAAGGTCAAAACGGGAGGGAGATTTTCCAATCCCGGGAAGGTCAAAAAGCTCAATCGCGCGCGCCGTTGGAATGATCTCTTCATCCTTATGTCCCCAGCCCAGACGTAAGAGATAATTTCTCATGGCTTCTGGTAAAAGGCCCATATCGCGATAGGCCTCTACACCAAGGGCGCCATGACGTTTCGAAAGTTTCGCGCCATCACTTCCATGAATGAGGGGGATGTGTGAAAAGATGGGGGCATCCCATCCACATGCGTCATAAAGCTGTTTTTGACGAAATGTGTTGGTGAAGTGATCATCTCCACGAATCACATGCGTAATGCTCATGTCATGATCATCCACAACAACAGACAGCATATAGGTAGGGGTTCCATCAGAACGAAGGAGCACCATATCATCAAGTTGGCTATTGTTGACTTTGACAGTCCCTTGCACTTGGTCATGAACGGTTGTTTCGCCTTCTCTGGGCGCTTTGAGGCGGACAACAGGCTTGGTATCCTTGGGCGCAAGGCTGGGATCCCGGTCGCGCCACATACCATTATATCCCTGGGGAAGGCCCTTCGCTTTTGCTTCCTCCCGCATGGTTTCTAATTCTTCGGGAGTGCAGTAGCAGTAGTAGGCATGACCGTTTGTCAAAAGTTCCTGTACGACTTCTCGGTGGCGGTCTGCGCGTGCAAACTGAAAGACAACCTCATCGTCAAAATCAAGACCAAGCCACTCAAGACCAGCAAAAATAGCTCTAACAGCATCCTCTGTAGAGCGTGCTCTGTCTGTATCTTCGATACGAAGGAGAAACTTTCCCTGGGTATGTCGTGCATAAAGCCAGTTAAAAAGGGCGGTGCGCGCGGAACCAATATGAAGATAACCTGTTGGCGAGGGGGCAAAGCGTGTGATCACGGTCATGGATGTGTATCAAATAAGATTTTTCTTAATATGAATACAACTTAATAAGAGGGGGTGTGCAGGGTCAACGGAAAAACTTGTTTTTTTGGGCACTTCTCATCCTTTCTTTTTAAACCTACACTAAAGATGGAAATTTTGATGTGAAACAAAAGATGACCGGAAGCTTAAGATTTTATGTTGTGATTTTGTGGTGTGTCGCTCTTTTTTGTCCCGCTTCCTTTGCAAAAATTGTTGAATATAAACTCAATGTTTCTGAGCAAACAGTAAAAATATCTGGGAAAGTTGGGCGTGCCCTGACCCTTAATGGCACAATGCCGGGCCCTGTTTTAAAGGCCAAAGTGGGCGACACATTACGTATCCTTGTGACCAATCATCTTCAACAGGATACGTCTATTCATTGGCATGGCGTCCTTGTTCCTCAACATATGGATGGTGTTCCCTATGTGACTCAGCTTCCCATCAAACCTGGTGAGACATTTATTTATGAATTTCCTGTCACGCACAGTGGAACGTACTGGTATCACGCGCATTCTGCACTACAGGAACAACAAGGTGTTTATGGTGGGCTTGTGTTTTACCCAGAGCATGAGATTCAAGATTATGATGAGGAACATGTGCTCGTTCTTTCTGACTGGACAACTGAAGATCCAGAGCAAGTCCTTGCCAATATTAAGAAAGATCCTGATTACTACGCCCTTAAGAAGGATTCAGTTCAATCTTGGTTTGAGGTATTAAAAAACGGTCCCGAGGCCTTAAAAATAAGGCTCAATAACGCAATGATGCGTATGGGACCCATGGACATGTCGGATATCGGATACGATGCATTTTTAATCAATGGTGCGCCATCTTCTGTGCTCAATCGTTCTAAACCGGGAACACGGGTAAAGCTGAGGGTGATTAACGCCGGTGCTTCATCTTACTTTGCTTTAGAGTACTCAGGCGGTGCGATGCGCGTCATCGAGTCAGATGGCGTTCCGATCTCCCCTTTCACAACGCAGCGTATACGCATCGCTATGGCGGAAACCTATGATGTGATTGTGACGGTTCCTGAGCATAAAACTTATGAATTTCGGGCGTCCTCTGAAGATGGTACGGGGTATGCCGTAGCGCATATTGGAGAGGGGCCTCTTGTTCCGGCACCTTTGTATCCCAAACCGAATCTTGTTTTGATGGATATGAGTACGCACCATGGCGGTATGCAAGGCCATGGCGGTATGGGTATGCCCATGAATCATGGTGAGATGGGAGGGCAACATGCCATGGGAGACGAGGGAGCACAAAAACACGCCTCATCCGAACATGAACATGCCCCTTCTAAGCATGTTGCCTCTGAGCATGAGCATACTTCCCCTGAACATGCCTCTCATGAAAATCATCAGGTTCCCGCGCACGCGCAGCATGCAGAAAATCACGGAGAACATACTCAGCATGAAACCCATGGACATCACGACATGCATCAGAGTGTCAAGCCAGAGACTGTAGCTATACCTCATGTTGCGTATCTGAGTGATTATCGCTCTATCAAATCTCTTGTCAAAACAACATTTTCTGAAGATTCTCCCAAGCGTACGGTTGTTCTCAAGCTGACAGGAAATATGGAGCGGTATGTTTGGACCATGAACAATACGCCCATGTATGCTGCGGATGATATCGTTGTTCACAAGGGCGAAGTTGTTCGGTTTACTCTGGTGAATGAAACGATGATGCATCATCCGATTCATATTCACGGTCACTTTTTTAGGGTGTTGAATGGCCAAGGAGA
>JBDHTO010000053.1:0-8390 GCA_039808665.1 Alphaproteobacteria bacterium | reverse complement strand
CATATGTTTTTTGGCTTGCTGTCCTTGGGCGAGGAAAGGGAAGAAAGCGCATGTCAAAAAAAATCACACTCATTGATGGATCTGGATTTATTTTTCGGGCCTATCACGCACTTCCCCCTATGACGCGATCGGATGGCACTCCTGTGGGTGCTGTCTATGGATTTTGTGGAATGCTTTTAAAATTTTTAAATGCTGCGGAGTATGATGCCAGGATTGCAGTTGTTTTTGACAGTGGTAGGCAAACTTTTAGGAATGAAATTTATCCTGAATACAAAGCAAACCGCGATGCGCCACCCGAAGATCTCATTCCCCAATTCCCCCTTTTTCGTGAGGTGTGTGAGGCTTTTGACTTGCCTGTGGTTGAAAAGGTTGGATTCGAAGCGGATGATATTATCGCAGCCTATGCAAAGCAGGCCAAGGATCAAGGGTACGATGTTATTATCGTTTCTGGGGATAAGGATTTGATGCAGCTTGTGGATGATCATGTCATGATGATTGATCCGATTAAAAACAAACTGATTAAGTATGATGAGGTTGTCGAAAAATTTGGTGTGCCACCGAAACTTGTCATTGATGCCCAGTCTCTGATTGGTGATAGCAGTGATAATGTCCCAGGGGTGCCAAGTATCGGTCCCAAAACAGCCGCGGAACTGCTACAGACTTTTGGTTCCCTGGATGGAATCTATGAAAACCTAGATCAGATCAAACAGCCCAAACGCCGTGAAACACTCCTTTTGAACAGAGAACAAGCTTATCTTTCGAAGGAGTTGGTGACACTTCGTACGGATGTGCCGCTCCCTTATACTTTGGATGATTTTGGCAAGCATGCCCTGGATCATGGAAAAGTTTCAGCCTTTCTTCTCGCCCAAGAATTTAAAACTTTAGCCGCGAGAATCAATCAAGATACCCCAAAAGAGCGTTTGTCCTATCCGGCTGTCACCACAGAAGATGCTCTTGTGAATTGGATTTCTGGGGTGAAGGATATTTTGATCATTGATACAGAGACAACAGGCCTTGATGTGAGGGACGCGGAACTTGTCGGGATTTCCTTTGCAAAAGGTGAGGGGGATGCTTGTTATATTCCCGTTGGTCATCAGGTTTTGGGTGAACAGCTTTCTCTTGACACCGTCAAAAAACATCTGCGCCCTCTTTTGATCGATCCCTCGATCCTCAAGGTGGGGCATAACCTGAAATATGATCTTGCCATTCTTGAAAAATATGATCTTGCGTTTGAGGTATACGAAGACACGCTTTTGATGTCCTATCTTTTGGATGGATCAAGGCATCGTCATAGTTTGGATGCCCTGGCTCAAAAGTATTTTAATCACACCATGATTTCTTATAAAGAGGTGACAGGGGCGGGGAAAAAGCAAAAAAATTTTTCCGAAGTCCCCATCATGGATGCTGCGAATTATGCAGGAGAAGACGCGGATTATACCTGGAAATTATTTCATATTTTACGCCCAAGGCTTTTTAAGGAAAAACTAAGTGGTCTTTACTACACCCTTGAAAAACCGTTGATTCCTGTGATCAAGGCGATGGAAGGTGAGGGCGTTCTTGTGAATCCCGATGTTTTATCCTTTCACAAGAAGGACTTTGAGGGACGTCTCAAACATCTTGAGGAAGACATTTATAAACTTGCGGGAAGAGAGTTTAACATCGCTTCGCCGCAGCAGATTTCAGCCGTTCTTTTTGATGAGATGCATCTTCCAAAACCGAGGAAAAACAAAACGGGATCCTATGCCACAGATAGTGATGTGCTTGAGGATTTAGCATCCCAAGGCATTGAAATTGCAGAGAAGTTGTTGGCATGGAGAGGCCTTTCAAAACTCATGTCCACCTATATTGATGGGTTGCTCCAATCGATTCACCCCATGACAAAGCGCGTGCATACAAGTTTTCATATGGCGGGGACATCCACGGGAAGATTGTCTTCATCGGATCCTAACCTTCAAAATATTCCCATTAAATCAGAAGATGGTCTAAAGATTAGATCAGCCTTTGTGGCAAAAGAAGGGTTTCAACTTGTCTCTTTTGACTATTCACAAATTGAGCTGCGTCTCCTTGCCCATATGGCGGATATTCCTTCGCTTATTGAGTCCTTTAAAAAGGGTGTCGATATCCATAAAAAAACTGCGTCTGAAATGTTTCATGTGGATTTAGACAACGTGACAGACCAGCAACGTCGCCAAGCCAAGGCGATTAACTTTGGTATTATTTATGGTATCAGTGCGTTTGGTCTTTCTGAGCAGCTTAAAATTCCAAAAGCAGAAGCGCAGTCCTATATCGAGGCTTATCTGAAACGTTACCCGGGTATTCAGGCCTATATGGAAGCTGCGAAAACAGAAGCGAGGCAGCAGGGCTTTGTCAGGACCTTACTTGGAAGGCATTGTTATACACCAAACATTTTGGATAAAAATTTTAACCTTAGGCAATTTGCAGAAAGGCAAGCCATCAATGCACCGCTCCAGGGGACGAATGCGGATATTGTGAAAAAGTCCATGCTTCAGATTGATCACATGCTGAAAAAGGGTGGCTATCAGTCAAAGATGCTTCTGCAAATTCATGACGAGTTGATTTTTGAAATACCAGAAGGCGAGATCCACACCCTTGTACCCATCATTAAAAAAATGATGGAGAGTGTGGTGACCCTCAAGGTGCCCTTGATTGTGGATTGGAGTGCTGGTTTAAACTGGGCTGAGATTTAGTTTAAGCGAGAGGCTTTTTCACAAGGAAATTGAGCCACTGATTACTAAGGCTTGGGGCAATCTTGCTGCGTCGATCCTTTTCCGTCCATACGTTGATGACATCAAAAAGTCCATCAACATAGGGAAGAATCGATGATTCATCCATGTTCCAAAAGTCACGCTCCTCTGTGAGCATGAGATCTGATCCATATTTATAGGATCCAAAGAAAATTCCACCGGGTTTGAGGGACTGTCGAATTTTTTCAAAAACAGAAGGTGTTTCTTCATAGGGAATCTGAAGCAGTGATGCCTGTGCCCAAACGCCATCAAACACAGGGTGGAATGCCATATTTTGAAAGGTCAGAAGTTGGACGTCCAGTCCTGTTTCTTTTTTCGCAAAAGTTACCATTTCTTCTGAGGCGTCAAAAGCTGTGACATTGTATCCTTTTTCAAGAAAATATTTGCTGTCACGACCCACACCGCAGCCGGCATCGAGAATATGCGCATGTGGAGGAAGATGGTTGAAAAAAATTTCATAGGACGCTGAAAGATCTGAGTTAATAGTGCGATCGTAAAACTCTTGTGCCCTGTTGTTATAGTAGTTGATGGAACGAGTCATATTTTTTCCTTATCGTGAAGGGTTTTTGCTTTTTTCCAAAGATCGAGCATAATTTTCTATGGACTATAACATGCTCCACAAATGGTTACCCTGTGTTGTCAGTATAATCAACGGCAAAATGACGGTTAATGATTTCTTCAGACTATGAGTAGGAATACCTTTTTTTAGGGAGTTTTCTCACCCTTCTTTATTATGTTTAAATGTACCTTAAATTATGTTAACTCTCCAAGACTAATGAGGACGATTAACATGAATTGGTAAATCCATCGTGGTTTATGGTGTTGATGGTACTTTGCGGCTTTTTTAATGAAAAAGTAAAATTTCTAATGATAAAGAGAGGAAACTAAATGAAGAAATCATTATTATTCACAGCTTTTTTACTATGTTGTTTTTTTGAAAAAGCATCTGCTAATCCTTATATTGACGCAGAAGAATATCTTTGCACTCTCGAGGAAGAATCAGAAAGACAGGAAAGGCAGTCTATTGAACATCCAGGCGGGCACAACTATGAGAACTTCGTGGAATTACGTGGTCAAATAGACAGGATCAAAGAATTTCTCTCAACCCATCCGGAATATAAAACCTGGCACTATAATTTATTGCCTAAAGAAGTCTTGGGTGAAACCTCAGAGGAAGAGAAAATCCGGGATGGAGAGAAATTTTCGAGTGAAGATGAATTCTTCATGCAAGTCTTTGCTGAAAAGGAAGTTTCGCGAGAGGAAGAGAAATTCCGAGATGTAGAGGAATTCTTTATGCAAGCCTTTGGTGAAAAGGAAGTCTCTCGTGAAGATGAACTCTGGGACAGAGAGAAAACCAGGGATGGAGCGTAAATGTCGCTCAAACTGTCGAGAGATGCTCTGTCAAGAGCACCTTTCGACCGATAGAGGGAGGGGGGCTGATAAAAGTGCTTACAACGTGTTAGCGCTCTTGTTTAAACAGAATGTCAGGGGTTGTTATGGTAGTCGATGAACGATTCATGTTTTTCCCCTATCGTGAATGGTTTTCGCTTTTTTCCAAAGATCGAGCATAAAGTCAATACTTTGTCCGTTGAGAGAGGGGAGTCCTTGTTCTTCTGTCAGGCTTTTTAAGATGGCCATGCGAGATTCAAATTTTTCCGTGGCTTTTAGAAGGGTATCTTCTGTGTCAAAACCACAGAATCGACAAAGGGAAAGTGCCGCTGAGATAAGATCACCGATTTCCTCCTGCAGACGTTCCTGGGATTCATTATGTGTCATGGATTCTTGGACTTCTTGACACTCGCTGATGATTTGTTGCAAAGCGTTTGTGGTATTGGGCCATTCAAAACCAAAACGGGCGGCATCTTCTTGGGCGTGATTCAGTCGTTTCAGCATGTTATAACTCTTTTTTCATATAGTAAAAACTGACACCTTTGTCATAACCTTGGCTTATCATCTCGGTTGTAAAGCCACATTTTTGATAAAATTCTGGAGCTTGAAAGTTTAAGGTTTCGACAAATGCGAACTGACATCCGCGCTTTTTTCCATAGTCAAAAGCTTGATTCATAAGCGTTTTGGCGTGCCCTTTACCCCGATGTTGTTCTTCGACCAGAAGATATTTAATGTGGAGCTGCCCCCAAAACATTTGAAGAACAACACATCCCACAAATTTTTGATGCTCATACATTTCAAAGGATATGGGTTCTTCGGCAAGTCCATCCATGCCTGTGGATTGGATCGAGTATTTTGAAAATGCCTCATAAACATGTTTTTTAAGTTTGGGTGTGAGAGTAGATTGGATGATAGCGGGCATAAACCAAGACCAAAATCAAAGAATGCTCAGACAAATATAGAGAGGACTTTTGTGTGAAGTCCAATAAAAAAACCCCTCCGAAGAGGGGCTTTTTAGAGAAAGTTCAAATCTTATTTTACAACAAGCTCTGATCCATAAGGCTCACTTCCACGTGCTGTTGGAGCGATTTCGCCTGTACGCTTTGTATTCATTTCGTACTTGCCACCTGCTTCCGCAACTTTGTGCTCTTTTTCACGAGCAATTTCATTTTCAAACATGCGGTTTGCATGGGATTTCATGATACCTGTAACCATGGACCAACCAGCAAGGTTGCGTGCTTTGAGGTCGCTGACATCAAACCATGCGCGTGCGTATTGTGACTCAAATGGCTTGTTGAGGTCGACTTTAACCATCGCATGACCGTTGGAGTAAACTTCACCTGTTGATGGATCCATTGCTGTGAAGAAGAATGGAACGTCAACCATTGGCATGTTTGCATTTGCGCCGGCACCGTGAGCAACCTTTACTTGAAGCATAACTTCGAGTTTGGAGGCATTGTCGGAGTTGCAGCAACGTACTTCGATATCCTCAAGCATGATGTTTGGTGTGTGGTCACCAACTTTTATTTCAAGCTCTTTGTTTGTGCGGAGGATAGCAACTTCTTTCGGTTGTCCTTCGTCACAGCAAGCTGCATCTTCAGAAACGATGTCAAGGTCTGTTGACTCGTAGAACATCTTTTTCTTTCCGCCTTCCATCACTTGGTAGTTACCTTTGCCTACGCCGCTATTTGGCATATCAAAAGTAGAACCAGCCATGGGAGGTGTTGGTTTTTGTGTTTCGCAAGCGGACAACAAGAGGCCGGCTGCCATAAGAGAGAGAACTTTAAAACGCATTCGAATGCTCCTTTAACGTTTATCAGTATTAGTAACAACAGAATCATTATCACTAAAATTTTTTTTAAAATCACCCCTAAAATCTAAGGCGACCGCACACACATGTGCATTAACTTCATGTTATATATAAAAAAGGTTAACAATTTATTAGCGAAAGCCAGTATGAGTGTACTTTTTTGGTTCAGATCCGACCTGAGGCTTTTTGACAACACTTCACTTTTTCATGCGTGTGAACAAAACCAAAATGTGAAGCTTATCTATGTTTATGACGAGGAAAACTTGCGTCTCGGGGGGGCGTCAAAGTGGTGGCTGCATCAGAGTTTGCAAAGCCTTTCTCAAGATATTGCAAATTTGGGGGGTGTCTTAAATATTTATCAGGGGGATACACGGGGTATTCTTGAAAGGGTGATATCCGAGCAGAATATTACACGTATTTTTTGGAATAGGCGCTATGAGCCGGATCTTGTGTTGTTGGATACGGATTTGAAAAAATCTTTCCAAGATCGGGGAATTCACGTTGAAACGCATAATGCCTCTCTTCTTTTTGAGCCTTTTGAGATTACATCAAAAAGCACCAAAAAACCCTTTCAGGTGTTTACTCCCTTTTGGAAGCATTGTTTGGAGCGTGGTTTAGAACGTTCAACATTAAAAATCCCTCAAAATCTCTCTTCTGAGCGTATATCCCCTCTTCACGTGCGTGATCTTAATCTTTTGCCTAAACATCCTTATTGGGCGGATGGACTGGATGAAATGTGGGTTCCAGGTGAAAAGGCCGCGCACGCGCGACTGGATGAGTTTTTGGAACGCGCCCTCCTTCAATATAAGGGGAAAAGGGATCTTCCCAGTGTGCAGGGGACATCCAAGCTATCCCCGCATCTGCATTTTGGAGAAATCAGTGTGGGATATATTGTCCAAAGGGTTCAGAAGTGTCTTTTTGAAAATCCGTCCCTTGATCAAGATGCGCATCATTTTTTATCTGAGATAGGGTGGAGGGAGTTTTCTCACCATCTTCTCTATCATATACCTGATTTTGAAACGGTGCCTCTTCGCAAAGAGTTTTTGGCGTTTCCGTGGGAGGATAATCAGACTTATTTGAAGGCCTGGCAACAGGGGCAAACGGGTTTTCCTATCGTTGATGCAGGTATGCGAGAGCTTTGGAAAACGGGATGGATGCACAATCGTGTGCGCATGATTGTGGCGTCTTTTCTGGTGAAGGATTTGTTGATTCATTGGAGAGAAGGTGCCGATTGGTTTATGGACACTCTTGTGGATGCGGATCGAGCAAATAACACAGCGTCATGGCAATGGGTGAGTGGCTGTGGTGCAGATGCGGCACCCTATTTTAGGATTTTTAATCCTATTCTTCAGGGAGAAAAGTTTGACCCAAGGGGGGCGTATGTGAGAGCACATATTCCAGAACTTGCCCGAATGCCTGATCAATATATTCACAAGCCCTGGCTAGCGTCCAAATTTGTATTAGAAGAAGCGGGAGTGAAACTTGGAAAGAATTACCCTTACCCCATTGTTGATCATGACGTTCAACGCAAGAAAGCGCTTTCCTTGTTTAAAGGGTTGAAGAATTAAGGGTGCTTGAAGGCGTCTACAGCGTCAAGTTTTTCCCAGCTGAATCCTCCGTCTTTGTCAGGGGTTCTCCCAAAGTGTCCATAGGCCGCTGTGCGACGATAGATGGGGCGATTGAGGTTCAGGTGTGTGCGAATACCTTTGGGGGTGAGGTCAAAGTTATCCTTGATCATCTCTAAAATTCGATCAGAAGAAATTTTTCCCGTATTGTGTGTGTTTACATAGAGGGAAAGGGGAGAAGCGCGTCCAATAACGTAGGAAACTTGCAAGGTACATCGGTCTGCAAGTTCTGCTGCAACAATGTTTTTAGCAAGATAGCGCATCATATAAGCGGCAGACCTATCAACTTTTGTGGGATCCTTTCCAGAGAAGGCTCCTCCGCCATGGGGAGCGGCCCCACCATAAGTATCGACGATGATTTTCCGTCCTGTCAGACCTGTGTCACCATCAGGTCCACCAATGACGAATCTTCCTGTCGGATTGATGAAAATATCTTCGATTTTGGAAATCCAGGGAGAGGGGAGGGATTCCTTGATGATGGGGGTGACAATTCTTTTAACTTCGTCCATCGAAACGTTCTCATGATGCTGTGTTGAAAGCACAATAGAGGGGGCATAAAGGGGGACGCGTCCCTCATAAAGGACGGTGACCTGACTTTTTGCATCAGGACCAAGGATGTGACTGTATTGCGTTTTTCGTGCATGCTCCAGGTTGTGAAGAATTTTGTGGGCATAAAGGAGGGGGGCTGGCATATATGCCTCTGTTTCATTTGTGGCGTAGCCAAACATAAGCCCCTGATCTCCAGCGCCTGTATCTTGATCGTTGGCCTCACCAACACCTTGGGCAATATCTTGGGATTGT
>JBDHTO010000052.1:0-8566 GCA_039808665.1 Alphaproteobacteria bacterium | reverse complement strand
ATGTGCTTTTCCATACTCTTGGTAAAGGCGACAAACTTTGCAAGTTCTTTACCCGCAAGCTTTGCTGAGGATGTTGTTTTAATACTGGCGGGGTTAATGTGCTTTCCCTTATGAAGAACGCCGTAGTGCAAGTGATTTCCTGTTGCTGTTCCTGTGCACCCTACTTCCCCAAGTCTTTGCCCTTGGGCAACTTTTACACCGGGGCGAATTCCTGAAGCAATTTTGCGCATATGGCCATATTCGGTGACATAGTCACCGTGCTTTATGGCAACATAGAGTCCAAAACCACTCCAATACTGCGCCTTCACAACAACACCACCCGCAGCAGCGACAATTGGCGTTCCCGCAGGCGCGCTATAATCAATTCCTTTATGCTGGGCGGTATATCCACGTACCGGATGCATCCTCAAACCATAACCAGAGCTGATACGAAGACGTTTCACTTCAAGCGGCGTCCGCATAAAGCTTTTCACAGCGCACTCACCACCTTGTGTATAATAATTTACCCCTTGAGAATTTTCATAGCGTACGATTTGTTTGAGCTTGCCCTTGGCCATAACAGCGGCATACAGCAAGTTACCATACTTAACGATTTTACCCTCTGGATCCCTATAGACTTCGTAGAGCATTCCAAAAGGACTTCCAGCCTTTACATCGTGTTGAAAATTAATATCAAAGGAAAGATAACGAATCGCATTCTTTGCGATATTTGAAGGTGCACCTTGCTTAAGGGCTGCGGCATGAAGATTCGATTGAACCTTACCCACAACACCTTCGATGGATTTTGTTAATTTAATCTCATGCTTTTTTGCAGTCACCTTCCCATTTTGGGACATGACACGAATTTCTGATTCTGGAGAGGCACGCCAATCCATAGTATCCAAGAGGACTTCACCCGTCTCTTTGTCATGGCGAAGTTTGACATTAATCCCCTGTCCAATTTTAAAGTGACGTACGTTATAAATCTTTTGAACTGAGGCCACAGCCGCATGGGCTTCTTTTTTGCTCACCCCCGCGGCAATTAACATACCATTTAAGGTATCGCCCTTCCCCACAACAAGGTATCTCTCTCCTGTCCCAAGATCGACTTTAGGCTGTTCCTGAACAACGGGAATCGTCTCTTCCTCAGCGGGAATGTCCCCTTCCTCTGTTGTTCCCCCAACGCCGTATTCTGCAAGGGTTGGATCATAAACTTGATATTCATGAAAGGCCAAAGAAAAGGCAGTCACAAGACTCAAAGAGCTAATAATAAGATGTCTTGGAAATTTTTTTCCACTTCCCTTTTCAGATCCGAAAAGACTTTGGCGAAGAAAGCTCACATCACTTTTCAAAAATTTTGAGAGTTGCTCGAAAAAATCTTTCAAAAAAGAGGCTCCTTAAGAAAGGTTAGAATCAGACATTAACAGATAAGAGTAAAGAGTAAAAACTAAAAACCTTAAGACATGATTAAAGTTGCCAATCTTATCCCCTCATGTCAAGATTTTGTTATGCACAGCTTATACACAAGGGTTTTGAAGACCATGGGAAAAACACTTCTTGCCGCACTTATTCTTTTGCCTATTTATACTTTTGCACAGGACCAACATCCGTTCGACGAAGGGCCTCATAATAGTGGTGCACAGGTCATTATAGCGGAAGCTGAGGAAAATCCAGAGGGAGGAGAGCTATCTCTTGAAGATCTTCGAAACACTCTTGCGGCTCTGGAGGGAACTCCTCATCCTACAGATGACATTTTGGAAGATGTTATTGAAGGTTTCGCTCACTTTTTTGGGAATCCACATCCAGCTCCAGCTGCTCTTTATGGAGGCGCTGCTGCGGCATAGGCTCTTGCAGTTTAGGATCTTCAATCAAAAAGGAGAATCGATCCAAATATTGCGCTTGGTCAATTTTTTTACTAAAACTCTCTCCCATACCAACTCCAAGCGCCATATAATCCAAAATTTCGAGTGCTGACATAGGTTTTGCGAAAAAATACCCTTGCGCAAGATCACAATCAAGCTCTTGAAGTTTTTTAAGCTCTTCCCGTGTTTCTACACCCTCGGCAACGGTTTTAAGCCCCAAATCCCGCGCAAGATTAATAATATTTTTGACAAGCGCCTCTTTTTTTGGATCCTCCCCAATATGCGTGACAAAGCTTCTGTCGATTTTAAGCTCATCAAAGGGATAGGTTGCCAGATAACTCAAAGAGGAATATCCCGTTCCAAAATCATCCACAGCGATATCAAACCCTTTTGATTTGATGTTGCGCAAAATCTCCCCCACATACCGGGCATTTTCCATGATAATGCTTTCCGTTACCTCAAAAATAATCATATTTGGAGAGATTTTAGAGTTTTCTATGATTTGAAATAAGGTATTAAGATGTTCTTGATCAAAAACTTGTCGCGCTGAGAGATTGATGGAGATTGTTGGGATCCATTTCTCACCAAAGGCATGCCTCCACATCCGAAGTTGCTTACACACATTATGAATAAGAACTTCTGAAATACCATTAATCATCCCCGTTTCTTCGGCAATAGGAATGAATTTTAAAGGTGGAATAATTCCATTTTTAGGATGATCCCAGCGCATAAGCGCCTCCAAACTTATAATATCACCCGTTTTTACATCAACAATCGGTTGGAAGTATGGAATAAACTCACCCCGATCAATACCACTGCGCATATCGTTTTGAACTTGCATCGTGTTATATACAAGGTCGTATTGCTTTTTATCAAAAATCTCTGCACGCCCCTTGCCATTATTCTTTGCCTGATACATAGCAAGGTCTGCATTCCGCATGAGGGTTTCCGCCTCCTCACGCTGATCGATCATGACAATCCCCACACTTCCTGAAATAAAGATCTGTTGGTTATAGATAAAAAATGGCTTTGTAATCTCTTCGATAATACGGTTGGCAATACCAAGAGCCTGCTCTTGATTGTCTATTTCCTCTGCAAGAAGCGTAAATTCATCCCCACCCAAACGACAGAGAGTATCCGTTTCTCGTAAAACAAGTTCAAGACGCTTCGTGACACTAATGAGAAGTTGATCTCCCGCCTCATGCCCCAAGCTGTCGTTTACAAATTTAAACCGATCAAGATCTAAAAACATCAAAGCCGCTTGTTTGCCGCCTTCTCGCTTAAAAGCCTTAAGAGCTTGCCTGAGGCGATCCAAAAAAAGAGCACGATTGGGAAGACCTGTAAGCTTGTCATGAAAAGCCGCTTTAAACAGCTGATCTTCATACTTTTTCCGCTGAGAGATATCTGTCTGAGATCCCGCAATACGCACAGCTTTCCCCTCATGATCACGTGAAGCAAAGCCCCGTGTCTGAACCCAAAGATAGCGACCATTTTTACACCGAATTTGATATTCAGCCTCAAATCGATCAGTTGACCCATCAATATGTCGATTGAGCGCATCCTTCACAGATTCCTGATGAGAAGGATGAACAAGAGCAAACCACTGATTTAGTGTGTCAAGTTTTGTATCATTGGTGAGGCCGACAATTTCACGCCATCTTTCCGAATAGAAACAAACACCTGATTGAACATCAAAATCCCAAAGACCATCATTTGCGCCCTTTGATGCCAAAGCGTAACGCTCCTCACTCTTTCGAAGCTCTTCAGCCTGGCGTCTTAGGTTTTCATTCGCCCCCGTCAATTCCTCTGACATAACAGAGATAGACTGGTCTGAGAGATATCTCTCCTGATCTGCCATATCATAGGATTGGTTAATGAGCATAAAAAGTTTGTCAAAATCAAAAGCACCTTCTCCAGACATGCAACGCTGGATCTGCTTTTTAAGGAGGGTGTGCTGAATTTTCGACATATCAAACAGAGGAGAATTTTCCCCCGCATCATGCCCAAGAACTGGATTCTTCTCTCGCATCGTAACAAGCCTATGGCACACCTTTTCGTAGTCTAAGACTCAAAGGTTAATTTACAATTAAGTCTTCCTTTACCTTCAAAACTTACTGAAAGACTTTGTCATTTTTCATTTTCTATGGGACGTGTTAGAGTGGTCGAGGTTAATATTATTCACATAAATTTATGGCAGATCTCCTCGTTGTTGATGATGACAGTCGCATCCGAAAACTTTTGATCGAGTTTCTTGAAAAAGAGGGACACGATGTCAAAGGCGCATCCAACGCTGCCGAAGCAAGATCTGTACTTGCCACAACGCCCATTGATGTCATTATTCTAGACATTATGATGCCAGGCGAAGATGGCGTGACGATGACAGAAAGCCTCCGTGAACATGGTCAAAATGTGGGAATTCTTCTCCTGACAGCACGCGATACCATCGATGACCGCATTAGAGGACTTTATTCAGGTGCAGACGACTATCTTACAAAACCCTTTGATCCCAAGGAACTTCTCGCCAGAATTCATGCCATTATGCGTCGCAAGGATCAGCCAAAGACAACAGAACCGGGCCCTATAAGACTAGGCACCATGACATTTGACCTGACACGCGGAATTTTAAAATACGGCCATGAGGACATTTTCCTCACCTCCAGCGAACTCAATCTTTTAAAATTCCTCGCCCAATCCCCAAGAAAACCTTTTACCCGAGAAGAGCTTGCACAACGCATTGGCCACAAAGTCAGTGAGCGCAGTGTCGACGTACAAATCGTTCGCTTGCGCCGAAAACTCCATGATGACCCAAGAAAACCAAAATATCTTCAGACCGTACGCCATATTGGTTACGGCCTTTATCCCGATGAAAATTTATGAAAAAATTATTTTTATTTCTGTTGTTCACTTTTGCTGCGTGCTCAGAGCAACCTTCCTCACAACACTCAAAGGAGTCCACCATGAAACCTGTGACAATCTACACAACACATACGTGCCCTTACTGCGTTAAAGCCAAAAAACTCCTGGACCACAAAGGTGTCTCTTACACAGAAATCGATGTAAGCGATGAACAAGACCGTATGAAGATGGTGGAACGTGCTGGTGGCAGACGCACCGTACCTCAAATTTTTATTGGCGACACACACGTCGGTGGATGTGATGATTTATACGCCCTTGAAAAGGATGGGAAACTGGATCCTCTGCTCAAGTCATAGAATCCAACCTTTCTTTATCATACTTGGTTACAAAATATGTTGTTTCCTTAAGATTCGTCGCTATATTAAGGTCAATAACTTTTTAAACTCAGTATCTGCGCATGACTCCCATCTCACTTGATGGTATCGAAAAAAACGCCCTCGTTGCTGTGGCGATGTCAGGTGGCGTTGATTCCTCTGTGGCCGCGGCCCTTCTTGTGGAGGCTGGGTACCGCGTTATTGGAATCACCCTACAACTCTATGATCACGGGGAAATGATCGAAAAAAAGGGTGCATGCTGCGCAGGACAAGATATTTATGACGCGCGCACAGTTGCAGACACCCTTGGATTTCCCCATTACGTTCTCGATTACGAAAGCGTTTTTAAACACGCTGTGATCGAAGATTTTGCTGATAGCTATCTCAAAGGGGAAACACCTATCCCCTGTATTCAATGTAATCAAAAAGTAAAATTCAAAGATTTGCTTTCCACGGCAAAGGATTTGGGCGCGGCATGCCTTGTCACGGGACACTACGTACAGCGTATGGAAACATCCGATGGTCCACAAATGCACCGTGCCCACGACCACAATCGCGACCAAAGCTATTTCCTTTTTACAACAACACAAGAACAGCTTGACTATCTGCGGTTTCCTCTTGGCGCCATGCCAAAATCTGAAACACGGGAACACGCACGGCGATTTAATCTTAAGGTGTCAGAAAAACCCGACAGCCAGGATATATGTTTTGTACCTAATGGAAACTATGCGAGCGTTGTTCAAAAACTCCGCCCCGGCGCATTGGATAAAGGACACATCCGCCATATTGATGGCGCTATTCTTGGCGAACACAACGGAATTATCAATTTTACGATCGGACAGAGAAAGGGTCTTGGTGTAGCCTATTCCGAGCCACTCTATGTCATACGCCTTGACCCCGAAAATAAAGAGGTGATCGCAGGTCCTAAGGAAGCTTTGGCACAACACAAACTTCACCTGAAAGAAGTCAATATTCTCTCCACCCATTTGGAAAGTGAAACCCCTTTCCCCTGCTCTGTGCGCGTTCGATCTTCGGGAGAACTCATCCCCGCCGAAGTGACGTGCTTGCAAGGGAAAAAAGCTATCGTAACACTCAAAACACCAGAATATGGCATTGCCGGTGGACAGGCATGTGTTTTTTATGACGGCGAACAAGTTCTTGGCGGTGGATGGATCACATCCGCTTAGGCAAAGATCAAACATCCTCCCCACAAAGAAAAACCTTGAAATAGAAGACCTAAGTAGGGTATGAATGGTGTAAATTTACCTTTGGAGTATCACACTTATGGCACTAAAAATTCGCCTTGCCCGCGGCGGCGCAAAAAAGCGTCCTTTTTATCGTATCGTTGTTGCTGAAGCAACCGCACCACGTGATGGTCGCTTTGTTGAACGCGTAGGATCCTATAACCCTGTTCTTCCTGCGAATCACCCAGAGCGCGTTGTATTAAACACAGAGCGCTTGAAGTACTGGCTAAGCGTTGGCGCACAACCTTCAGAGCGTGTTGAGCGTTTTATGGGCGTTGCAGGCATCGTTCCTATGCCTTCCCAAGCAAATCGTCCAAATAAATCCGCACCAAAAGCAAAAGCTCAAGAGCGTATGAAAGCTGAAGCAGAAGCGAAAGAAGCTGCTGCACAAGCACAAGCTGCAGAGATGGAAGCTCCTGCTCCACAACCAGCCCCTGCTCCTGAAGAAGCACCCGCTGAATAAAAAAATGTCAAGAACATTACATCTTGCAACGATTGGCGCACCCTTCGGGGTGCGTGGTCATTTTCGGGTTAAAACTTTCACAGAAAATCCCGAAAATATTCTTTCTTATGCTCCCCTGACGGATGACAAGGGGCACGTTTTTGACCTCAAACTAATTCGTGTTGAGGATATACGCACAATTATTGTTTCAAGCCCATCCGTGCCAGATCGGACCGCAGCTGAGAAAATCCGCGGCATCAAAATTTATGGTGAGGTCAAAGACGAGGATCAAAAAGACGATTCTCTCTTTTTCATACATAACCTTGTCGGAATGCACGTTATGGACACAGAAGGCACCCCCGTTGGCACGATCTTTGATGTTGAAAACTATGGCGCCAGCGATATTTTGATCATCAAAACAGATTCAGGATATCTCCAGATCGCTTTTATTGAGGAAAGCGTCCCCACCATCAACCAAGAGACGAAAACTGTCACTGTGGTCAAGGAGCACCTTCTGTAACACTCATGACCTATAGCGTTATCCCCGTCACCCTCTTCCCTGAAATGTTCCCAGGACAACTGGGACACTCCCTTGCAGGAAAAGCCCTAGAGGAGCACACATGGTCACTTCAATGCGTCAATATTCGTGATTTTGGCCTGACAAAACATAAGCAAGTGGATGACTCCCCTTACGGTGGAGGTGCAGGCATGGTGATGCGTCCCGACGTTGTGGATGCTGCACTTCAAAGTGCACACACCCTTGCTCCAAAAAATAAAATGATTTACCTCAGCCCAAGAGGAACTCCATTTTCCCAAAAAATTGCCTCAGACCTTTCCCGTGAATCGGGCCTCACACTCCTTTGCGGACGGTTTGAGGGCATTGATGAGCGCGTTACAGAAAAATGGGAGCTTGCAGAAATCTCTTTGGGTGATTATATTCTATCTGGTGGGGAAACTGCGGCCCTTACACTTTTGGATGCTGTCATTCGATTGCTTCCTGGTGTGATGGGAAATGATACCTCCAGTGTCCAGGAAAGCTTTTCACAAGACCTTCTTGAATATCCGCAGTATACACGCCCTCAGACTTGGGATAATAAGATCGTGCCAGATGTGCTGCTTTCTGGCGATCATCAAAAAATCGCCGATTGGCGCCAAGTTCAAGCAGAAAAAATAACAAAAACGCGTCGTCCAGACCTCTGGAACCGCTATACAGAGAAAAAAGGTGAATCATGAACCTCATTCAAACACTTGAAAAAGAGCAAATGGAAAAGCTCACCGCCGATAAGAAAATTCCAGAATTTCGCGCCGGCGATACAGTTAAAGTCCATGTAAAAGTTAAAGAAGGTGAACGCGAGCGTACACAGCCTTATGAAGGCGTTGTCATCGGACGCAAAAACCGTGGATTAAACTCCACTTTTCGCGTACGTAAAATGTCTTATGGCGAAGGTGTAGAGCGCGTCTTCCAACTTTACTCACCCAACATTCGCGTCGAACTTGTCCGTAAAGGTAAAGTTCGTCGTGCGAAGTTGTATTACCTCCGTGGTCGTACAGGTAAAAGTGCACGTATCGCTGAGAGCAATCGTTCCTACGGCGAAGAGGCGTAAAAACCTCTTATCCTCTTTATTTTTTTATGTTGAGCCCAGTAGAAATACTGGGTTTTTTTATAGGGCTTTCTTGATTATTGGATAAAAAAGGAGGAATGTTTCCACCCCTCCCTTTTGTTCTCGATCCAAATTAAAAATGATCTAGTGAGTCTCAAATAAATGACCATATTTATGGTTAAAAGCCTCAAGATCTCCCAGAATAAAT
>JBDHTO010000051.1:0-8890 GCA_039808665.1 Alphaproteobacteria bacterium | reverse complement strand
CCGACCACCGTGACAAAGAATTTCTGGACAGAGATTTCCCTGAAGCGCCACATGAACACATCTTAGGTCATCCAAATCCACATCTTGATGAACGCCCAGGGCTATGGGGTGTTCATATTCACGTATTTTTGAGGAAAATTGCAACAAAAGGGGGGATTTGGATCGCGCATAATAAACAAAGGGTGTTTTTGGATGTTTTTCGTGCACTTTTTTCATTACTTTAAGGGCTGGATTAATCAAAAAATCGTCTTCATTTGATGCATCGACAATTCCCGCCCAAGAATCAAAGAGTTGAACAACATCTGCACCGGCATCAATTTGATGAATGAGATGCCTGGCCACAGCCTCAACCAAAAAATCAATAAAATCCAAAAATGTTGGATCTTTTGAAAAATGATGAATTTTTGAAAAAGTATCAGATTTCCCCTCTTCCACCATATAACAGGCCAGCGTCCAGGGAGATCCCGCAAAACCATAGAGAGCTTTTTCGACGGACAAGCTCTGTCTTGTCATGGTTATGGCCTCATAAACGGGACTTAAATGATCAAAAAATCGATCTGAGAGCTTTTTTTCCAGACGAGCAAAGCTAAATTCATTCAAAACAGGACCATGATCCGGACGAAAGGATACTTTTTGACCCAAGGCATCAGGGATAACAAGAATATCTGAAAAAATAATCGCGGCATCAAAGTCAAAACGTGAAATGGGTTGAAGTGTGACCTCACACGCAGCCTTAGGTGTATAGCAAAATTCCATAAAGGAAGGAAAATCTGCTCTTACTTTTTTGTATTCTGGCAAATAACGTCCTGCTTGGCGCATCATCCAAAGGGGCGTGCGTTCAACTTTTTTTCCAGTGATAACATCTGTGATAAGCATGTGAACCACTATAAATAATAATTATTATATTTATAGGTGTTTGTTGAGGTGGATATGCGAATTTCTGTGGATAAAAAGCTATGCATTTGTTTTTTCACAAGGACATATTTATCCACAAATCTCCCATAAATTCCAAAAAATTCAAGCAAACCAAGTCATAGATATGTGGATAATCTTGTTTATGATTGTGGTATTTAAAAAAGATACACAAGCTGTGAATAAATCATGCACAGGGTGTAAAACTTGCTAAAATCAAAACACGAAATTGGGGATATTTTTTACCAACAATTTATGCATGGTCCTGTAAAGAATTTATCAACACCTTTGTGCACAAGATAAAGGATCAATGTTTGATTTTGATTAAAGCAGTTTGATGGAAATTCTTGGTGTTACTGGGCTTATGGCCTCTGGAAAGTCGACGGTTTGTCGGATGCTTCAGCAATCCTACCAGATTTCTGTCTTTGATGCAGATAGAGAGGTGCATAAACTTTTGGGACAAAAGAATGTGCGAGATGATGTTCTGCAAGCCTTTCCTGAGCTTTGTCCTAAATTTAAACGATCAGACCTTGCGGAAATTCTAAAAAAGAAACCCGCTAACCTCAAAAAACTGACAAATCTTCTTTATCCCACTTTGATGAAAAAACTTGAGGGTTTTATTCTAAAGAATAAATATCTCAAACAGAAAATGGTGGCCCTGGATGTTCCCCTTTTGTTTGAGTCTGGTATGTATAAGCTTTGCACGCAAACACTCCTTGTGAAGGTACATCGAAGTGTTTGGAAAAAAAGACTTTTAAAGCGCGGATATGACGAAGAGGACCAGCTTTGGCGGCTTTCTCATCAATGGTCCGATGCGATCAAGATTCATTTGGCAACATACAGCTTGGATACAAGTCTTGGATATGGCTATACTTTCCAGCAAGTTCGAACCTTGTACAATCACTGTACAAAACAAAGTGGATATAAAAAATGCGCGAAATCGTCCTTGATACGGAAACAACGGGCCTCAGCTTTTCAAAAGGCCACCGCATTGTGGAAATCGGGTGCGTAGAACTTAAAAATCATCTTCCCACGGGTCAGACCTATCAGGTTTATATCAATCCTGAGCGGTCCATGGATCCTGGTGCTGTGCAAGTAAGTGGAATCACGGATGAGTTTCTTGTGGGGAAGCCATTTTTTCGCAGTATTGCCAAAGAATTTCTTGAATTCATAGAGGATTCCCCCCTTGTGATACATAATGCAGCTTTTGATATGGGCTTTATCAATGGAGAGCTGGGGCTTTTGAATAAAAAGCCACTTAGTTTTGATCGCGCTGTGGATACAGTCAAAATTGCTCGTGATAAATTTCCAGGATCTCCTGCAAACCTGGATGCCTTATGTCGTCGATTTGAAATTGACCTCAGTAGCCGTACAAAACACGGTGCCCTTTTGGATGCCCAACTTTTGGCGGAGGTTTATCTTCAACTTGTTGGAGGAAGGCAATTTGGTTTGAATTTGGATAGGTCAAGCAAGCAGTCCTATGCCACGGTTGATTTATCTATGCTTCCCAAAAAAGCGCCTCGTGATTTTTCTGTGAGTGAAGAGGATCTTCAAAAACACGAAGCTTTTATTGGTTCTCTGAAAAATCCCCTTTGGAAAAAGGCGCAATAAGTCTTTTTATGAAAGTGTGAGTTCTGGCTCTCTTTCTGAGGGAGCGGTAAGAAAAGAGGATGCAACACGTATATCCTTTTGACCAGAAGATTTAGCGATATCTGCAAGATCTTCAAGGGTGCATCTGTGTCTTTGCTCAAGAACGGAGATAATCATAGGTAGATTGACGCCCACAATCACTTCGATATTGGCATTTCCAAGCCCCGCAATTGCAAGGTTTGAGGGGGCACTTCCAAAAAGATCCGTCATCACAAGAACGCCTTGCCCCTGGTCCAGATCTTTAATCTTTTTTGTGAAGCTTTCCCATTTGCCCTTGTGATCAAAATCGCCGTTGATGTCGAGGGCTTTGATATTTTTTTGTGGACCGAGAATTTGCTCAACAGCCTGAATAAAGGCATTACCAAGAAAACTGTGTGTGACAAGCAATACGCCAATCATAATCACCTCAAAATGTTCTATAGATGGGGGGAAAGCTGTTTGTGATATGTTTTCAAAACAATGCCATCATCTTGGATCAGCTTTGAAAACGTTTCAATAAGAAAAACTGACCTGTGTTTTCCGCCTGTACAACCACAGGCAATTGTAACATAAGACCGGCCCCTTTTTCTGAAACCGTCGAGAGATATTTTGATGAGGTTAAGAGCATTGTCTACAAAGGTGGAAAAGTTTGGGTCTTTCTTCAAATACTCCTGAACGTCATGGTCTCGACCATCTTGTTCCTTGAGTGTGTCAATATAAAAGGGATTTTGGAGAAACCTTCCATCTAAAACAATATCTGCTTCTGGTGGGATACCATAGTGATAAGAAAAAGATGTAAGCTGAAGAATGAGCCTCGGCGATTTCTCTGTGGAAAAATTTTCCCTAAGCCACAACGTTGTTTGCTCAATTGTTCGATGAGAAGTGTCAATGATATGATTTGCGTGATGGCGAAGGGGACGCATAACTTCAAACTCAGACTTTAAAGCTTCTACAAGACCCTTCTCCCCAAGGGGATGAGGTCTTCGGCTTTGTTTGTAACGCCTAAGGAGGATAGATTCCTCACACTCCAAAAAAATGAAGTGAGCATCCTCTCTCTTTTTTTTAACGTTATTCAGAGATTGGATAAAAAGTTGGGGGTCAAAATCAATTGTACGTGTATCAATACTGACAGCCACAGGGAGCTCATAAATATCAGGAAGATCACTAAGATACTTGAGAGGGATATTGTCAATAGCCTGATATCCCATATCTTCAAAGGCGCGAAGAACCGTTGAATGTCCTGCTCCCGAAAGTCCAGATATGATAACAAAGGGATTCATGGTTACTCATTTCTCTGTTCGTTTCCTTTTTACTATAAGCTGAGAATGAGGTGTTGGAGAAGCCATCTTTCATTTCTCACTGTCGTTGCCCTTTACTCTTTATCCATGTTAGTTTGGTTCCATCCACTTTATTTCTTCTCAAAACATTTATGTTTGCTCATCTCAAAGGAACTGTTGACGCCATAGAACTTGATCATGTTGTGATCGATGTAGGTGGAGTGGGCTATTTTGTGCATGCTTCAAAACAGACACTTTCTAAACTGGAAGAGGGAGAAGCCACCAAGATTTTTGTGGAAACGCTGATGCGCCAGGAAAGTCTTACCCTTTATGGTTTTGGATCCAAGGAAGAGCAGGCATGGTTTAACCTTCTCCTGAGCGTTCAAGGTGTTGGACCCAAGGTTGCCCTTGGTATTCTTGGGAGTATGACCCTCGATGAGCTTGCTGCAGCTATTGTTCATCAGGATAAAGCCATGATTTCCAGGGGAGATGGTGTTGGACCCAAGCTTGCAGGGCGGATTCTCTTGGAGCTCAAGGACAAATGTAAAAATATCGCTGTTGTGAAACCTTCTGAATTGGGGGGAAGATCTTCTACTCTTTCTCTGTCTGTTCAAGATGCGATTTCTGCGCTTCAAAACCTTGGATATTCTCAATCAGAGGCTATGCGTGCCATTCAACAGATTGACCATCCCAGTGACATGGACAGTGCTTCGTTGATTCGTCTTTGCCTTCAATCTTTGCGCACACCGATTGAGGTAAGACGATGACGACTCCTCTTAAATCTGCGACTCTTCCAGAAGATCAGCTTGACACCACACTGCGCCCCCAAACTTTACGAGAATTCACAGGTCAAAGTGCTCTCAAAGATAATCTTAAAGTTTTTATTGATGCGGCGAAGCTTCGGCATCAACCCCTTGATCATACCCTTTTGTATGGACCTCCTGGTCTTGGCAAAACAACACTTGCCCAAATTATTTCAAAGGAACTTGGGGTTGGTTTCCGTTCAACGTCTGGACCTATTATTGCCCGTGCGGGTGATTTGGCAGCGATTCTTACAACGCTCCAGCCCCATGATGTTCTTTTTATTGATGAGATTCATAGGCTGAGTGCGGTAGTGGAAGAAGTGCTTTATCCCGCGATGGAAGATTTCAAACTTGATTTGATGATTGGAGAGGGGCCTTCAGCAAGGTCTGTTCAAATTGATCTTCCGCCCTTTACCTTAATTGGGGCAACCACAAGATCTGGTCTTTTGACGCAGCCCCTTCGGGAACGTTTTGGAATTCCTCTTAGGCTGCAATTTTATACTCAGGAAGAACTCAGGTCTATTGTTTCAAGGGGGGCGTCTCTTTTGGGTTTTTCCTTGAGTGAAGGGGCATCCCACGAGCTTGCACGAAGATCTCGTGGAACACCAAGAATTGCGGGAAGGCTTCTCAGAAGACTCAGAGATTTTGCAGATGTTGCCGGTGAAAAAGTGGTGAGCGAGAATCTTGCATCAAAAGCACTTGATAGACTTTCCATTGATAAACTCGGCCTTGATGCACAGGATAGAAAATATCTTTTTTGTCTTGCAGAGTTTTATGGTGGAGGTCCGGCGGGTGTTGAAACTTTGGCAGCAGCACTTTCTGAACAAAAAGACACACTCGAAGAAGTTATTGAACCTTACCTTATCCAACAGGGACTTATTCAACGCACACCCAGAGGACGTATCCTTTGTGATTCTGCCTATACTCACCTTGGGATAATTCCACCACCTAAAACTCAGATGAGCCTTATAAGCGAGTAACGGCTACTCCTTGATCGTCATAATAAGTGTGATCCAGCGATTGATGTTTTTCCTATTTTTGAGCTCAAATCCCTGAGCAAGATAGGTATTGAGAACATCTTCCTCCTGCCAATCAAGGAGTCCAGATAAAACGATACGCCCTTTTGTGGAGAGGTGTTTTTTCATAAAGGGTGCAAGATCAATCAAAGGTTTTGCAAGGATATTGGCCACAATAAAGTCAAAAGTTTCTATACTTTCTGAAAGTCCTTCTCCCCCTCTTGCAACGATCAGGTGCTCTACATGATTTTTATGAGCATTTTCCTTTGTGACACGAACGGCCTCAAGATCATTATCGATGGCATAGGTTTTGACGGGGTGTAGTTTTGTCATGGCAATGGCGAGGATTCCCGATCCACAACCAAGATCCAAAGGATTATCCCATGGTTTTTCAAGAAATTCCTCGTGTAAAGCAAGCATACATCCCGCAGTTGTGCCATGTTCACCACTACCAAATGCTGTGGCTGCGTGAAGATTGATGGATATCATCCTCTCTGGAACCTCCCCATCGTACATCTCCCCATGAATAAAAAAGGGACCAACAGATTGGGGTGGAAACGATGCCCACATGTCCTCGAGCCAGTTTTTATCCTCAAAAGTTGTTATTTCAAGATCGGGGAGGGGAAGTTTATCTTTTTCACATAATTCGTTGATAAGCTTGCGTAAAATTTCTTCGTTGATGGGGTTTTCTGAAAATCCTTCAATGTACCAATCCTCTGAATCCCATTTGGCATTTGGGTCCTCAATTTCCACAAATGAAACGGTGCCTACGTGTGGTTCCACGATGGATTCAAAGATTTCCAAGAGGTGTTGTTTTGTTTTGAGGTAAAGGCGGTACATGGGGCACAGATTTCAAAAATATTTGAAAAGAGTAAAGCATAAACAGAAGTTATTTTTCTATGTCTTTACACTTTTTTAAAAATTCGCTGTCATGGTAGAGAAAATATGTAGGAGTTTCCCATGATAAAATCATCTTCTAAATCCATTGTGGGAATTCTTATTCTTTTGGTATTGGCGGGGATTGGATACCACTTGCTTCTTTCCAAAGAAAATACGGCACAAACACAACCGGATCCTTCTGTGCGGGTTGTAAAAGTTATTCGCCAGGATATATCAGAAAATATTGATCTTGTGGGAAGTCTTGTATCCTTTGAATCGGTGTCTGTGAAATCGCGCTTGGATTCTCAAATTACTGAGGTCGCTATCAAAGATGGGGATAAAGTGGAAAAGGGACAAAAGCTTTTTCAACTGGATGACCGTGTTTTAAGGGCACAGCTTGCAGAGTCTGAGGCCAATATTATTGGAAATAAGGCAGAACTTGAACGCGCACAAAAACAATTTGATCGAGATAGTAGTCTTGTTAAGCAGGGTGTTACCGCACAAAAACAATTTGATACCTCAAAACAAACTCTTGATGCTGCAAAAGCAGCGCTTGCTGCAACAGAAGCTAAAATCGATCTCTATAAAACACAAATTGATTTTTCAACCATAACCTCTCCTATTGATGGTCGGGTGGGCTCTATTAAGATTACCAACGGAAATGTTGTTAAAGCTAATGACTCCTCACCTCTGGTTATTATTAACAAAATTAATCCCATCAAAGTTGAGGCTTATTTGCCTCAGCGTTACTTTGATCGCCTGAGTAAAAATAATCTCGAGAGTATCAAAATCCGCTTGATCAAAGCGGGGGAAAAAAAAATTGGTGAGGGTGAACTTCAATCCATCGACAACCAAATTGATGAAAACACTCGATCTCTCATTGTCAGGGCGGATTTGAACAATGCGGATGAAACGCTTTGGCCGGGCATGTTTGTAGATGTTTCCCTAACGATTGAACAAGCAAAAAATGTAATGACGATCCCTCTGAAATCTTTGCAACGCACACAAAAAGGGGAATGTGTTTTTGTGATAAAAGAGGGTATTGCAAAGCTTGTCCAGATCAAAGTGAAATTTATTAGCGAGAATACAGCCGTGCTTGAGGAAGGTGGGATTAAAGAGGGAGATTTGGTTGTTACTGAAGGTGCTTTTAACCTTCAGGATGGAAAGAAAGTCGCTATTATGCCTGAGAAAAGCGCATGAATTTATCTGAATTTTGTATTAAGCGTCCTGTATTTACAACACTTTTAATGGTGTCTTTTTTGGTGCTGGGTATTGCAGGATTTAAGCAGCTTCCCATAAGCGCTCTTCCCAATGTAGATTTTCCCACAATACAAGTTACAGCCTCTCTTCCTGGGGCAAGTCCAGAAAGTATGGCGGCAACGGTTGCAACACCTCTTGAGCGCCAATTTTCTAGTATCGCTGGCATTGATAGCATCACATCATCAAGCTTTACAGGTACAACAAATATCACGCTTCAATTCAATTTTGAAAGAAGTTTGGATGGCGCTGCACTTGATGTGCAAACAGCGCTTTCTCAAGCACAGTCAAAACTTCCAAAGGAAATGACAACACTTCCCAGCATGCAAAAGGTGAACCCAGCGGATCAGCCCATTTTCTTTGTGGCTGTTGCTTCCGATATTTTACCAATTTCCGAAGTGAATGAGTTTGCAGATACCATTATGGGGCAGAGGATTGCAACCCTTTCAGGGGTTGCGGCTGTTACCATTTACGGTGAACAAAAGCGAGCCATACGCATACGTGTGAATCCTGAGCTTTTGGCGGGGCATAATTTAACTCTGACAGATCTTTCTAAAATTATTGCGAATGCGACTTCTATTACGCCGGCTGGCTCTCTCTCTCAAAAAGATCAACTTTATAATATTGAAGTTGTTGGACAGCCTGCGATAGCTAAAGACTTTGATCGTCTTATAGTTTCTTCTAATGCTCAGGGTGTTGTTCGTCTTAAGGATATTATGTCCGCGGAAGAAGCTGTTGAAGATGAAAGGACAGGCGCTTCGATCTCTGGGAAAAAGTCTGTTACCATCGCCATACAGAGGCAACCCGATGCTAATACCGTAGAGGTTGTTGATGAAGTTAAAAAGCTTCTCCCCCGATTTGAAGAGATCTTACCCGCAACAATACAAATTATTCCCATGTTTGATCGTTCGGTCTCTATCCGTGAATCTATACATGAGGTGGAATCTACGCTTATTATCGCCGTGATTTTGGTGATTGCTGTGATTTTCCTCTTTTTGAGAAATCTGTCTGCGACACTTATTGCATCACTCGCACTTCCTTTTTCTCTCGTTGCCACATTTGGAGCCATGGCTTTTTTGGGTTTTTCACTCAACAACATATCGCTTTTGGCTTTGAC
>JBDHTO010000050.1:0-8917 GCA_039808665.1 Alphaproteobacteria bacterium | reverse complement strand
TCAAGAGAATTGATTCTCTTGAGAAAAATCCCGGGCAAGACCTTTCTTCGGGAAAAAACGCCATTTTGGAATCAATAGAGGACGAGTTATCCCAGTACTTTAATGGCACACTCAAAACCTTCAAAACGCCCATTCATATAAAGGGTACACCCTTTCAACAAAAGGCGTGGCATGCCCTTTTAACAATTCCTTATGGAGAAACACGAAGCTATCAATCTCAGGCTATTTCTGTGGGCAACCCAAAATCCTACCGTGCCGTTGCAAATGCGAATGGTGCAAACAGGTTGAGCATCATCATCCCCTGTCACCGTATTATCAACACCAACGGTCATCTTGGAGGATATGGAGGGGGAACCACAAGAAAGCAGTGGCTCCTCACCCATGAACAAAAATTTTCTTAAAACTCCTAAGATGAGTCTTTAAGCAGCCGGTGCCCCAGCAGCGTCTTTTTTATCCTCTTTCTTCATCCCCTTTTGAAGGTCTTGGAGTTTATCGATCGCTTTGTCCAAAAGGTTCCTTTTTTCATTTTTAAGGTTAGCATCTTCTGGTTTTGCGTCCTCTTTAGGCTTTTCTACCTTAGCCACCTCGCCTTCCTTCGATTCTGTAATAGAAGACTCAGAAAGGGATTTAAATTCCACAGACACAAATTGTGGGGGGAATCCTTGGCGAATAACCGTAAAGACAACACTACCACGGCCCGCTTTTTTTGCATCCTCAACGATTTTTGCAGCTTGCTCAGGAGATGTGATTTTTGTCACGTTCACTTCTGTGAGAATATCTCCCTTACGAAGTTGGCTATCATCGGCGCTGCTGGACTCTTTCACATCAATAACAACAATCCCTGAAAGTGGTTTCGCTTTATCAGTATTGGCCATATTTTTCGGAAGTTCCGCGACACGCATACCTAAAAATTCTGCGGTTTTCCCCTGGGCCATATCTTGCTTGTCATCAGTAACAGAAGCCGCCGCCGCAAGATTAGAGGGGAACTCACCCACAACAACTTTAAGGTCAACCTCAGATTTCTCCCCCCTATCATTATCGCGCAAAACCTTGACATCAATAGTTTTACCAACTTCAGTCTCACCCACAACACGAGTGATCCGGTTGTGATCGTCCAATAATTTTCCATCGATACCAATGATGATATCTCTTTCTCTGATTCCAGCTTTCTCTGCAGGACTATTCGGAGCAACAGCCGCTACAACACCACCACGAATTTCTTTCCTGCCAAGGGCTTCCGCAACTTCCGGACTCAAGGGCTGAATACTCACACCCAGCCATCCGCGTTTTGTCCGACCATATTGCAAAAGTTGATCCACCGTTGATTTAGCAAGGGCAGACGGAATCGCAAAACCAATACCGATATTTCCACCACTTGGGGAGAAAATTGCCGTATTAATACCCACAACTTTCCCTTCTGTATTCAAAAGCGCTCCCCCTGAGTTCCCCATATTGATTGGGGCTTGATGCTGAATAAAATCATCGACAAAGTCAGTGGCTCTATTTTTATTGCGAAGAACGATATCACGTCCCTTTCCAGAAATAATTCCAGATGTCACTGTACTTCCAAGACCAAAGGGGTTTCCAATCGCAAGAACGAAATGTCCTACCTTTGCGGTATTTGAATCTCCCCACTCAAGTGCCCTCAAATTACGCTTTCCTTCGGGAAGATCAGAGAGTTTGACCTTTAAAACACCAAGATCCGTACGATCGTCAAAGGAGTGAAGAACGACGTCCACTTCTGTTTTATCGTGCAAAATAATACTCACTTTTTTTGCATCTGCAACAACGTGATAATTCGTGATGATGAAAGCTTCTTTGTCCGTCACTTTAATAATAAAACCGGACCCAAGGGATTGAACACGGCGAGGACGATCTTGTTGATCCATAAACTCTTTAAAAAAATCCTCGAGGGGGTTTCCCCCTCCTCCCATTCCTGGGAACTGCATCATGGGACCTTTATCCATGATTTGTGTTGTGGAAACGTTAACAACCGAGGGTATAGCATTTTCTGCGATTTCAGAAAAACCCTTTTGAAAATCCACAGTAGGTGGCATTACCATCCCGGCTGTTGCCGGTGCCGCAGCAAAAACTTGCGAAGATTCAAAACTTGTCAAAGATGTGAAAAGAGCCAGTGTTCCAAGTATGTTCATTGTCTTACTGCGCATAAAAATAATCCCCATGTGATTTAGTGTGATTTAAACTGCTTCTCAGGATGACTGAAAAATCTAAATAAATCGTTATCAAGATTCATCAACATTGTTGTATCGTCCTGAATGCTTTCTTTATAAACTTGCATAGACCTAAAAAAGTTATAAAAGTCCACATCTTTACCGAGTGTTGTTGAAATCACCTCAATAGCTTTTGCATCAGCCGCACCACGCACGATTTGAGCATTTTGATCCGCTTCTGCCAAAATAACAGTTTGTTCCGCCTCTGCCTTTGCACGAATCCCTTGAGCTTTCTCAGCACCCTTCGCTCTATTCTCAGAAGCGATTCGATTCAGTTCCGCATTCATACGTGCAAAAACGGCTTCCCTATTTTCTGGAGGAAGCTCTGTACGAATAATACGCACATCAATAATTTGAAGCCCCAGCCCCTTTGCAAGATTTTTTACTTCTTCTTCAATCTGCTTCATGATGGAAGAACGCTCTGTAGCAAGGATATGGCGTAAGGGAACTTTACCCAAAACGTTACGAATAGAGCTGCTGATGATCGTCTCTAACCTTAAACGAGCACCCATCTCATTGGCGGGTTTGATACTTTGAAAGAACAAAACAGGATCATTAATGAGGTAGCGGGTATATGTATCCACAACAAGGCGTTTTTGATCCACGGTTGTAATGGGAATGGGGGGCAAGTCATAGTCCATGACACGTTTTTCATACATGATCACTTCATCAATAAAGGGCACTTTTACCTTAAGACCCGGTTGAGTGTGCACACTTGTAAGCGCACCAAACCTGAGCACAATGGCCTGCTTTGTTTGCTCCACCGTAAAAAGCACTGTGTTAATCACAAACAGTGCAACAATAAAAAGGGCAAGAGTTCCATACAAAAGACGATGCTGCATTATTTTTTCTCCCCTTCTTTGTTTTCTTCTTTTTTCTTTCGGAGTTCATTAACAGGAAGATAAGGAACGAGTTCTTTTGACAATTTTCCATCCACAAGGATTTTGTTTCCACTTTTGAGAACTTTCTCCATCGTATCCAGATAATATCTAGCCAAAACAATCTTTGGATTTTTGATATAGGCTGCATAGATTTGTGAGAATCGAGAAGCTTCACCTTCCGCCCTTGCTACTGTTTCTTTGGCATAAGCTTGCGCTTCCTGGTTAATTTTTTCAGCCTGGCCTCGGGCTACAGGAACAATTTGATTGCTATAGGATTCTGCTTCTTTTTGAAGACGGTCAGCGTCCACAAGAGAAGCTTGCACGTCGTTAAAAGATTCAATCACTTGTTTCGGAGCTTCTACACGCCTCAGCTGAAAACTCACGATTTGCACACCCAGCTTATAAGCATCCAAAATCTTTTGAAGAAGGTCATGGGCCTTTGTGCTGATCTCTTCACGACCTGCCGTAAGGGCTTGGCGTGCCTGGGTTTGACCCAAAATCTCTCGAATGGCACTTTCACCGGCGACTTGAATAAGGCTGTCAGGATCTCGTGCTGTGAAAAGATATTCCGCGACGTCTTTAATCCTCCATTGGATGGAATAACTGATGATGACCATATTTTCATCGGAAGTCAGTGTCAGCCCCGTGTCTGTATCTCCATTTTTCGCATCCCCCTCAAGTCCACCATCAATCCTGTTGACCGCTGCCACCTTTTGAACAATCACATTTTCAAAGGGTGCGGGGAAATGATACTGAAGACCGGGCCCAACAACACGTGTCATACGACCAAAGCGCATCACAACGCCAACCTCACCTTCTTGGACACGGAAAAGCCCTGTAAAAAGCCACATCCCCAAAACAGCAATAACAATAACAGCAAGAAGCCCTATGCTCTGTGCATTTCGAGGAGAACCACCGCCTCCACCCATCATTTTTTTAAGACGTTCTTGAAAGTCCCCTATCATATCATCATTTGAAGGGCTACGACGCTTTTCCCAAATGCTCTGCGGTTCGGAACCACCTTTTTTGGGTCCCCATGGATTGCGCGGATCAGAATTATCAGACATACGAATATTTTTGCATAATTTTTCAATATCATAGCTATTCCAAACGCCATGGAAAAGCCCCTATCTCTCAACAATCATCATTCACACAAAAACTTTAGGGATTGAAACCCTAAGAATTGAAACACACAATAGAAATCAATGACGTCTATGAAAAAATAAAATGAAGATTTTTTTTCTCTTTATCATAATTTTTCTTCATTCTGCAGAAGCCGCTGTTGTTGTGACACCGGATAACAACAGCCATGACATTCAAAAACTCCTTCAAAAAAAGCGCCCCGATCCCGCCGATTCAGAAATATTAAAAGTAAAGCATGTCGGGGACGTTTTTTATGCACCACTTTCCCTCATTCGCCCAGGCATTTGTCGATTTCCCTTCCTTAGCCTTGAGCTTCATCTGCGCTTATTGAGCAGGGACAAACCACGCCTGGCCACAAAAATACCCTTTGATGAAGGACGGGCTATCAGAGATAAAAACAATGCAAAACAAGTCGTTATGGGAATTGATCATGAATTTTTGGTTTATGCGGATGATTACAACGACCTTTTACACGATATGTTGGCGGGAGCAAACACGATGCCCGTCCGCATCGTCGGTGATTACAATGACATTCATGATGAACATGAGTTTTGGAAAACTATGGTCAGCAAAGATTACGCCTATCTCGATGATCTTGAAGGAGAAATGCATCTTCCCCCTGATACGATGGAGGGTGTCAAAGACGATCCCTATCTGACACACTGGATGCTTCTAATCCCTGAGGTTTTCAATTTCCCCAAACAGCCCCGTCAAAGAGTTATTGCCTACGTCGATTATCCCGCAGCCATTCGTGTAGAGGGTCAGGTTCCCAAATTCAGCCTCTATAAACTCACAAAAAAACTCTATGACGCGGGATTTAAGGATAAGGAACTGATGCAACAACCACCCAAAAAATTTAAAGATGAATTTCTCAAGGATATTCAAAAACGTGTTTATCAGGCATTTTTCGGTGGAAATATGTATGGCATCGATTGGATCCATACCTTTGACGAAGAGACCAAGTTTGGCGATATCGATTTCTTTAAACTGGGCCTTACGGGGCAAGTTTATATTATGCCGAACAACCGACCCACTACATAATTCAATAGTAAAAACAGACTAAAATTATTGTAATAGTTAATTTTTTATTAAAAAAAGAATGATTTAATACTCATTGTTATGACGAAATTCAATGAGGATACTTATGCATAAAATTCTTACGTCTTTCCTACTTTCACTCGCTCTCACAAGCTTTCACGCTCAATCCCGAGATCTCGAATCCAGGGAAGAGGGTAAAGGAGAAAGTTACGGTACTTTTAAAAAGACCGCCATTACTCCAACTTCTCTCGAAAGCAGCAGCAGTGATTCCGATAGCGAGAATGGCTTATCCGTGGATCACAGGAGGATAAGTGGCATTGATCTTTATAGAGTGAGTGATCTCCCCCCTAAGCTTACCAAGAGAGATCTCCACAGAATCGCACGACCACAGGAGCACGAAGAACGCGCTAGCGAAAGGGAAAGCGGCTTTTTACCATCTTCGATTGCTGGAATGTCAAGAACAGAAGATGGAACTGATCCATGGTACATCAAAGAACAGCGTGCCCTTATTGCAGGAAAAACCCTCACTGTTACAGGTGTTCTTCTCTTTAAAAGTTATGACCTTCCTGGGAAAATTATCACAGGTCTTACCTATACGGATATTCCTCACGAGCCCCAAAAATGGTCCCATGCCGGTTTATTATTAGAGGACGAACACGCGCAAGAATACTGTTTTGAATCCACGGGAAGTGCAGGACAAATTTTTAGCGGTATGCTTCCACAAGTCCAAATTCACACCCTTGAAAAAGCCGTTGAAACCTATGCCGGAGATGTGGGACTAAGGCGCATTGCTCATGATACGAGAGGTGACTCCTTTAAACAGGATACACAGCGCGCCACAGAACTTGTTTGGGATTGGGTCGGTGTTTCTTACGAAAAAAGGCCTCTTGAGCTTGTCCAATCAATCGCCGGTTGGAACAAATACCACAAAGATTCAGAAAAATCACTTTTCTGCTCAGAGATGGACGCTCTCATGCTGCAACAGCTTGGATATCTTCCTTATGGAACTAATGCCAAACCTGCAAGTAACTATATTCCAAGAAATTTTGGTGCGTCTGACGTTATTGAACTTCTCCATGGACGATTGGAGGATATCAAGATCCTCAAAACCTATGCGGAATATCAAGCAGATCATCCTGAGAAAGGCTGCTGCACCATTCTCTAAAAGACAAACATTTCAGTCTTTTTATTCTCTCGACTTATCACCCCCCAGGCTCAGGGGGTGATTTTTTCATCAAAAAAAACACAAAACATCAAAAATTATAGGTTGTATTAAGGTTTTTTTAGACGTTATATGCTAAATTATACCTTACGTTGCTCTAACTATTTGTTTATATGCTCAGTGTTTTAGAGCTTTATCGCGACAAACGTTTTTTTACACTTCTTTGTTTAGGCTTTGTAAGTGGACTTCCTTTTTTGCTTATTTTATCCACGCTCACTTACTGGCTCAGTGAACTTGGCATTTCAAAAGCATCCATGGGGCTTGTCATGCTTGTGGGAATTCCCTATAGCGCAAAGTTTCTTTGGGCACCACTTCTTGATCATGTTTCTCCCCCTATTTTTGGAAAAATCCTTGGAACACGTCGCGGATGGGCTATTCTTGCTCAATTTTGCCTTATTATTTCGCTTCTCCTTTTGGGATGGACAGATCCAAAAACTCAATTTCACTGGACACTCATCGCGTCTTTTTTAATTTCTTTTTTTTCAGCAACCCTTGACGCCGTTGTGGATGCTTACCGTATCGAGCTTTTGAATAAACAAGAAAATGCCATCGGCGCTTCTGTAGAGGCTATTGGTTTTCGCACCGGTATGCTTACATCCGGCGCAGGAGCTTTATGCCTTGCCTCTCTTATCAGTTGGCCATGGGCATATACGATCATGGCCATGTGTATTTTTTTAGGGATTATTGCCGTCATCAAAACCCCCCTTCCCGACCAACCCAAAGAGAAACGTCAAAAATCCTGGAAGCGTGCCGTTTTTATTTCATGGAAGGGACTTTTGCGACAACCTTACTTTATCCCCCTTCTCCTTTTTATTTTTTGTTTCAAATGCCCTGACACCGTTCTCAATGCTATGAGTGCTCCTTTTTTCTTTGAGCTTGGCGTCAGTAAAATTCAGTTTGCTGAGATTTCCAAAATTTTTGGCGTCGTTCTCATGGTATGCGGAGCTTTGGTTGGGGGGCTTATGCTCAGATTTTTGGGAGATCTTCATGGCGCAATGATTGCACTCTTTCTGCAAATTGTTTCTTCCCTTATGTTTGTCGTCCAAGCCCTTGTCGGATATAAACTTTCGGCTCTCATCATCACTGTAGGTGTTGAAAGCTTCGCATCTGGTATGACATCTGCTGTTTTTATTGCCTATCTCTCAAAATTTTGTCTTTCTCCCCACACGGCAACGCATTTTACCATTTTATATTCCTTTGGATCCCTATGTCGCGTTCTCACATCTTCTGCAGCGGCTTATCTTGCCGATCGCTTTCCCTGGGAATTCGTCTTCACACTCTCTGCACTTGGTGCGGTTCCGGGCATCATCTTTCTCTTGTGGTTAGAACGGGACAAAATCCCCAACCTTTCTGAGAGACTCTCAAAAATCGCACAACATTAAATGGCTTCAGACTCTAGAACTTGCCTCATCATCACCGGTCCCACCGCAAGTGGAAAAACAAAGCTTGCCTTTGAACTTGCACAAATGTTGGATGGCTATCTTATCAACGCAGACAGTATGCAGATCTACAATCACCTCAGTATTTTGACTGCACGACCTACACAAGAAGAACTCTCCAAGTACCCGTCTATCCCTTATCACCTTGATGGCATTCTTGAAGGACAAACAAAGGCATCTGTAGGTTGGTGGGTGAAAGAAGCCGCAAAACATATTCAAAAAGCATGGCAAGAACATAAACTTCCCATCATTGTTGGTGGGACAGGAATGTATCTCAAAGCCCTGACGGAAGGGTTATCTCCCGTCCCAGATATTCCAGAGGAGATCAAAACGCAAGTAAGAGACCTTGGAGAAAAACATAATATTGAAACCCTTCAAGGAATGATTAAGGAACTGGATCCCTTTACCCCCTTTTTTAAGGACAAGCAGCGGTTACTCCGCGCGATGGAAGTATTTTTTGCAACCCAAATCCCCCTTCACCAGTTTCAACAGAAAAAAACTCCTGAAATCATTGCCAAATTCATCACGCTTACCCTCCTTCCTAACCGAAGCGTACTTTATGAACGTATTCATCAGCGATTTGACCACATGATGAAAGAGGGAGCCCTGGATGAAGTCAAACATTTAAAGAATATGCACCTTCCAAAAGATCACCCCATTTTAGGAGCCACAGGATATCGTGATCTTTGTGCTTACTTAGAGGGCACCTGTACGCTAGAAGAGGCTGTGAGTACAGCCAAACAACACAGTCGCAACTATGCAAAGCGTCAATACACCTGGATAAGGCGGCAAATTCACGCGGATTTAGAGATTCAAGAACCCCCTCAAGATGTTGCAGAATTGCAACGTCTTTCCCATACAATCTCTTCTCTCCTTGATTAGAAAAGATTTTAACTAAAATTTAACTCACATAAAATTATGGTGAAACTATTCACTATGTTCCTCATTAAACGAGAGTTTTTT
>JBDHTO010000049.1:0-9023 GCA_039808665.1 Alphaproteobacteria bacterium | reverse complement strand
CCTTGAGATTTTCTTGCGCTTGAGAGGATCTTGTGTTAGATTTTCCTGTCAGCAAAAGGGGCTGAGATAAAGGGCTGCCTCCTTGCTATTCAATAAACCACTAAACTTAAAGAGAAGAAAATGCCCAAATTAAAAACGAAAAGCAGCGCCAAAAAGCGCTTTCGTGTGACAGGTTCTGGCAAGATTAAAATGGGCCAGGCTGGTAAGCGTCACGGTATGATTAAACGCAGTAACGATTTTATTCGCAATGCACGCGGGTCCACAATCATGGACGAGTGCGATGCGAAAAAAGTTCGTGACTATTATTTCCATATCTAGTGAGGTGATCCATGGCACGCATTAAACGTGGTGTTGCTGCACACGCAAAACACAAAAAAGTTCTCAAACTCGCAAAGGGTTATCGTGGTCGTTCAAGCACATGCTTCCGCCCTGCACTTCAACGTGTGGAAAAGGCTTTGCAGTATGCTTACCGCGATCGTCGCAATAAAAAGCGTGAATTTCGCGCTCTTTGGATTCAGCGTATTAACGCCGCTGTCCGTGAATTTGGCTTGACCTATTCACGCTTCATGGACGGCCTTAACAAAGCGGGGATCCAAGTCGATCGCAAAATGCTTGCAGACATTGCGATGAATCAGCCAGAGTCCTTCAAAGGCCTTGTTGATCAAGTAAAAAAAGCTGCATAAGCATCCCTAAATCTATGAAAAAGCCCGCATTTATAGCGGGTTTTTTTTGTGGCATCTTGCATACTCACCCCTTTCCACCTAAAGTCAGAATATGACAGGCATCCTTATCACACGACCCATTTCGGAAAGCCTCTCCTTTGCCAAAAATATCAAAGGATATGGGCGTTATCTTCAACCACTCCTCCGCATTATCCCCCTTGACCTTCCACGGCCACCAAAGGCACCCCACGCCCTTATTTTTACGTCCCAGCATGCTGCAAACATATGGTCGTCACACTCCTTTACACGATCAGAAACTGTTTTTTGTGTGGGAGATGTAACGGCATCTTTCTGTATCCAGGCGGGGTATAAACGTGTTTTTTCTGCAAAGGGTAATGCACGTGACCTTCTCTCTATGATTTCAGAGCAACCTGCACAATTTTACCTGTTCCCCAGCGGTATGGAGGTTACAGCTGATTTCGAAGAAATGCTTGGGAGAGATTATTGTCATCGGATCGTCGTTTATAGAGCGGATCCCACGCAGGAACTTCGCCCCACCATCAAGCGGGCCTTTGAACAAAAGAACATTCAATACGTGACTTTGTTTTCAAAGAAATCAGCGCACACCCTTGCCCAGATTTTAAAGAATGCCCCCCCCTTCGATGCGCTCTGCCTTAGTCAGGAGATCGCAAAGTATACGCTATCCCTCTTCCCTCACATCACCCCCCACATCTATGAAAGCACGGAACAAATGATAAGTTTCCTGGAAAAAAGGAAAAGCTAGGGTTATCCCCTAGCTATAATCGACTTCCTGGGTATTTTTCTTGCGGTCTTCTCGAATTTTCTTTTGTTTTTCAAGGGTTTGCTGCGCGTAAATACTTCTACGCGCTACATAATAGTCAATGGAATCCGCTTTCAAATCATCCAAAGTCTTGAGGTATTGCTGACGAAGGTTGATTGCCTCAAGAATGCGCGTCCCCACGTACCATTTGTACCATTGATGGTGCTTGTTACGTTTGCCGTGAGCTTTTTTATTCACAGTGACCAAATAAAGAGGATGCCCGAAATGATCTGCGGCTGTGCCAATGCCACCCCTAAAGCTGCTCGGACCGTATAGAGGAAGCACAAGATAAGGACCCGCCTCCATCCCCCATGAGCCAAGGGTATCACCAAATCCTGTATTTTCTTTCTTAAGACCAAGCTTTGTCCCTGGATCAAACATGCCACCGACACCCGCCGTGGTATTCACAACAAAACGTGCTAGGCTATGCCCTGCCATTTCAAAACGCCCCTGAAGGATAAAGTTCACAAAATTGATGGGGAACATCAGGTTATCCATAAAGTTCGTCACACTCTCTCGTACTGGCTCAGGCGTGACATCTTCATAAAGATGAGCCACAGGTTTAATCACAGAACCATCGGCCACATCATTCACTTCAAAAATAAGGCGGTTCAAGGGCTCCAAAGGATCCATAAAATCCCCATTTTCAACAGAGCGATCCTGATACTCACTCGGCTCAGCTTCAACAGCACGTTTATCTTGCTCTTGTTGAGTCTCCGCTAAAACAGGACTGACAAGAAAGAGATTCATAAGAAACAGAACAAATGGATTCATAGCAATCATTTACAAAAAATTTTTCTTTTTTCATTCAGCCAGAACTTTCTTAACGAATCACTAAAAAAATGCATACCTCATTTTTATAAAAGTTATATCTCACAGTCATCGCGTAATTTTATTCCTTGAAATAAAAATAAAAATTCAAATATATTACACATAAGCATATTTATATTTTCTTAAAATGATAAAATTTTTAAAATTTATTACCCTCTCAACCGTTCTCGTCTCAACACATTCTTTTTCTGCGGATCCTTCTGATATAGGCATGATGACCGAGAGCCAGGCATGGCACGCAGCCAATAGTTCTGCGGCTAAAAACAGGAGATTAGAAACGACGATTGAAGAAAAAGACAAAACAATCGCAAGGCTCCAACAACAGATCAATAACCAAAAATCGCCCTTCATTGTAGGAAGCCTGGCTCATAAAGCACAAGAAGCCGCACACAAAGAAGCCAAAGCTAGGCAAGAACTTATAGGTGTTCTAGAGCAGCTTGCAGTTGAACAAGCACGCGTCGCCCAACTCACAGAAGATTTAGAAGCAGCACAAGCACGCATCGCTAAACTCGAGGAACGTCAAGCCCCCTCATCTCCCCTCAAACGACGCACCCCCACAGCAGGACAACACTCCCCGTCAAAAGTGACTGTTACACGCACACGAACAACTGTCGAAGTACTCTTTCCCAGCGCAGCTTCCCCAGTGGCTCCAACAACTGCACTCCAGGAACATGGTCAGCCCCCCCAATTATCTTCATTTGGAAGAGCTTCGGATGGGATTTTGGGTATAAGCACCGATAATATTTTTGAAGATGATGACTTTGTTGAACCGCGGGTAGATGCAAAACGCTCCCATCTAAAGAGAAGTACATCTAGCAACACTGCCAATAGTGATACGGCAAAAAGACGCTGCGATCTCTCACGTGGAGAAAAAGCAGCGCTAACGAGAAAAGAAAATGCCCAAAGAAAAGCGGCACAAGGCTCACGACCAATCACAGCATTTTTTAGGACCGCGAATCAGGACAGTATCTTATAAAGAGTGGACATGAATCTCTCAATAAAAATACCCTCGGCAAACTGAGGGTATTTTTTTATGCTTATAAATAAAGAGGTAAGGCTGAGCCTTACTCTTCGTTTTTACGTTCTTGTTTTTTACGCTCGTTTGGATCGAGGTATATTTTACGGATACGAATATTCTTTGGCGTAACCTCAACACACTCTGCCGCATCAATATAGGAAATTGCTTGCTCTAAGGTCATCATCCGCGGTGGTGTCAGGCGAATCGCTTCATCTTTTCCTGATGCACGTACGTTTGTAAGCTGCTTTGCTTTAAGTGGATTGACCTCAAGATCATTGTCACGGTTATGCTCACCAATGATCATCCCACGATAAACTTTTGTATTATGCTCAATAAACATAATCCCGCGATCCTCGAGATTCCAAAGGGCATAAGCAACCGCATCGCCATCACCATTACTAATCAAAACACCGTTACGACGTCCTTCAATAGGACCGCGGTAGGTGTCATATTTCAAAAAGATACGGTTCATAATACCCGTACCCCGTGTATCGGTCAGGAATTGACCATGATACCCAATAAGACCCCGTGATGGTGCATGGAAAAGAATACGCGTCTTTCCTCCACCCGATGGACGCATATCCACAAGTTCCGCTTTACGCATGGACATGGCTTCCACAACCGTTCCTGTATAAGCTTCATCTACGTCAACAAAGACTTCTTCAATCGGTTCTTGGCGAACACCATTTTCGGTTCTAAAGAGAACGCGTGGACGACCGATGGAAAGCTCAAACCCCTCACGACGCATGGTTTCAATCAAAACACCAAGCTGAAGCTCTCCACGACCAGCCACTTCAAAGGCATCCTTGTCTTCACTTTCTGTGATACGGATGGCAACGTTTCCTTCGGCTTCTTTGAAAAGGCGGTCACGAATCATACGAGAGGTTACTTTTGTACCTTCACGTCCCGCAAGAGGTGAGTCGTTAATGGCAAAACGCATGGAAAGTGTGGGTGGATCGATAGGAAGTGCCGCGATCGGTGTGTTAACCTCAGGACTCATAATGGTGTCGGCAACGGTAGCCTTCTCAAGCCCTGCAATGGCAATAATATCACCCGCTTCAACGCTATCGACAGGAACACGTTCAAGACCACGAAATGTCAGGATTTTAGAAAGACGCCCTTGCTCCACAACCTCCCCCTGATGGTTCATAACCTTCACGGGCATATTGATCTTGGCTACACCAGTTTGAACACGACCTGTTAAGATACGGCCAAGATAGGAATCATACTCACGGGTTGTGACAAGCATGGTGAAGGGGGAATCAAGATCCGCCACAGGCTTTGGAACATGCTTCACAACCAAATCAAGCAAAGGCTCCAGTGTACCACCTGTAGCACCTTCTTCTAGGCTTGCCCAGCCACTTCGGCCCGAAGCATAAACGATAGGGAAATCACACTGCTCATCGGTAGCATCAAGCATCATGAAAAGCTCAAAAACCTCATCCACAACTTCGCTAATACGCGCATCCTGGCGATCGACTTTGTTGATCACAACGATGGGCTTAAGACCGAGCTTAAGAGCTTTTGAAAGAACGAATTTTGTCTGTGGCATCGGACCTTCCGCAGCATCCACCAAAAGGATACAACTGTCAACCATGGAAAGAATACGCTCAACTTCACCACCAAAGTCGGCGTGACCTGGGGTATCCACAATATTGATACGCGTCCCCTTCCAATCCAATGACGTACATTTTGCAAGGATGGTGATACCACGTTCCCGCTCAAGATCATTGCTATCCATGGCACGTTCTTGAACATTTTGGTTGGCACGAAACGTGCCACTTTGCTTTAAAAGGCCGTCTACGAGTGTTGTTTTTCCGTGGTCTACGTGTGCAATGATGGCGATGTTACGAATGTCTGTCATGGTCTCAAAAAATAAAAAAGGGTTAGTGCAGGTTAAACAATCCCACGTTAAGAAACTGTTAATGGATGTTGTGATACATAAAAAGTGAGTAAAACTCAATGAGATAAAATCCCATGGACCACAACGCTACTATGCCGAACTGGCGCAGAAAATTAAAGAACTTTTTTGACAATACGGCTGTTCATACCATTCTTGGCCTCCTTATTCTCGTGAATATCTTCACATTAGGCATGGAAACATCCGAGAGTCTTATGGCCTCCCACGGATCATTGATTACTGGTTTTAACCATTTTGTTCTGAGCGTTTTTGCTATTGAGGTTACCCTTCGCGTGGTCGCAGAGGGAAAAAATTTCTTTAAAGATGGGTGGCATACCTTTGATTTTATCATTGTTTTCCTTGCTGTTATTTCCTTTGGAGGATTGCTCCAGGTTTTTCGAGGGCTGCGTATTCTCTGGCTTCTTAGGATGCTCACCATTGCTCCACAATTCAAACACCTCATCGGTTCCATCGTTCGTGCCATCCCCCATGTATTAACCGTTGGTGTTTTACTTGTGCTTGCTATTTATATGGCAGCACTTATTGGAACTGTAGAATTTTCCCACACCACACCAGAGCTTTTTGGATCCATCAAAGTCAGTATGGGTACCCTTGCCAAAACCATGCTGATGGAACATACCTGGTCAGAGCGCTATGAGGTACTTTCAGAGCATCACGATCTTGCTTGGATGTATATTTTCCCCACAATGATTATTCTTAACTACCTTCTTCTTCACCTTGTTCTTGGTGTTGTCGTAACCGCGATCCATAAACAGTATGAAGAAGATGAGAATGAGAAGAAATCCGCTTTTCTTGAGAAGTTTTTCAAAAAAGAACATAAAAATGAGGAAAACCCCCTTTCCCCAGATACAAAGGCGATTCTTCAAACGCTCGAAGAGATGAAATCTATGCTAAAGAAGAAAGAGTCATAGGATAAGTTCCTCTCTCCTCAAGGGCGACAGCGATTTGACCCGCAAGCCTTGCGTTACTGATGAGAAGCGCTTTATTGGCCGTCAATGTCGCTCCTTGAGAGAGTTCTTTCAACGTTCGGAGCAAATAAGGCGTCACTTCTTTCCCGTGAATCCCATCTTTTTTAGCCTGAAGAAGAGCATTTTGAATCCAAAATTCTACGTCTTCCGCAGGAATGTCACATTCAACAGGAACACTTTGCGCCAAAACGGCCCCCCCTCTACGAAAGGAAAAGTGAGTATTCACCACATTTGCAACATCCACGGCATTCAATAAAGAAAGGGGTGCATGCATTCCAGAGTTTGTCGTAAAAAAGGCGGGAAATATTTCAGTTTTATATCCGATCACGGGCACACCTCTGGTTTCCAAATACTCAAGGGTCTTGGGAATATCCAGAATCGACTTCACCCCACTACACACCACAAGAACGGGTGTCCGTGCAAGCTCTTCAAGGTCAGCAGAGATATCAAAATCAGCCTCTGCACCCCGGTGAACACCCCCTATTCCTCCCGTTGCAAAAATCCTTATACCAAGTTTATGGGCAAGCATCATCGTCGCTGAAACGGTTGTCGCCCCGGATTTCTTAAGCGCAATGGTTGCTGCAATATCTCGACTGCTAAGCTTATGTACGGAGGAATCCTTTGCAAGGCGCTCCATCTGGGCATCCGTGACACCTGCATGTACAACCCCATCCAAAATGGCAAGGGTTACGGGCACAGCACCACTTTCTCGGACAGCATCCTCCATCAACCTTGCGGTTTCAATATTTTCTGGATAAGGAAGACCGTGGGCAATAACCGTGGATTCAAGCGCCACAAGAGGATGCCCCGCATCCATGGCATGTTTAACTTCGGGTGTATATTGAACTTTAAAGGGATGCATAGGCGGACTCCTTAGATTTCATAATTTCTGCACGCAAACCTTCTCTCCCCCCCTGAACATAAGAGGGCATCAAGCTTTGAGCACGCGCTGCTGCCGCAACACCGCTGAGTCCTTGGTTTTTAAGGGCGAGAATCATCCCTGCATGGGTATCCCCGGCACCATTAACACATATTGCCTGAACTCTATTCCCCGGCACGTGATTCACTTCCGCAGCATTGGCCACAACAACACCCTCTTTTCCAAGAGTCACAAAAGCTTCCTTCACCCCAAGGGTTACAAGCTTTTTTGCAAGAAACTCAGGAGAAGCCTTTGCATCCCCCAGGAAAATTCTCGCCTCATCCACATTCATAAAAATGTGATCAAGACGGTGTAGATATTCATGACAAGTCTCCGTACCCACCGCGGATACAAAAATCAATGACTTCGCAAAAGAAGGTCTCTCCATGGCCTCTAACATAAAATCTGTGGGCAGATTAGAATCCACCACATAGTGATCACGGGGGGTCAATTTATCTAGTGTTTTTGTGGAGAGCTTTCTATAGGCCTCCGATTTAACAACCGCAAAAAGAAATTCTTGGTTAGGGCTAAAAATTCCATGATATTCAGGATTTTCAGAAGTCATGCTATCGTCCCGGTGAAATTGGTGTAGCCCCCATTCCTCAAGATAATCCAAAAATTCCTGGGAGTCTTTTCCGCCAAATCCTTGGAGAAAAACCTCTTCCCCCAAAAGGCGAATGGCAAGGGCAGCATTCAAAGCAACGCCACCTACAATTTTTGTTTGAATTGCACAGTGAGAGTGTCCCATGTGAAGTGCGAGCCCCTCGTGAATATGCCAAAGGTAATCAAAATGTGCTCCTCCTTGGCAAAAAAAACGTACACGCGCCACTTCTCTTTCTCCTCACTCACATTTTTGTCCCCTTAACGCTAACCTTTTAAAAAAAATCAGACAAGGGGATGAGAGAGAAAATCTACCCATAAAAAAACAGCCCCATAAGGGCTGTTTTTCAAAAGAATCAAAGATTCAAGAAGCTTAGTGAGCTTTCTTTTCTTCTTTTTTGTCTTCTTTTTCTTTCTTTTTCTTTCCTTCAGCTTCTTCAGAAGCAGCGCCTGTTGGAGCAGAAGAACCTTCTTTTTGAGCAGCTTCAGAAGCAGAAGGAGCACCAGCTGGAGCAGCTGGAGTTTCAGAAGTTGGGTTTGCGAAAACTGCTGTAGCAGCTACTGTAGCGAGCAAAGCAAGCATTTTGTTCATTGATATCTCCATAAGATACGTTGTTTGTTTATGATCGATTTCATCAACCGTCAAACTTACCTTAATTTACCCTTGACTCACTCGTCAAGAAAATCCAACATGGGCGATATCGCGTTTACGCTGGAGATCGCAGCTTTGAATCATTTTTCCTACCCCCTGTTGCTCCAATGCATCACTCAGAAAATATGCCACGACTTGGCAACACCTGTGGGCGCCATTCGCTTGGGCCTTGAAAACCTGCCTGAGAACGAATTCACCCCCATTTTGATGGAAAGCATTGAAAACGCAACCCACAGGATTGAGATTTTTCGAACACTCTTTAGTCAATCCACGGACAATATTGATTCAGAGCGTGCGGGAAAGCTTCTCAAGGCTTATCTTGCGTCAAAATCCATTCAATGCACGACAGAAGGAAGCAGCAAAGGCCAACCGGCGCGCCTCCTTCTTGGCATGGGTGTTGTGGCGTCTGAGTGCCTTCCCCGAGGAGGAACGATCCACGTGGATTTTGACCGAGATGAAATCCTTTGTCAGGGAACAATCATTCATATGCCCTTTGACGCCTTCACGGCGGATAGCATTTTGATGGAACATATGCATTTTAAGTCGGGGATCATCCTTTTTCATATTCTGCAACTTGCCGAAGCAGAAAACATTACTCTTAACGTTCATCA
>JBDHTO010000048.1:0-9501 GCA_039808665.1 Alphaproteobacteria bacterium | reverse complement strand
TGCCCGCCGACACTGAATTTGAATACTCCTGACGAGGAGTGTGATTTGGACTTTGCCCCACTCGTGGCCAAGAAAAAAGAATTGAACGTGGTCATGTCAAATTCCTTTGGTTTTGGTGGGACAAACGCCTCTCTTGTGATGGGTAAGGTCAAAGATTAATTTTTGAGATGGGGGGGTGACTTACGTGTCATCTCCATCATCATCACTGTCATTACTGCTATCATCGTCATCATCTTCTTTGCTGTCATCATCGTCATCGGAGTCATCGCTATCTTCGCTAGCCTTTTCTACATCAGATGCAGCACCAGCTAGGTCACCTTTTTTAGCGGAATTTACTGCTTTTTTCGCAAGCTTGGCTTGTCTTTGAGCATTTTCTGCGTGTGCTATAGCGGCATCAACCTCCCCATCTATGGCCGTAACCTGACCACAGATAGCTGCAATAGCTCCTCCCGCAGGTGTCATGCTTGCAGCCAGAACCCCAGGCCCCTGACAGTCGTCAGCAAGAGAACTTAATTCTTTTCTGCATTTCCCACCCTTCATTTCTTCTAAAAGAGTTGAAATTTCTGGGTCGAGGGGATTTTTTTTCGTGAGCATAAGAAGTTTTTTGAGATCTTTTGCGGTTGGCCGCATGCACTTGGCTGTTGTTTGAAGATCATCAAAATCGGGTAGCTTTGCCGCCTTGAGTGCCGGATTCAACAGTCCTTTTAAAAATTTACTGTCCATGAGAAGTTTTTTGAGGACGCCTTCAACTTTCTTTTCAACCCCGGCCACAGGATTACTTGCAAAGGAATTTGGAGAACTCATAAGAAATGCGGTGAACAAAAAAACAGCAAATGTAGTTTTTGAAAGGGTTTTAAAAAATTTTTTAATTCTCATCATCATCTCCGTCATCATCACGTTCAGTAGCTGCCTCACCCTTTAGTGTTTGTTTTGCGAGAAGGGCTTCTTTTTGTGCGAGCTCAATTTGTGCAATCGTTGTGTTAATACGTCCATTAACGCTTGAAATCCTTCCGCAAATACCGGCTACTGCACCACCTGCGGGTGTCATGGTTGCGGCAAGAACACCTGGACCTTTGCAATCATCTGCGAGAGTTGCAATTTCTTTGATGCAGTCGCCCTTTTGAATCTTGTCTAAGGTTGCTTTCACACCGGGATCAAGAGGATTCTTAGATTTTTCAATAAGTTTTTTAAGATCTTTGAGTGTCGGAGAAACGCACTTCGCGGTTGTTTTCATATCTTCAAAGGTAGGTAATTTTGCAGCTTTCAAAGCAGGGTCCAGAAGTTTTTCGAGGAATTTCGCATTGCTCATAAGTTTTTTCACAGCGGCCATGATCGCTTTTTCAAGGCCCTTTTCCAGAGAAGTGACTCCCTTTTTTACAGTGGAAGCTGCTTTTTTTGCTGTCTTAACAGCTTTTTTCTCCGCTTTTTTTGCCGCACCGACAGCGCTCTTCCCCGCATTTTTTGCTTTAGATATCGCTGTTTTTTCTGTTTTCTTGGCGCGATTGACAGCAGATTTTTCTGTATGAGAAACACCACTGGCTACAGAATGTTCTGCTTTTTTTATGGATTTGACGGGGTTTGAGATGTGGGGTTTTTTTGGTTTCCAACTGCTAGCGGGGGTTCCAGAAAAAAGAACGATTGCCACCATAGAGCATGAGCAAAATCTTCGCATAAATCGCTCTAAAAACATCAAAAAATTCCAAAATTCCCCGAACCTTCCTTATTGAATCAAAAAAATCTTAAAATTTTATTACACTCCGACAAAAAACCTCTGGCATAATGGAAAAAATGCTGTTTGCCTGGAATAACAATGTCTGAAAAGTGGGTTTTAGCGATCCTTGATGGGTTTGGGCTTTCTGACGATCGTCGTTTTAATGGTGTTGCACAGGCACGTACACCAACCCTTGATCATCTTTTGAGTATTTATCCTCATACATTTTTACAGGCTTCGGAAGCTTATGTCGGGTTGCCTTCGGGCCAAATGGGGAATTCCGAAGTGGGGCATATGACGATTGGTAGTGGTCGTATTATTCGTCAAGGCTTATCTTTGATTGATCACGAAATTGAAACGGGAAATTTTGCCAATCATCCGTTATTTGAAAAACTTAAAACATCCAAACGTTGTCATGTGATGGGGTTATTTTCGGATGGGGGAGTGCATAGTCATCTCAATCATTTTCTTTCTGCACTGAAGGTTCTTTTGGAGGGTGGTGTTGAGGTTTTTCTCCATCTTTTTACCGATGGTCGGGATACCCCTCCAAAAAGTGCAATGACATTTTTGAATGCACTTCCAACACATCCTATGCTTAAGCATGCAACGATTCAGGGGCGATTTTATGGAATGGACCGTGATCATCGTATGGAGCGTACAGAAGCAGCTTATCTGACGCTCATGAATGGGGAAGGGGAGAAAGCTTCTTCCTTTGAGGAGGCGGTTCAACGAGCCTATGCAGAGGAAGTAGGGGACGAATTTATCCCACCTTGTGTGATTGAGGGGTATCAAGGATTTGAAGAAGGAGATGCTATTTTGCACATGAATTTTCGTGCCGATCGGGTGCGGCAACTCATGGGGGCGCTTATCCTTCCAGATTTTGATGGTTTTAAACGTATAAATTATAAAAAACCTTCTTATGTTGTGGGCCTCAGTGATTATTCAAAAATCCTGGATCCCTATATGGAGGCTTTATACCCCAATACTCCCATCAAAGATGGACTTGTTCAAATCCTCAGTCAGTCGGGGAAAAAAGTTTTCAAGATTGCAGAAACAGAGAAATATGCCCATGTGACATTTTTCTTTAATGGTGGTGTTGAGGATCCAGAAAAGGGGGAAGAGCGTGTTTTGATCCCCTCTCCTAAAGTGGTGACTTATGATCTTGCCCCGGAAATGAGTGCCCGTGAGGTTACGGAAAATTTGACCCAAGCAATCTCAACGGAAAATTACGACTTGCTTGTCGTGAATTATGCCAACCCCGACATGGTGGGGCATACGGGTGTTAAAGAAGCCATTGTTCAAGCCATTGAATGTGTGGATACGTGTCTTGGTCATCTTTTGAGTGTCTGTGAAAAATTTGGATACAATCTGATGATTACGGCGGATCACGGAAATGCAGAGCAGATGGTTGAGAATGGAGAGGGGAATAAACCCCACACGGCTCATACATGCAATCCTGTACCACTTATTGTTGTGTTGGGGCATAAAAAAGATATCACCCTTTCACCGGGTACTCTTGCGGATATCGCACCAACTCTTCTACACTCATATGGTATAGCGCCTCCATCCACAATGACGGGAAGATGTCTCATCTCTTAAGCCTTTGTTTCTTTACGTTTGTTCTTACTCTTTCTGGTTGTCGTGATTCCGATGTGCCGACAGTTGAGGAACTTGTGGGGAAAGATGGTCTTTTACAAACGATCATTGAACTTGCAAAAGATCACTACGCCCAAGATGTGGATACAGAAAAACTTGTCCAAGGGACGATTAACGGCGCGCTTCAAACGCTGGATCCCTTTTCCATGTATTATACGGAGAGGGATTACAAAACTTTTCTAGAAATGCTCAAGGGGGAGTTTGGTGGCATTGGTATTGAAATGCGCTTTCGCCCAGAAGGTCTTGAAGTGATTTCGCCCCTCGAAGATGGTCCAGCCCATAAAGTGGGGATGCGTTCTGGAGACCTCATTGTTACTGTTAATGGCAAGAAGGTTCCTCAGATGACCCCCATGCAGATCCTTCAAGAAGTTCACGGTAAACCTGGATCAACAATTAAAATTGGTTATGTGAGAAGTGGTCATGATGTCAAAGAGGTGAATATTAGTCGTGAGATTATTAAAGATAGGCCCGTGAAATTTGAACTTATTCACAAAATCGCCTATTTCAGACTAGGTATCTTTAATAACCAAAGCTCTGTGAGTCTGCTTCAGGCTTATGATGCTGTGAAACGTAAACTTGCAGAAGAAGAGGGAAAAACGGCCACTCTAAAGGGGGTTATTTTAGACCTTCGAGGAAATCCGGGAGGAGCACTTGATCAAGCATTGGAGGTTACGAGCTTATTCCTTCAAAAAGGGGTGATCGTGAATGTGGAAAGCCGTGATAAAAGTCTTGAAAAATCCTATGAAAGCCAAGGCACAGATATTTTTAAGGGGCTCCCCGTTGTTGTGTTGATTGATCATGGCTCTGCATCTGCATCAGAAGTTCTTTCAGGAGCACTTCGTGATCACAAACGCGCTATTTTACTTGGGCAAAAATCTTATGGGAAGGGGTCTGTTCAGCGTGTTTTTAATATGGGGAAAAAGGGTGCTGTATCCCTTACTATTGCCTATTTCAAAACCCCTAAAGGACATACAATTAACAACGTAGGATTAGAGCCCGATATAGTTGTAGATCAACCACTCGGTGATCATAAACCTGCGGAACAGGTGAGAGATCTTCAAAAAGAACGTGCGGTGGATCTTCTCAAAGGTTTGTCTGTCCTTCAAAATTGGTGACCTATGCAGATACCCGATCTTTCATCTCTTCGTGAGAAATTACGATCAAAGACAGTGATTCTTGGCGGGGTTATAACTTTGTTTATCCTTCTTGGTGGACTGGGGGGGTATTTCTTTTTTAAGCACAAACTTGAACAAGAAAATCCAGGGGTCCATCAAAAAAGCCATCAAAAAGAAGAGATAAAAAAAGAAGAAACTAAACCGACAGAGGAAAATAAAAACCAAGAAGGTAAAAAGGATGTTTCTGAAGAGGAAAAACTTGATAGTTCAGAAAGTCTTCACCCTCATGCAGAACTTGTCACGGCGAAGCAGATATGTGCTGATCCCGCGCGCCAGTTTTTAACCCTGATCGTGACGGATCTTGGGTTGAATGAAAAACACACAGGGCGTGCGATTAGAGAGCTTCCTCAAGAAGTTGTTTTATCTTTTAGTCCTTACGGAAAAATGCTTAACCAATGGTCTTTGCCAGCGAAAACCTCGGGACATCAAATGGTCATTCAACTGCACTCAGAAAAATCTTTGGAAGACATGGATATTTTGACGTATTTTGATGCGGTGCTTTTGATGCCTGTGGATGAGCCTGAGCAGAATAAGATCAAGCTTGAGAATTTTCTCATCACACTTCAAGATCAGCAAAAAATGATTGTAGATGCGCGTCTTTTTATGGAAAGCCCCCTTGATATGCAGGCCTCCAGAGTTAACGTGCCGATTATTAAGGTCGATGGGCAAATTACAGCTGAGAATATTGCTATGGATAAAGTGGATTGTTTGGCGCAAAAGGGTATTTTGATGATAGATGCGACCCTTGTACCTTATCTTATTGAGCAAATCGAGAAACATCCCGATATTAAGTTTGCACCCCTTTCACTTCCAAAAAAGAAGGATTCATAAGCTATGTATCGTCCGTGTGTGGGAATTGTCCTTGTCAATGCAGAGAAAAAAGTTTTTGTTGGAGCACGATTGGATACTTTTTTGGCAAAGGAGTTTGAAAATGCATGGCAAATGCCACAGGGGGGGATTGATCCTGGAGAACAGCCTGAAGAAACAGCTCTGAGAGAGCTTGAAGAGGAGGTTGGTACAAGAAATGCTGTCATTTTATCGGAAAGCAAGGATTGGTACGCCTATGACTTGCCGGAACACCTTCAGGGTAAATTGTGGGATGGGAAATTTAAGGGTCAGCGGCAAAAATGGTTTTTAATGCGGTTTGACGGAGACGAAACTGAGATTAACCTTCAGACAAATCATCCGGAATTCCATGCATTTAAGTGGGTTTCGCCGGAAGAAGCCATTCAACTGATTGTCCCCTTTAAAAGGGAGCTCTATAAATCAATATTTGAGGAATTTAGGCATTTCTTTTGAGATTAAGCCTGAACGGTTTCATCGTCATCGTCTGCCTCTTCATCGTTATCTGAGTCTTTGTCTTTGTCATCTTTTTTCTCAGTTTTTTGAGAGACTGTGGTGAGAGAATTGTCAAATTCCTTGAGGGCGCGTTCATCTTCCTTGTAAGGGTCATCACTGAAATGTGTTGTGCCATCCTCGTCAACCCATGCAGTGATATAAACAAAGTAAACGGGAACAGACTCTTTGATCTTAATGTGTTTTGTTGTATGGGCGTTGACAAGTTTTGTGAATGTCTCAACCTCTGTATAAGGTTCCTCATCAAAAAGCCACGTGGCAAGACCAAGAGGTGACTCAAGGCGAATGCACCCAGAAGACAGCGCACGTTTATTCTTTTTGAAAAGATTGTGCTGATTGGTGTCGTGAAGATAGATATTAAATTTATTCTGTATGTCAAATTTAATCACCCCAAGGGCATTATTGCGCCCGGGCCTTTGACGAAGTTGGAAGGGAAAATACCCGGAGGAGTAATTTGACCATTCAACCGTTGTGGGATCAACTTCCTCTCCCGTTGTGGTGTCTGTGAATGTATATCCCGCATGGATGAATCGTTCAGGATCCTCTTGAAGGCCTGAAAGTTTTTGCCTTACGGCGATACTCGTAGGAACACCCCATGAGGGGTTGACGATAACCTGGACTAGAGGGGCCTTAAAAAGGGGAGTTTTTGTGCCCGCGCCCCCTACAATGGCGTTACTTACGAATGTTTTTTTGTGATTCTCATATCCCTCAACACGGTAACTTGGGATGTTGACGATAAGGAATCGACTTTCAAGGGGGTAGGAAAGATAGCGCCAACGCTCTAAATTCAGGCGGAGTTTTTGAATGCGTTCCTTGAGTGTGAGTTTGAGCATTTTAAGTGTTTGTGCTCCTACGACGCCATCCATATCAAGACTGTGCTGTTCTTGGAATTTTTTAATTCCCTCAACAAGTGCGTCATCATAAACATGATCCGAATTCGATTCTTCTTTGTCTTCGCTTTTTTCTTTCTTATCCTTTTCTTTGAGGTAACCGTAATAGGTGAGGTATGCTTTCACTTCTTGAACATGTTCACCTTTGTCACCCTTTTTCATGGGTTTTATAGCCGTAACTTCCGGTTCGGCTTTATTGTATTTATTCTTCAGCATTTTTCTGTAGTTGATATAGCTATGCCTGAGATCAAGATAGGCCTGATGGGTAGGCAAGAAATCATCGAGGGCACGACAGCGGGACTTTGAGAAGTATCCTTCCTTAAGGAATGCTTGTGGATGAATGGCAGAGGAAAGGACGGGATGTTTTTTTGCATAAGCGGTGCGTCTTTCTCCACCCGTCATTTCATGAATAAAGGAAAGCATGGATTCCGTAAGGGATTGATCAGCCTCTTTGACATTTGCTGTTTTTTTTATGAGAAGGTGCTTTTTAAAATATTTGCTAGAAATGCCATGACTGATGGAACTTTTAAGGAGTTTAAAAGCCATTTTTCCGCAAGTATTTAGATCACCGTTGTTTTCAAACCAAAGGTGGTTACCCTCATTTTCTTTGACCAAAGATGCATAATAGTCATGAAACGGTAGAGCTTTGTGCTCTTGAGGTGGGGAAGTATAAGCACGCTCAAACAAGAGAATTAAAAAAATAAAAACAAGAAAAAACCGCACGGTGCAAGGATTGAGAGGATCTTATCTAAGTCCTACTTCATCATAGAAGTCTTAATTTTCTTTTAATAAAAATTTTTATAAATGCGTCAACATGTCTTTGAGATGATCTTAATTTTTTTCCGCAGTCTATGGTCTTTCTGCCCAGATTTTTTTATATTGTGAGCATCTCGCTGTTATACAGCATTTTTCAAAAAGGATACCATCATGCAGGTTTTAAAGGTTAATCTCACAGCCTCCGATGCTTCGGAGAAATTTGTAAAGTCTTTGAAAGAGACAGGATTTGCTGTTTTGACACATCATCCGATTGACTTAGAGCTTGTAGGAAGAGTGTATAAAGCGTTTGAGGATTTTTTTGCGAGTGAAGATAAATTTACACACCTTTTTGACCCTATGGCGACAGGGAATAATACAGGATATTTTCCCATGAGAAGCGAAAACGCAAAGGGCTATGATACAAAAGACCTCAAGGAATTTTACCATTATTTCCCAAGTGAGGGGATCTCTCCTGTCGCTCCTCAGGAAATGTCTGCATTGTTTCGTGACATGGAGAGCCTTGCGGCTAAACTGTTGGCATGGTGTGAGGATGTGGTTCCAGAAGAGATTCGCAAAACCTTCGACAGACCACTTCCTGAGATGGTGAAAAAATCAAAGACCAGTCTTGTCAGAATGCTTCACTATCCACCTATGCAGGGTGATGAGCAGGAAGGTGAAATCAGAGCCCATGCTCACGGTGATATCAACTTCATCACACTTCTTTTGGCGGCGACAGCTCCCGGTTTAGAGGTTCAAGATTTGAATGGTGAATGGCACAAGGTTTCTTGTGACCCCGGTGAAATCGCTGTAAATGTTGCCGATATGCTTGAGGTTGTGACACAAGGATTTTATAAGTCAACCCTCCACCGTGTCGTAAACCCTGAGGGCGAGGATGTGAAAAAACCACGCTACTCCATGCCGTTTTTCTTGCATGCTCACGATGATGTGATGCTGACGCCCGACCTTTCCCGTAAGGCCTACTTCGATCAAAGAATGAGGGAAATTGGGTTAAGTGAGAGAAATGCTGCTTAAAGATACCTGAGCCTCATCATAAAAAGCCCCGCCTTATGTGGGGCTTTTATTTTTTGTGATGACTGCTAAGCTAGAGAAAGGATTTTTTCTGTCGGTCTCTTTCATGTTTGATCATATCGTTATTTTAACGCTTGAACCCTTGAAACCTGCGATTTATAGCATACTTCAACGTTATTGTGAGGGAATACGTTATAACTTTGTCTTTCAAAAACAAGAGCTTCAAGAGATCTTAGTGCAGGTTACAGACACGTCCATTTTAATTTCCTTTGGAAATGGTGTGATTGTTGATGAGGAAGCATTGAAAAAATTTGGTGCGGCGTATAATTTTCACCCAGCTTCACCTTCCTATCCAGGGCTCCACCCTCATCATTTTGCGGCCCTCCACGGTGCGGAAACTTTTGGTGCGGTTGTGCATGAAATGACGGCAGAGGTTGATCGTGGTACAATCGTTTTCGAAAGTTCGTTTCCTGTACCTCCCGGATCGCCCTGGATGGTGTATTTAAACCGAGCCTTGGATGAAACCTTTCTCTTAATGGAGCGATTTTTTAAAACCGTTTTTGAGGATCGGGCATCTCTAAAACCCTGTGGTGCTGTGTGGGGAGATAAGACATTTACACGTAAGGATTTTTATGAGGCGGGACGCGTCACACTCAATGACTCAAAGGATCTTTTGGATACAAAATGGCGTGCCCTTCAACTTGAACAGCATGAGGGTGTATTGTTTCTGGATTTCCATGGGTATCGTTTTCGTTTCGAAAAGGTGATCGAAGAAGGAACTTCTGCGGATTTTCCAACTCTTTTACGTGCCTAGGCTAAAAAAAGTTTAGTGCGCGGAGGGTAAGAGTTCTTTGATATGAACGTTTTTTATGACCTCTGAGAGCTTTCCAAGGGGGGCAAGGTCTTTGTTTTCATAGATCATCCTCAG
>JBDHTO010000047.1:0-9584 GCA_039808665.1 Alphaproteobacteria bacterium | reverse complement strand
GACCCCAAGTAAAATCGGACGCTTTCCGTAGCTTTTGCTGATATTTTTCCCCACAAGACCGGTGCGATGATCGGATAAGGTGGTTTCTTCTCTTTTATGTTTTGGCATAGACGAGTATCTTCGCTTTTTCTTTTATTTCATAGACATTTGTCTTTCGATTATAGGTGGCGACAGAGCACTCTGCATAACTTTTTTCTCCGTCTTTGATCTTCACATTTTCTCGAAAGGTCACAACATCTGAACCTGTATCATAGTCCCCTTTTTCAGAAAAAATAATAAGGTCACCCCTCTCCAGTTTCACACGGCCCTGAACCTCCACCCTTTTGAGTTTTGATCCCCCAGCGATTGACGTCACCTCATCTTCTTTTTGCACACTCTTGCCTTGGGATGTATCAAAGAAAACCTTGAGAGTATCGGATGAAAGCGTTTGTTTTAAAGGATCATTGTCCTTGCCAAGAATGGCAATCGCATCACCTTCTGCGATACAAAAACCCTTATCCTTCTCGCATACAATCTGGGATGCCCGTATTTCAAGGGGTTGTGGAGAAGCTTGAATCGACTCCGCACATAATAAAAAAAGAAAAAATAACTTAAGAAACAGCATTAAACCGCAAAACAGGATGGTCCGTTAGAGTTATCTTAGCGCCTCTATCCTGAATATCAAAGTGTCCTGCTTGAACATCCAGCTGATCTATATTTCCCTTAAGAGATTTGTTCCCAAAAAGAGAGCCCAGCTTCAGATCGATTTCCGTAATAGGCATCTCAAAAGTGGTTTTATCCCCGTAATGAACCTTCACAAATCCAGAGAGTGTTAATTTTTTTGTTTCTTGATTTAAAAGACCCGTCTCTGCCTTTACAGAAATCTTTATGTTATTATTGAGTGTCATACGGAATGTTGGCGTCACAAGGACAATAACCTCATCATTTCCATCTTGAAGATAAGCTTTGTCCGCATCAATAACATAAGGCTGCCCCTTTTGATCTACCGCTTCGTAGTGCGCCTGAAGTGCTTCGTTTTGATGTTTTGGCGCTTCGACAACAACAGGTTCTGACCTATCCTGATAGACCGACATAAAGGCAAAAAAACCACCTGTCAAAAGAAGGGCTGTAAAAAAAAATATATATTTAAGGCTGCGTCTTGCCCCCAGTGTGTACATTACAAAACACCACTTTTCAAAAAGTCATGAATATGGATAAGACCGATGGGTCGCTCTCCCTCATCAACAACAAAGAGTGTTGTAATGGATTTTTCTTGTAAAATACGAAGAGCATCGGCCATCAATGTCTCTTTTCGAATGACAATCGGGCTTTGTTTCATAACATCGCGGGCAAGAATATTATCCATGGAGGAATTTTTCACCATAAACCGCCGAAGATCACCATCCGTGATCACACCCATAAGTTTTCCCTGATCATCAAGAATCCCAATACAGCCAAATCTTTTCAATGACATCTCAACCATCACCTCTGTCATGGAGGTATGCGGCGAGGAAAGAGGCAATTCAACACCCTGATGCATCTTGTCTCGAACTGTTGTTAACTGTTGCCCCAAGCTTCCACCAGGATGAAACAGACCATAGTCTTCTTTTGAAAATCCACGGAGTTTTAACAAACATACGGCGATAGCATCACCAAGCGCCATCATCATGGTTGTAGAGGTTGTGGGAGAAAGCTTCATAGGACACGCTTCCTCCACATCGGGAAGTGTAATCACAAGGCTTGCATACCGACCAAGGGCACTCTCCGGATTCCTTGTCACCGCAATAATCGGCAAACCAAATCGGCGGCCATAGTCAAGCATTGGCCGAAGTTCTTCTGTTTCTCCAGAAAACGAAAACATCAACAAAGCATCATCCCGACCAATCATGCCGAGATCACCGTGACTCGCTTCTCCTGCATGAACAAAATAAGCCTGCTGACCTGTCGAGGAAAGCGTTGCCGCTGTTTTCCTCGCGACGTGACCACTTTTCCCAATACCTGATACAATCAACCGGCCAGAGATATTAAAGATTGTCTCTACAGCTTTTGAAAAATTTTCATTCAAAGATTTTTTCAAAAGGGATAAAGCCTCAGACTCATTATCAAGAACTCTGGCTGCCTCATCTAAAATAAGTGTTGGGTCAAAGGCCGGAGATGCCTGATGAATCATGTGCACAGTCATAACACTCCCCTAATAAGCGAGAATATCGTAGGCATCGCCCGCCATCACATCAAGAACAGCGCGGGTGGGAAGAAATTCAAATGCCGCTTTTGCAATCTCCATACGCCCTTCACGCATCAACATCCCATCTAAGGTGTTTTTAATTTTGTGAAGATGAAGCACATCCGTTGCTGCATATTTTTTTTGGTCCTCAGAAAGATGCTCTGCACCCCAATCTGAGCTTTGTTCTTGCTTTGAGATTTCTACTTTTAAGAATTCTTTACACAGCTCTTTTAAGCCATGCCTATCTGTAAAGGTCCGCACTAACTTGGATGCAATTTTTGTGCAATAGATGGGCGCTGTCACAACATTAAAAGTCTTATAAAGCATTGCAACATCAAATCGCGCAAAATGAAAAAGCTTTGTCACAGAAGTATCTTTTAACAGATTCAATAGATTTTCTGGATCTTGTTGTCCCGGTATTATTTGCACCAAATGGCAATGACCATTCCCTGAGGAAAGCTGAACAAGACAAAGACGATCTCTATGGGGAAAAAGTCCCATGGTTTCGGTGTCAATCGCCACTAACTCCCCAAGATCATGATCTTTTGGAAGATCGTTTTTATGAAAATGAATCTGCATGTTTTTTCCCAATTTTACCATGCGCTAACAAGCTTTTTTACAAAGTAGCATAGACAATATTATGAAGCACACTTAAATTACTTTGCATGGTGCCCAGAAGAAGACTCGAACTTCCACGAGGTTACCCCCACCAGCACCTGAAGCTGGCGCGTCTACCAATTCCGCCATCTGGGCCTAATCCATTACTTAGGTAGGCGAATTCATCGATTTTGTCAATCTTGATGAAGGGAGAATCCCATTTCAGGGTGTTAAATACTGACCTCAATCAATGTTAAATCATCACTAAGATGAATATCCCCAATCATAGAGAGGTGATTACGAACGGTTTCAACGACAGAGCTTCCTTTGATATCACCTGCAAACCCCTCAAGATACTCCGGAAGAAAGCACACACCCGGCAATGATCCAGGCTCCCACAAAAGGTCACTATAGAGGATAATGGAGCTTCCGATGGGAATTTCCTTTGTACGCAAGGGATACGAGGCACCCTCTGTCACGCCCATGGGAAGGCCAGAGCCATCTCCAATTTCAAAGCTTTTCTTTTCAGGATAGTAATAAAGGGGATCCGGCGCACTGGCGGCGACGTAGTGAAATGTTTTCTTTTTCACATTAATCACACCCATCAGGAATGTCGCAAATTGACCGGGTTGAATCATTTCATGAAAGCGATGATTAAGGGAGCCCATCATCTCAGAAGGAGTTAAAGCTACATCCTTGTACTCCTGGACAAGTGTGTGGATACGAAATGTATTCAAAGCTGCCTGAATTCCCTTGCCTGAATAATCGCAAATCCAAACGCCCAGATTATCGTCATCGATCTCGATCACACCCCAAAGATCTCCACTCAAGAAACGGGACGGTTCAAAGATATAGTCAATCTTTACCTTGTATTTGCTCTGAATGGATTTTAAGGTTTCCGCACTCGGCAAAAGGGATTTTTGGAGAGTCAGCGCCTGTTTGATATCTTTTTGAGAGGTTTGATAGTAGTGCTCCAATTGCCCAATCATGTGATTGGTCACAAGCTGCACCTTCACACGAGACAAAAGCTCAAGCTTGTGAATAGGCTTCGTCAAAACATCATTCGCACCACTGGTCCATGCCTCTTGCTTATCTTCATTACTAGAAATGGCCGTTTGCACAATGATGGGAATGTGGCGATATTGATCCTTTCTACGGATCTGTCGAATAAGCTCAAACCCATCCATCACAGGCATTAAAATGTCCGTAATCACAAGATCCGGCAAAAAACTTTCCATTTTCTGAAGTGCGTCTTGCCCATCCTCCGCGGACTTAATATTACGATACCCCTCACTTTCGAGGTAGGTCATAATAAGTTCCCGATTTAAAGCTGTATCATCAACAACAAGGATATTAGCATTATAAATAGCTGGGCTATTGGGGTTGAGCGACTGCTTCAAGAACATTCTTGTCCTCCTTAAATGTCATGCTCAACGTTTTTGTTTCTTTATCATAGGACAGCTCTGAAAACAGAGATATAAGATCCATACCCCTTGGAAAACGATTATCCGTATTTTTAAAAAGATCCACGTTAAACTTCTCGTCATGGGGATTTATGATATCAACCGTAATGTGATAACCCACCTTCACTCCCACCGCAAGGGTGTCACGAGAATGCTCACACGCCATCAGTTTTTCTTCCATCACACGTCCAAATTCCAACCAATCATCGGGACGTTCAACTTTTAAAAGCCCCCACAGTAGCGAGTTTGAAATCGCTTCATGAAGTGCTGTTAACGACATGGAAGAAAGAGATTTCGACGCATACTTAATTAAATAAAAATTCAAAATCTCCACAACAGGGCACGTGTAGTACATCCGCGGGGAGAACGTCATGGAAAAATCGTATTTTTTAAAATCCTTCGCAGGTAAATCCACATGGGCACTCACAAAATGTCGAAATCCTGCATCAATATCTTGAAATATCTCCTGCGTCGAAATCTCACCCTCATAGAGCATCACATTTGAAGAAAAGGATGAATCAATTTCTTGCTCGTACATTTTTACTCAACGCTAAAAAGACTTTCAAAATTACCAAGGGTAAGCATTTTTTTCACCTGTCCCTGGGAGTTTTTCAAAACCACAACGCCATTTTTAGTTGCAACTTTATCACGCATAATCAAAAGCATCCCAAGACCCGCGGAATCAATAAATTCAAGGTCCTTAAGATTCACAAGGCATGTTTTCGGATTAAACTGATTTAAATAGTCGCTGATTTCCCGAAATACAGAGTAATCGGAAAACGTCAAACGCCCCTTAAGATCAATTTCCATCTGAGGACTTGTACTTTTGAGTTCATAGATCATTTAAGCTTACAACCATCTTTTCGCGTCCGTTATCTCCAACTTTCACAGAAAAGAATTAATAATTTCTTAAAAATGGAATATCTCAAAAAGAAAAATTGTCACCGTTTTGCGGAGCTTTCTTGACCTTGTATTCATCCGTCGTTTAGATTGAGAAACGATATTTATCCAATGAAAATACGGTCGTGAATAAACATTCTTTTCAAAATATTATCCTGGGTCTTCAAAAATTTTGGGCGGATTACGGCTGTGTTATCCTTCAACCCTATGACATGGAAATGGGCGCAGGAACCTTTCACCCCGCCACAACCATTAAATCTGTGGGACCCAAACCCTGGAATGCTGCATATGTTCAACCCTGCAGACGACCTAACGATGGTCGCTATGGTGAAAACCCCCGTAGAACTCAGCATTTTTACCAATTTCAAGTCATTCTCAAACCCGCTCCCGCCAACAGTCAACAGCTTTACCTGGATAGCCTCCGCGCCATCGGGTTTGACATTGATAATCATGACATGCGTTTTGTCGAAGATGACTGGGAAAGCCCCACTCTTGGAGCCTCTGGTTTGGGTTGGGAAGTGTGGTGCGATGGCATGGAAGTCTCTCAATTCACCTATTTCCAACAAATGGGAGGCATTCCCTGTGATCCCCCATCAACAGAGCTCACCTATGGCCTTGAGCGTATCGCCACTGTCCTTCAAGGTGTGGACAACCACTTTGACCTTGACTGGAATGGTGCAGAAGGCGACCGCAAGCTCACCTACAAAGATGTCTTTATGGAACAGGAAAAGCAATTTTCCGCCTATAACTTTGATGCGGCAAATGTTCCTGATCTTTTTGAAGCTTTTGAGAAATATTCTGCGGAATGCCTCGCACTTCTTTCGAAAAATCTTATTCTTCCGGCTTACGAACAATGCATCAAAGCAAGCCATGCTTTTAACCTTCTCCAGGCACGCGGAGTAATTAGCGTCACCGAACGCGCTGGTTATATTGCAAAAGTGAGGGCCCTCGCAAAAGCCTGCCTAGAAGGCTATATGGAAGGAGAAACCGCATGATTGAGTTTTTGTTTGAAATTTATAGCGAAGAGATTCCCGCACGTTTCCAAGAAGAGGCGCGCATTCAACTCGCAAAGCTTTTTGAAAAACATAGCACAACCCGTGGTTTAATTTTTCAAAACCTTATCACCCATGTCACACCCATGCGACTCGTCCTTGCTACCCAAGTTGCGCCCTCTATACCCGCACAGGATATCGAGAAGAGAGGGCCACGCATAGGTGCACCTGAACAGGCTCTCCAAGGGTTTTGCGCAAGCGTCAATATGGAAAAGGAACAACTCACCCAAAGGGATGGGTATTATTTTGCCATGACTCAAATCCCCGAAAAAACAGCCAACGACCTTTTGCCAGAGATTGTTCAGGCCATTTTTCGTGATTTTTCCTGGGGCAAAACCATGCGTTGGCCACAGGCAACACTTTCTTGGGTACGGCCTGTACGTCACATCATGACCATTTTGGATGGAAAGCACCTTTCCTTTGATATTGCGGATTTCGGCCTTCACACATCGGATAACACATTTGGTCACAGGTTTTTATCTCCTGAAAAAATCCATGTGACCTCCTTTGCAGGATACAAAGAATCTCTTAAAAAGGCCCACGTCATCGTGGATGAGGTTGAGCGTAAAAAATTAATACAAGAAACCCTCAAAGAAACCGCTAAGAAAGAACACCTCACCGTTGTTGAGGACGAAGGCCTCCTTGAAGAGGTCACAGGTCTTGTAGAATATCCTGGGATTTTCTTTGGAAAACTTGATCCCGCACTTTTCTCAACACCAGAGGTTGTGATGATAACCTCCATGCGTGTTCACCAAAAATGCTTTGCTTTTCGTGGACAAGATGGAAAACTTGCCCCCGCTTTCGCGGCCATTATCAACACTATTCCGAAAGATGGCGGAAAAGCTATACGACAAGGGTATGAAATGGGCATGCTCAAAGCACGTCTTGAAGATGCGCGCTTTTTCTATGACCTTGACCTTAAAACGTCCCTTTTGGATCACCTGCCAAAGCTCGATAAGATCGTTTACCATGAAAAACTTGGGACTCTTGGTGACAGAATTCGACGTCAACTTGCTGCGGTGAAAACCTACACACAACATTTTGAGGTCCCTCAAGAAACCCTTGAAAAGGTTATCAAGCTTTCAAAATGCGACTTGGTGACGCACATGGTGGGTGAGTTTGAAGAACTTCAAGGTGTTATGGGAGAGATTTACAGCCGCGCCCAAGGGGAAGTTCAAGACATCGCACGCGCCATCTTGGACCACTACAAACCCATGGGGCAAAGTGATGACGTGCCCACAGCCACCCTTAGTATCGCAGTGGCATTGGTGGACAAAATTGACACTCTTGTCGGATTTATTGGTGTGGGTATTTTGCCCACCGGATCCAAGGATCCCTTTGCCCTGCGTCGGTGCGCCCTTGGGGTGATTCGTATCATCCTCGACAATCATATCGATATTGACCTTGCCACACTTATTGAGGCGGCACGAACCTGTTATGAAAAACTTTCCCCCCAAACAACCGTTGAGGTTTTGAACTTTATTCGCACCCGTTTTGGTTTTGCCCTCAGGGAAAAGGGAATTGCCCATGATGTTGTTGCCGCATGCCTTGGCAAGGAGGGGGAAACATCCCTTAACCTTTTAAAAATTCATCAAACATCAAGAGAACTTACGACACTCCTCTCCTCACCTTCTGGGCATGATTTAATGGAGGGTTATCGTCGTGCCTTTAATATCCTGACGGCGGAAAAGAAAAAGGATCGCCTCGCGGATGCTTACCCCCTGAATCCCGAACATCTTCGCCTTCAACAGGAAAAAAACCTTCTTAACGCCATAAATGCCCTTCCCCCAACCATGGCGGCGCTTGGCACACTCAAGGATCCCATTCATGCCTTTTTTAATGATGTCATGGTCAATGATCCTGATTCCCAAGTGCGACTTGCCCGATTGGGTTTACTAGAAGCTGTGGTGAATGTATTTCACACCTTCTCTAATTTTGAAAAAATAGAAGGCTAAAACGGCAAAATAAATAAAACAATTAACGAAATATTAATACATAAAAAATAATGTATTAGTGAGACGTTTTTTCGTGACATCACCATCAATATGGTGTATAGCTCTGTGACTATACGAAATTTTAGGAGGTTTTTCCAATGAAAAAAGCAATCAAGTTATTGTCAACATCACTCCTTTTGAGTGTCACTTTCTCTCATATCTCCCATGGCATGAATGCAGACGGAGATAAGGACAATGGAATCCCAAAACCGCTCTCAGCATCAGAGGCTCTAGAGGTAACAAGAAGTAAAGTGCAGCCACCAACTCCTACGAAGAAAGCTCCCCGTCCAGAAGCATCAAAGCCTACTGAAGAGGGTACTGTAATACCTAAAGAGGGCTCCACATCCGCACCAACAACACCAGCAAAGGTAGGAACACCAAAGCGCCCGACAAGCTCTCCCTCTTCTTCAAGAACTTCTTCTCCTGCAAAAGGTACCCCCCGAAAAGATTTAAACCACAAACTGTATCCAGATACTGGGTTCGCATACGCTATTCACAGATACGAATGGGTCCCTGAATGGCTTCATGACACGAACAAGTCTATCCCCGGAAAAAAGTCGGCCCAATATGCCGCATGGAGGTTGAAGGTACTTGAGCACTTCCTCGAAAACAAACGCCCCTCTGTTGCGGATAAGCCCATCAATGAAATCGCAGGGGCCTATGTCCATCTTCAACTTCAGGCGACTAGAGACGTCGAACTTTGGAGTAATGGTATGGACACAGGAACCCTTGGAAGGTCCGACGTAGCCAAACCTAAACTTCCTTATATTTTTCAATATGCCGCACAGCACAATCATTTTGGAGTGGCAATGGCGATCTCTGAAAAACTCACATCCGAAATGCTTCGCAATGAGAGTAGTCGTTGGGCAGATAGATTTCAAACTGCCCTCGGTGCCGCAGCTTTTTTCAATAATGTAGAGGCACTTACTGTTCTTACGGAAACGCGTCTGAACGTCGCAGGTTTTGATTCACTCTATAATGCTCTTGCTAGTGCGATCCACCAGCGCGACGCTTATCTTCCTTCCTTCGATGCCATAGAGTACATTCTCCTTCGTCAAATTTCTACAATAGAGATTAACAACCAAGATGGTCTTCGCACAGCTCAAAGGAATCTTTCCCAATTAGCAGCAATGTATGCAAAAAAGAATGCAGTCATCCAAGCAAATGGCAAGTTGGATCGGGGTATTCATGATAGAGCCAATGAAATAGCCGGAATCATCGCGGCAGTACAGGCATCTACTGAAAACAAACTCGCTTCATAATACACGGGAGTTGAATACACAGGAGAGCAATCCTACTTCTTCTTTAAAAGCCCTTCCACATATGTGAGAAGGGCTTTTAAATCATCAAACCCACGCATGCCCTGCTGTGTTGC
>JBDHTO010000046.1:0-9608 GCA_039808665.1 Alphaproteobacteria bacterium | reverse complement strand
GGGGAGGAAAGTGAAACAAAAGATACACTCCCATTTTTTTATAGAAAAAGCGTTATTAGCAAAAAAAATCTTCCCGGTATGTACGATCCCACCAATAAACATGATGTACTGGCAAACAGAAATTTAGAGCCAAGGCTTAGTCAAGACGATCCCGCAAATGTGGAAAATCCAGTAGAGATAGAGGGATTATCAAATATTCCATTAGAACAATTAAAAAAGGTTCTGATAGACATTAAAAAATTATGTAAGGTCAATAAAAAGGGAAGTTTTGAAGTGCATGTTAAGGTAGATGTCGGTGGTAAGATTTTAGGTATAGGACTTGGAGGGGAAACTGGGTTTGCGGCTACCATTCAATGTGAATAATTAACCCCTTTCATTTAAACTCTCCTCCAAAAGGCTGATCTCTATCCATTGTTCTTCCATGGACGAAAGCTTCTTTTTCGCATCCTCAAGAGCCTGTGTTGTTCTCATAAACTCATCCCTGTGATGGGTATAAAACTCAGGGGAAGCGAGTTTGTTTTCCATGTCATCAATATCTTTTGTGATGTGTTCTATCTCAAGAGGCAACGTCTCAAGAAGACGCTTTTGATGATAGCTCAGGCGTGTTGATGCACTTTTATGAGATGATGTGTCTTGGGGTTCCGACTTTTTAGGGGGCGTTTTTTTGGAAGAGATCTTTTGAGTCGGATTCGGACGTTGTGCGATATAATCATCGTATCCGCCCACGTACTCCCTCACTGTACCATCCTCGTCAAAAGCCATCACAGAGGTGACCACTTTATTCAAAAAATCACGATCATGGCTGACGGTGATGATGGTCCCTTCGAAATCAGACAAAAGATCAATAAGCAGGTCAAGAGTATCCATATCCAAATCATTGGTGGGTTCATCCAAAACAAGGACATTACATTCTTGGGCAAGGGCTTTCGCCAGGGCAAGGCGGTTTTTTTCTCCCCCGGAAAGAATTCCAACAAGCCCTTTAACCTGTTTATCCGTAAAAAGAAAATCCTTGAGATAAGCCACAACATGGCGTGGCTTTCCCTGGACAATGACTTGGTCGCCACCTTGAGGGCAGAGGCAATGCCAAAGGGTATCATCGGGTTTGAGGGTTTCGCGCATTTGATCAAAATAAGTGAGATCCAACTTTGCACCAATGCGTACACGTCCTTCATCCGGTTGAATTTGTCCCACAAGTATTTTGACAAGGGTTGATTTTCCAGATCCATTGGGGCCAATGATCCCAATACGATCCCCGCGTAAAATGCGGGTTGTAAAATTATGAATGAGACGACGATCCCCATAGGACTTAGAAATACCATGTGTTTCAACAATCAAACGACTTGATAGCGACCCATCGGCGCCGACCATCTTCATAGAGGTATGGAGATTTTTCTCACGTTCTTTGCGTTGATTCCTGAGGTCATGGAGACGCCTGAGACGACCCTGATTACGTTTGCGCCGTGCGGTCACACCACGGTGAAGCCATTCTTGCTCAAGCCTAAGCCGTGCATCCATTTTTTCAAGCATGCGCTCTTCTTCGGCAAAAATTTCATCGCTCCAGCGTTCAAAATCCCCATATCCTTTATCATTCTCACGAAGGATGCCACGGTCCAGCCATAGCGTGTGATTGCTCACCCTTTCCAAAAAGGAACGATCGTGGGAGATCACAAGAAAAGCCCCCTTAAATCCGGAAAGCTCTTTTTCAAGCCATTCAATGGCCGGAAGATCCAGATGGTTTGTGGGCTCATCTAAAAAAAGAATATCCGGCTCTTCGGCAAGAGCGCGTGCCAAGGCGAGACGTCTTCTCTCTCCCCCGGAAATATTTTTGAGGTCAGTTAAATGAGCCACATCAAGAAGGTGAAGATATTCTTCAGCTTTGTACGGCTCAATACCTTTTGCGCAGACAAATTCAAGGGGAGTGATATCTTCTGGGATGATTACATCTTGGGGAAGGTATCCAAGACGTGTGCCTGGTTGAAGAAAGTAATCCCCGTGATCAAGTTCGATTTCCTGATTAAGGATTTTGAGCAATGTAGATTTTCCACAGCCATTTTTTCCAACAAGGCTGGCGCGCTCCCCCTTGTAGATGGAAAGGTCAAGTGCGTGAAAGAGTGGCTTCCCACCAAAAGATAGAGATGCCCCGCGAAGGGTGAGAAGAGGTGGTTGAGATGACATAGAGACTTAAACTTTTTTTCGTGCAGTTAAAAATGCGGAACCGAGAACGGCAATCATGACAACGCCAAGAATGATTGTAGCAAGGGCATTGATTTCAGGGCTGATACCAAGGCGAATATTGGAAAAAATAAGCATGGGAAGTGTTGTCGCACCTGGTCCAGAGAGAAAACTCGCAAGAACAACATCATCGAGGGAGAGCGCAAACGCCAAAAGCCAACCGGAAAAAAGGGCGGGAGAAATAATAGGAATGGTAATCGTGTAAAAAACACGAAAGGGTCGCGCACCCAGATCGAGGGCGGCTTCTTCTAAACTGATATCAAAATCTTGGAGACGTGCCTGTACCACAAGATAAACATAGGCCATCCCAAGGGTAATGTGTGCCGCTGTGACACTCCACGCACCGCGCTGAATGGGGTAGCCAAAACTTTGTTGAATGCTGACAAAGACAAGGAGAAGAGCAAGCCCTGTCATCACATCGGGCATGACCATGGGAGAGGCGACCATCCCTTCGAGCATTTTTCGCCCTCGCATTTTTTTCATTCTTACAGAAATGACCGCACTCAGTGTTCCCAAAATAGTGGCAAACGTTGCGGCAATAGACGCGATTTTAAGACTAGAAAAAACAGCAGAAAAAAGCGCCTCATTTTCAAGAAGTAGTTTGTACCACTCAATAGAAAAACCTTGCCACACACTGAAAACACGGGAGCTGTTGAAGGAGTAAATAACGATAACAAAGAGAGGTAGGTAGAGAAATGCATATCCAAAAAGAAGGATTACAATCGATCGTGTGAGCTTGTGATTCATGATTCTTTAGCTCCTTGGTATTTTTGTAGCAACATGATGGGAATGACAAAGAGCATGAGAAGCATCACCGCAAGACCTGCAGCAAGAGGCCAGTCACGGTTGTTGAAAAACTCCATCCACAAAATACGCCCAATCATGAGGTTATCTGGTCCTCCCAAAATTTCTGGGATCACAAATTCACCTGTTACGGGAACAAAGACAAGGATGCATCCTGCAAGAATCCCTGGTTTTGAGAGAGGGAGAACAATATGGATAAAGCGCCTGAATGGGGTAGCCCCAAGGTCTGCAGCCGCCTCTAAAAGTACGGGCTCTAACTTTTCAAGGACGCTATAGATAGGAAGAATCATAAAGGGAAGGTAACAGTATACAAGTCCAACCAGTACGGAAAAGTCGTTATAAAGCAAGGGAAGGGGGGATGAAATAAATCCAAATTTGATAAGCCAGGTGTTAATAATACCTTCCTGACTTAATAGTGTAATCCAGGCATAAACACGAATCAAAAAAGACGTTACAAAAGGGATCATGATCAGAAGAAGCCCCAGTGTGCGTTTGTCTTGGGGAAGTTGAATAAGGCTATAGGCCATGGCATAGCCAATCACCAGGCAAAAAAATGTTGTAAGTCCGGCAAATATAAGAGATGTGAAAAATCCGCTAAGGTAAAAGGATTCTGTAAAGAGACGGATGTAATTGGAAAAATTGAGTGCGATAGAGATTTTTCCAGGAGCAGAAAACTCCACAAGATGGCTAATGGGAGGAACGCTTAAGATAGACTCTGCAAAGCTTATCTTTGCAAGGTAAATAAAGGGAATCACAAAAAAGAGGGAAAGCCACACATAAGGCAACGCAACCCACGTTTTTTTGATTTTTGCAAAAAGATGCCAATGCTTTTTCATGACGTCAGGACCACAGCGTTATCAGGCTTCCAGTAGAGGTACACTTCATCATTCCAAGTAATTTCTCTGTCCAAAAACCTTTGAAGGTTAGGTTGAGAGACCTCAATAATCTTTCCGGAATCAAGCTCCACGTGGTACATAGACATATCGCCGATATAACCAATTTCTTTGACGATTCCTTTGGTGCAATTTTTTTGACTTTTTGCAGGGGGTGTCAGGGAAAGCATAATTTTTTCTGGTCGTATAGCAACGGCAACGGGAGAACCCACGGGGGCGCCCGGAGATGTGGTTACATAGATATCACAACCTGCTTCTGAAGATTCGATGACAGCAAAGTCTTTTTCATCTTCGCTTACAAATCCTTCAACAATGTTCATGTTTCCAATGAAGTCAGCAACAAATCGGGAGTGGGGAAATTCATAGATTTCGTAAGGAACACCGGTTTGGCGAATTTCACCGTGATCCATCACCGCAATACGGCTGGACATGGTCATCGCTTCTTCTTGGTCGTGGGTAACCATGACAAAGGTAATGCCCACGGATTCTTGGATGTTGATAAGCTCGAATTGAGTTTGTTCCCGAAGTTTCCTATCCAACGCACCAAGGGGTTCATCAAGAAGGAGAAGCTTGGGTTGTTTGACAAGGGACCGTGCAAGAGCGACACGCTGTTTTTGACCACCAGAGAGCTGACTTGGCATACGTTTGCTGAAGCCCGACATTTGTACAAGGGAAAGACCATGCTCGACACGCTCGCGAATGACGGACTCACTCAGATTTTCTTGGCGAAGACCAAAGGCAATGTTTTGTTCTACGGTCATGTGGGGAAAAAGGGCATAGGACTGAAACATCATATTCACGGGACGCTCATAAGAAGGCCAATCGGTGATATCGATGCCATCTAAGTAAATACGACCTTCATCAGGATGTTCAAACCCTGCGAGCAACCTGAGGAGTGTGGTTTTACCGCAGCCCGATCCCCCCAAGAGCGAAAAAAGCTCATTTTTATAAATGCTTAAACTGAGATTACGCACCGCTTGAACATTACCAAAGCTTTTTGAAAGATTTTCAAGAACAAGATATGGTTTCGATGATGGGTCTTGCCAGGGTTCCAGTTTTTTTGATGTGTTTGGAATATTTTGTGCCATGGGCTAATCCCCTCGATTCAGTCTGAAATTGGTCCACATACGGTTACGCTCTCGTTCAAAAGAAATATCTTGTTCTTTGTCCAAGATCAATTTTTTCATGATCTCAAGAGGTGGGAAAATACTTTCGTCTTTTCGCATTTCCTCTGGAACAAGTGGTTTTGATGAGATTGTGGCCGTCGCAAGGAGTGTGTACTCACTGATTCTTGCTGCAATATCTGGACGTAGAATAAAATTAATAAAAACATGTGCATTTCCGGGATTTGGAGCATCCTTGGGGATAGCTATGGCGTCAATCCAAAGGGATGATCCTTCTTTTGGAATGACGTATTTGATGGTACGTCCAAGTTTTTCTGCTTCTCGGATAGCTGTTTGTGTGTCTCCCGACCATGCCTGGGCGAGGCATGTTTCACCACTTACGAGTTCACCCACAAGGCGAGATGCGCTAAACCGTCGAATATAGGGGCGTGTTTTTGAAAGTGCTTCGTGTGCACTTTTCAGATCATCAAGGGATGAGGATTGGCTATTTTTTCCTATATAACGCAAAACGAGGGGATAAACGTCAATCGCTTCCTCGAGCATCGTGACGCCGCAGGGTTTTAGCTTTTTCAGAATATTCTCATCAAAAAGCATTTGGTAGCTGTCTACGGGTGCGCCTGATCCAAGAATTTCTTTGATCTTTTCCTCGTTATAGGCAAACCCAAGTGTGCCCCAATAATAGGGAATACTATGGGTGTTGCCCTCATCAACGAGTTGCATTTGTTCTACAAGGATAGGCTCAAGATCACGAATATTAGGGATTAAATCTTTGCGAAGAGGCTGAAAAATGCCGGCTTTGATTTGACGTGCAAGATAGGGGGATGCTGAAGGAAACACAATATCGTAACCAGAATTTCCTGCAAAAAGCTTTGTTTCAACAACATCATTATTATCATAAAAATCCAGACGGACTTTGATACCCGTTTCTTTTGTGAAATCTGTTAAAACATCCCGTGGTAACATAGCGTACCAGTTATAGACATTAACGTATTCTTGTGTGGGCTGTTTTTTGTACCAAAATGCGATGAATATGACCATCGCAACCACAATAAACTTTAAGATGTGATGACGACGTGTTCCCATAAAAAGTGCCTCAAGCCGCTTTATCTTTTGAAAGGTGATGGGCAAGATCCGACAGAGCTTCTTCGAGAAGAGCTTCATCATCACCTTGAGCCATCAATCTGAGGAGGGGTTCTGTTCCTGACATACGAACGAGGAGATACCCATCCTCACCAATGCGTTCTTGGGTTTTTTGGATATGTGCTGTGACTTCAGGATCCGCAAGATCGACCCGCTTGGAAAGGCGAATATTTTTAAGAATTTGGGGGACAGGGCTAAAAATGCGCGCAATCTCGCTCAATTGTTTTTGTTGCTTTTGCATAATGGCAAGAATTTGAAGGGCTGCAATAAGGCCATCCCCTGTGGTGGCATAATCATGAAGGATGATATGTCCCGATTGTTCCCCGCCTAAATTCAGGTGATGTCGCTTCATGGCTTCGATGACGTAACGATCACCTACAGGAGTGCGTAAAAGCTCAAGACCAATACCTGCAAGATAGCGCTCCAGGCCAATATTTGACATTTGCGTTGCAGCAATACTTGTGCCTTTGAGTTTTTCAGTCTCGAGGAAATAGGTTGCAATAAGCGCAAGGATTTGATCTCCATCTAAAACATGGCCCGTCTCATCAATCATAATAATTCGGTCAGCATCTCCGTCCAAGACAACGGCGACATCTGCTTTGTGATTAAGAAGAGTTTGTTTGGCAAGGTCAACCTTTGTTGCACCACATCCATCATTAATATTGATACCGTCCGGGGTATGTCCAATGGGGATAATTTCTGCACCCAACTCCCAAAGAACGGCTGGGGCTACTTTATAGGCGGCACCGTGGGCGCAGTCTATGACAATCTTGAGTCCGTCCAGACGTAGATTTTTTGGAAAAGTCGATTTTGCAAATTCAATATAGCGACCGCTTGCATCATCAAGGCGTTTTGCTTTTCCCAAATGATCAAAGGATGCCAGATTGAAATTTCCCGTTTCCATTTTTGCTTCGATGGCAAGCTCAGTAAGGTCTCCTAATTTATATCCATCGGGTCCAAAAAATTTCACACCATTATCAGGATAGGGGTTGTGAGAGGCTGAAATCATGACACCTAAATCGGCGCGCAAAGATTTTGTAAGCAATGCCACCGCAGGTGTTGGGAGTGGCCCAAGAAGGTAAACCTCAAAACCCATGCTTGTAAAGCCAGACATCAGTGCAGACTCAATCATGTAACCAGAGAGGCGCGTATCTTTTCCAATCACAACAGTATGACGATGTTGACCCCGTGTGAATTGAGATGCTGCTGCCATAGCGAGCTTCATCATCATATCGGATGTCATGGGGTAAACGTTGGCTTGGCCTCGAATGCCATCTGTTCCAAAAAGCTTCCGTGCCATGTTTATTTCTCTTTATCTTCTGAGGAATCAGGCTTTTTTCGTGTTCTTGGCTTTTTCAAAGGTACAACTTTGGTATCCTCTTTATCTGAGGAAGGGACAGCAGACACGGCAGGTGATGGTTTCTTACGGAGCTCTGGTTTTACACCATTTTGGAGAAGCTCTTTGATTTCATCCCCGGAAAGGGTTTCATATTCCAGCAAGGCCTCCGCAAGATTATGAAGGCATTTGATTTTATCCTGTAAAAGCTTTTTGGCCTGTTCATAGCATGTATCTACAATGTGTCGAACTTCTTCGTCTACAACTTTGGATGTGGCTTCGGACATATGACGCGTTTGTGTGACAGAGTGGCCGAGGAAAACCTCTTGCTGCGGATCGCCGTAAGCAAGGAATCCAAGTTTATCACTCATGCCCCATTCTGTGATCATGCGTCGTGCGATGTTGGTCGCCATGCGAATATCCGAAGATGCCCCGGTTGTGACTTTGTCTGTTCCAAAGATCATTTCCTCGGCAAGACGACCACCCATGGCAACCTTAAGATCAGCCAAAAGCTTGATACGGGACATAGATATTCTGTCATTTTCAGGAAGACGCATCACCATACCCAAAGCACGGCCGCGAGGAATAATTGTGGCCTTGTGAATAGGATCTGAATCGGGCGTATAAAAGGCGATCACGGCATGGCCTGCTTCGTGATAGGCGGTGAGTCGCTTTTCATCATCCCTCATCACCATGGATTTACGCTCGGCACCCATCATAACTTTGTCTTTGGCAAGCTCAAGCTCATTCATGGAGACGGAAGATTTTCCCTTGCGTGCCGCGAGAAGTGCGGCTTCGTTGACAAGATTTTGAAGATCCGCACCTGAAAAGCCAGGTGTTCCCCGTGCGATAATGCGTGGATCTACGTCGGCCGCGAGTGGAACCTTTTTCATGTGAACCTTAAGGATTTGCTCACGTCCATTCACATCGGGGTTGGGGACTTCGACTTGACGATCAAAGCGCCCTGGACGAAGAAGGGCCGGATCCAAAACATCGGGACGGTTCGTCGCCGCTACGATAATGACGCCTTCATTTTCCTCAAAACCATCCATTTCCACAAGAAGTTGGTTGAGTGTTTGTTCACGCTCATCATTACCGCCGCCAAGTCCAGCACCACGGTGACGACCGACCGCATCAATTTCATCGATAAAAATAATGCAGGGGGCATTCTTTTTGGCTTGTTCAAACATGTCGCGTACACGGCTTGCACCGACACCTACAAACATTTCCACAAAGTCTGAGCCTGAAATGCTGAAAAAGGGAACATTGGCTTCGCCTGCAATTGCACGGGCAAGAAGGGTTTTACCCGTTCCAGGAGGGCCAATAAGCAAAAGACCTCGAGGGATACGACCACCCAAGCGTTGAAATTTCTTTGGATCTCTCAGGAATTCAACAACCTCTTCAAGCTCTTCCTTGGCTTCATCAATTCCTGCAACATCGTTGAAGGTAATTTTATTTTTCTTTTCATCCAAAAGCCGTGCCTTAGACCGTCCAAATCCCATGGCTTTGTTGCCACCCGATTGGATTTGTCTGAAAGAAAAAACCCAAAATCCGATCAGAAGAAGGATGGGAAGCCACGAAAAAAGCATATGGAGAAAGGGGAAATCTTCCTCTATGGGGCCGGCTGTGATGCGGACATTTTTTGATCTTAGATTTTTGACAAGGTCTGGATCAAAGGGGGCATAGGTTGAAAAAACTTTGCCGTCCTTATATTTTCCGGCAATGTTTTGTCCTTTGATCACAACTTCGTCGATACGACTGGCATCCACATCATTGAGAAATTCAGAGAAGGCAACCTGTTGAATGCCTTGTTTTGAATTTGCGCCTGGAACCATCTGAAAAATGGCAAAAACAACGGCTGCGATGGCAATCCAAATGAAAAAATTTCGTGTATTTTGATTCAACGCTTTCAATCCCTTAGTTTAAAACCTTAAAGGCAATAAAATCATGCCAAAGAATAGCATGACTTTTTCTGTTCTAGACCAATTTTCTTAAAGAATCATGAAAAAAATGATTTTTGCTGAGATTAAAGTCTTCCGCCCGTTCTTAAGTGTATTTTTATATTTTTTCTGTACTTTG
>JBDHTO010000045.1:0-9618 GCA_039808665.1 Alphaproteobacteria bacterium | reverse complement strand
CACATACGCACACTTTTTGTTGTGGGTGATGCCAAACAATCCATCTATAGCTTCCAGGGCGCCAATCCCCATTTTTACCTACAGGTTTTGGAGCATATTAAGGATTTATGCGCACAGAACCGCCATCCCCTTGAGGTGATTTCCCTAAGTACGTGTTACAGACAATCTCCAAAAATCCTTGAATTCGTGGATAAAGTCTTTGATCACCCGGACACAGGATTGCATTTACTGACCCAAGACATCTCTCATATTCCCTTTCGTAAACATCACCTCGGTAGTGTTTTTGCACTCCCCCTCACCACAAAAGAGCGTGAAGAAGAGAGAGAGAGCTGGACGCTCCCCACAATCTCTACAAAAAGTGTCCACGCGTCCCATGCTCATATTCTCTGTGATCTGATTCAGCATATGCATGAAACATATCTGGAAAGCCAAGAGAGAACCTCGACGTTCGATGATATGATGATTCTGTTTCAAAGACGAGGCACACTGATGAAGGAGGTCTTTGATATCCTTTCAGAAAGAGGTATTCCTTCGAGTTCCTCCCATGATGCCTCTCTTTTGGAGAGTCTTCCCATCATGGATCTTATGAGTGCACTCGCTTTTTTAAATGATCCTTATGATGATTATAATCTGGCCTGTCTTTTGAAATCTCCTGCTTTTAATATGGATGAAGGGACACTTCAAGAGATGTGCAAAGATCGCGAGATCTCCCTTTGGTCACATATTAAATCCTATGAAATCTATGCACGTCCTCTCCACACTCTTTTGGAGGTGAAAGAGAACGCAAGCTCAGTTTTTGATTTGTGTTATAGAGCAGTCTCTCTCCTTTCAGCGTCCGCGGCGACACATTTTGGGGACCGTGTTTATACCTTGTATGAAAGTTTTTTGGAGCTTGCCCATCGGATGTTTTTAGAGGGTATCACCACACTTCAAGATTTTTTAAACAAACTTCCCGACTATGGGAGAAAGGTAAAAAACCCACATACCGCGGGGGTAAAACTTATGACTGTTCACGGGTCGAAGGGTCTCGAGGCGCCTATTGTCATTTTGGCCGATGCGGGATCAAAAGCCCTTTGTGGTCAGGGATGTTTTGTTTTTTCAAAAGATTTCTATTTTTTCCGTTCTTCCCACTCCACCCTCAAAGTTTTAAAATCCCTTGAAAAAGAAGAGGAATTCTCTGAGTCAAAGCGTCTTTTGTATGTCGCCCTCACCCGCGCAAAGGATCAACTAATCCTGACCGGAGAAAATCCCACTTTTGAGGAAAGTTGGTACACTGTATGCAAGGAGTATGTAGAAGAAATGACCCTACCGACGTGTAAGGATCATCCTAATCTCTTAAAAAAATCTTCATCCCTTTCCCTCATATCCACGCCCTTAACCATTCTCCCAAAAAAATCATCTCCTTCCACACAGTCGAAAGAATCCCTACGGGGAGATATCATTCACAAATTGATGGAACGCCGCTTTTGGTCCTTGCCTCAACAGACTCAAAATCAGCTCAAAAAAGATTTCCCAGACATAGAGTCAGACATATGGGACCATATCAAAAACCTTCCTGATCATCCTGTGGTTGGGGGTTATTTTCAAAAAGCATTTATGAGCGAGGTGGAAATACTTTCTCCCGAGAGAAGGTTACTGCGGCTCGATTACCTGTGCATTGAGGAACATGAGGTTACGATTATTGATTATAAAACGACACCCAACGTCCCTTCATGCTCAAAGGAGATAGAGGGACATATTCAGCATCAACTCCTTGAGTATCAGTCCATCCTGTCAAATTTTTATCCAGAAAAAAAAGTACGCGCATTCGCTCTCTATCTCCACAATCTCAGCTTTTTTGAGGTTGAAAATCCGGAGCATCATTTGCTTTACAACACCCATAAAAACTGACATTTTGTCCTCAAGACAATTCTTTTATAGAGATAATTTTTATGACACACGCTCCCTTTTCTCTCCATGGACAAAACGCCCTCATCACAGGTGCATCTGGTGGTATTGGATCATCGATCGCATCCGCACTTTATGGCGCGGGTGCCCATGTGACCTTATCCGGAACAAAAATCGATAATCTCAAAAAACTCGAATCTGAGCTTCAAAATATTAAGTTTGAAAGAGAGCGTCCCAAAGTCTTTATCCGTACCTGTAACCTTTCTGAAGAAGGTGCCATGGAAAATCTTATTAAAGAAACCACAGAAGAAATGGGATCCCTCGATATTCTTGTCAATAACGCAGGTATTACACGCGACGGACTCCTCATGCGCATGAAAGATGAAGATTGGGCACAAGTCCTTGATATTAACCTATCATCTTGTTTTAAAGCTTGCCGTGCTGCCATCAAAGGAATGATGAGCAAGCGTCATGGCCGTATCATTAATATTGCTTCTGTTGTGGGCGTGACAGGAAATCCTGGTCAAACAAACTACTGCGCCTCAAAAGCAGGAATGATTGGGTTTTCCAAAGCGCTTGCAAGCGAAGTAGCCACACGTGGCATTACTGTGAACTGCATTGCCCCTGGTTTTATTGCTTCCAACATGACAGAAGTTCTTCCCGACAATGTCAAAGAAAAAATTCTTGGCGGTATTCCTATGAATCGTATGGGCAACCCCGAAGAAATTGCTCATGGTGTTCTGTTTCTTGCAAGCCCATCCGCAAGCTATATCACGGGACAAACACTCCATATTAATGGCGGAATGGCAATGATTTAAGGGCCTGAATCAGGGTAAAAGATACACAGAAAAACAAAACCCACGATAAATTTTGATTTTCTGATTCTTTTGCCCTTGCTTTTCAAAGGCCCTTTTGCTACTTAAAAGATACCTCAAGCGGTCGTGGCGGAACTGGTAGACGCGCAGCGTTGAGGTCGCTGTGGGCGAAAGCCCGTGGAAGTTCGATTCTTCTCGACCGCACCATCTTCATACCACCCTTCATAAAAAACTTTCCCTTTTGGGCAAACGATCCTTGGGATCTGCATACAACTTTGTTAGATTATGTTGTAACCTTACAAAGAATGTGGATCTTTTGTTCAATCTTTCTCAAAAAAATACGCTCGCTGTTGTTGTGATGCTCCTCGCATCCCTAACGGCATGTACGTTGTTTGAGAAGAAAAAAGAAGCCCAAGAAGATGAGGTCGCCAAGCAATTTATAGGCATTGCTTATAACGTTCACTTTCAAGACATGCCCCCCGCCGTTGATGCCATCGTAAAAAGAGCCTCTATCCTCCTTCGTTTACAACACCGCCCTCCTCTAACACTCACAGCCCTCGATAAGCGCGCCCTCAAAGATATGGTCGAGATCGAAGAGGCCCTGGGTATCGAGGGGTATTTTGATGCCAAAGTGACCTTTACTCTTGATACAAAGAGCGAAGAACCAACTGTTAACATCACTGTCAGTGCTGGGGATCTCTACCACTTCTCATCCTTCGATATTGAATATATCGCTGGAACACCGACACCCGCACTTAATCTGCAATCACTTAATCTCAAGATAAAAGTGGGTGATCCTGTTAATTTGGATAAGGCCCAAGACATGGCCAAAAAAATTGCAAAATACTATCGGACAAAAGGATTTCCCTTTGCCCGCGTTCTTGAGTTCAAAGGATATATTCATCGCGACAAGAAAAAACTTGGTCTTATTTTCCGTATCAGCCTCGGCCCCAAAGCCACATTTGGAAAAACCATTGTTTCTGGTCTCTCTGGGCTCAGCGAGACATTCGTGCGTAATCGACTGATTTGGAAAGAAGGAGAGACCTATAATGAGGAAAAAGTAGATGAATCACGTACGAATCTCATTGAAAGCGGGCTTTTTAATGAGGTGAGTTTACAGCCCCATGATTCCCGTTACATCACAGAAGAAAAACACTTAGAAGAACGAGAAGATCAAGCAATCAGAGAGGAAAATGCACCCACAGATCTTCATCTTAACATCAAGGAGGGCCCCGCAAGAAGCGTGGGTGGTGGGTTAAAATACGGCACAAGTGACGGATGGAGTGGTAAGGTTTTTTGGCGCCATGACAATATTCGTGGTGGCGGACAGGGATTTGAGAGCAAGCTTGAGGTTGGACAAAAGAAAAAAGAAGCACGTATCAGCTATTCTATCCCCGACTTTTTGATGAGAGATCAAACACTCCTCACATCCCTTGCGGGGATTGAGAAAAAAACACGTGCATTTCGCTCTAAAACCATAGAGGCTTCGGGAATTTTAAGCACAGACCTTACAAAAGATCTTGCAATAAGCTATGGACTCGAAGGGGAAATTGGCACAATCAAAAAAAATCGTGTGAACCGTAAGGTTGAACTCGTCTCCACCCCCGTAACAGTCAACTACGATTCCACAGAAAATCTCTTAAACCCTCAATCTGGCTTTCGTGTTAAAGGAAAAACATCCCCCTATTTCGGACACTACGAAAAAAATCGGGGATTTTGGGTGAATGAAATTGGCGCCAGCACGTATATCACACCTTCTGGAGAATTTTTAGAAACCACTGATAATGCTCATGTTTTGGCTCTTTGGGCAAAAGCGGGACACATCACAGCTGAAAACTTAAACGTCGTTCCCCCTACTAAAAGATTTTATAGCGGCGGCGGAAATTCAGTTAGAGGATACGGATATCAGCTTCTTGGGCCCCTTGACAATACACGCACCCCCATCGGTGGGCGTAGCATTACAGAATTTGGAGGAGAGTATCGCCTTCCCATTAACGAAAAATTTGGTGTTGCGGCTTTCCTTGAAGCTGGTGCTGTGGGCCTTAATAATATGCCAAAACTCGATAACAAAAACCTTTTGTGGGGAACGGGTATTGGCCTTCGTTACTACACAGGCATTGGCCCCATTCGTTTTGATTTCGCCCTCCCCACAAAACGCCGCATTGACAGTGATAGACGTAAAAAAATTGACGCACCCTTTCAATTTTACGTCAGTATTGGGCAGGCCTTTTGATGCTGAATCGTATTATCTTTAAACTTTTCCTGACGCTTGTTTTTCTCGTATCCTTTGCCCTTGTTCTTCTAAATATCTATAAAGAAAATCTTGCGCAATCTCTGCTGCATCGTTATCACCTCCAAGACACTGTTAAAGTTCAAGGGATCAGGGGGTTTTTTCCATTCGAACTCAGCATCAACACTCTTGAAGTTCAAGATCAAGCCCTCATCAAAGAAATCGATCTCACCCTAAGTATCAAAGACTCTCTTTTACGCAATCATATTTCCCTCTCTGACGTCAGAGTCAAGGAAGTGATCCTTAAAAAAGATCAAAAAAGCAGCACTTTTGTCCCCATCACTTTTCCAGATCTTACGCCACTTAAGTTTTTGGATATTAAAAGGTTTTCCACTAAACTTTCCCACGAAGATCAATCATTTAAGGGAGAACTCTTTGGAAAATTGTCGCGTGGCATACTTCGTTCCAAGATCAAATTGGATTACCAAGATTCCACATACACAGGAAGAGTTAAAGCCACTAATCGGGCATTTGAGGTTGTCTCAAAATATCAAGACCACCTTATCATCCTTCAAGCTTATCGCAAAGATTCCCATCACCTAGAGATCCGCGGGAGTTATCAAGATTATAAACTGAAATCCTCTCTCTTGAGCACTCCTGATGCCTATATCCTTGATATGGATATCAATAATAAATTCAATGCACATTTTTCTTACAAGGGAAAAAATCTCACACTGCACACTCTCACCTTTGATTTCCCTAAAGAAAAAAGATTGATGTTAAAAAAACCCATCGATATCGTGCTTGAAAAAAATATCACTGTGGATCTGGCTGACTTTGACATTGCCGGAGAAACCCTCACCCTAAAAAAATTATCCCTCGCAGAACCACTCAGCGGATTCATCTCCATGAAAACGAGTCAAAATTTTTGGAAAACTCTTTTCCCGGATGCTCATATTGTAGGTGGACTTACACTCAAGGGATCTTTGGGTGGTCATAGAAAAAATCCAGAATTGAAAATTGAGATCCTTGGCGAAAAAATTAAACACACGCACATTAAGCCGCTTCGCATGGAGAAGGCTAAAATCACCTGTGATTACAAAGATCATCAAGCCAAGATCCATATCGATGTAGATGGAAAGAATAATCTTAAGCTCAAAGGAGTCGGGAACCTCGACTTTTCCCACGAACCCATGATTTATCTTGAGACTCAGCTTGATCTCAATCTTCGCCATCTCAACCGTCTTATGCCAAAAAATGACCGCATTGATGGTCAGATTCGTGGAGCTTTCTCTCTCAAAGGCCCCCTTTTCTTTCCTGCTATCAAGGGACGGATTGATCTTCACAATGGATATTTTGAAAATTATATCATTGGAACCCATATCCGGGACCTTAATGGCCATATCAGCGTGCAAGATCAAACCGCAACACTCGCTTTACATGGAAGAGATGACTTTAAGGGAGAAGCCACCGCAAGGGGTAAAATCAATCTTTTCCCTTTGACTGGAACGGTGGAGGCGAAACTGACACGCTTTTACCTAAGCCAAAGCGACCTTTTCACATCCCTTGTCACAGGAAGCGCCACCGTTGACCTTGCTAAAAAGCACGTCCACGGCAACCTTATCGCACACAAAGTGGTCGTTGACCTTGATCAACTAACGCCCTCTTCTACACCAAAGATTCAACTCATTGAATCCACCTCGCTCAGGAAAGAGGAAACGGATATAGAACAACCACAAACCTCCCCTTCAAAAAATGAGTATTTTCTTGATCTGACAATGACACCAGAAAATCATGTCATTGTCCGTGGTTTTGGTATTCAAAGCCTTTGGAGTGGTGCGATGAAGCTTTACGGAACCACCCCTGATTTTAAGGGGGACTTTACCCTCATACGTGGAACCATTGATATTCTTGATCGTGTCATCCCCCTCTCCCGCGGAAAGATCACCTTTGATCACGAGATTGATCGTCCCATCCTCGATATCGATCTTAAGAAAAAAATTCAAGAATTTGACATCCTTGTCAACCTCCAGGGACGCTCCGATAATCCAAAATTCACCTTTATGTCTAGTCCTTCCCTTTCTCAAGAAGAGATCCTCGGCCTTCTTTTGATGGGAAGACGCTCAGCAGCAGGATCTATCGGGCAGCTTGTTGAGGTAAGTTCTTCTCTCTCTGGCTTGACCAGTCAAGGTAACGAAAACTTCTTTGGAAAGTTCCGCAAGGCTTTTGGCATTGAAGCCCTCGAAATCAAAAAAATAGAACAGGATGGAAATGCCGATACAGGACAGGCGCTGAGTGTTCGAAAGCAAATCACACCTGACTTTACCCTGGTTCTTGAACAGGGCCTTACCTCAGGAACAGAGGATACAAAAACGACAAAGGCCTCTGTGGAAGCCAATATCACAGAAAACGTCAATGTCGCCATCGATGTCTCAAGCGACAAAAGCGGAGGTGTTGGACTGAATTGGGTCAAGAGATACTAAACAGCCTCCCCCTTAATCACCCGTGCAAGGGTTAAAACAGTAACATGTGAAACCCCATGACGTTTCAAGCTCCGCGTGCATGCTTTGATCGTCGCACCACTTGTCAACACATCATCCAAAAGAATCACTGATTTTCCCACAAGCTTTTTTGAGGGATCTTTGACCCCAAATGCCCCCTGCATATTTTTGTGACGCTGGACAGGGGATGATCCCTGTGATGGTGTAGATTTGACCCGCACCAAACAATCACAAAGAAGAGTTGTAATACCTTCCTCCCCCTTCATGAGATTCAGAAGTTCCCTTGCCACAAGGGTTGATTGATTATAACGACGTTTCCACAAACGCCAGCGATGAAGGGGTACGGGAATGACAAAATCCACATTCCGCAACATGTCTTTATGTTGATGATACACAAGACGTGCGAGAGGTACAGCAAGATCAATGCTGTCACAGTGTTTGAGTTTTAAAATCATTGATTTTGAAGCCTCATCATAGACAAGGGCACTCCGCCCCCTGTCATAGGGAGGTGGACTTATCAGACATGATGCACATCGCCTTGTTTCCACATCTGGCAGGGGATAACCGCAATCCTCACAAATTGGATACTGAATAAACGAAAATTTTGAAAAACATGTCACACAAAGGGTATGAGATTCCGTTGTTGCAGATCGGCACACAACACACTCAGGGGGCAGTAAAAAATCAAGAATCCTTTGAAACATAGATTAAATCTTTTTTGAGTTAAGTCTTTTTTGACTATCTCTTGGGTGCCTCTGTTGATAAAAAAGTGGGGACATATAGTGTCCCCCACTTTTTGCTTTTTCTTTTAAGAAAGAGAAAATAGGTTAGCCTTACCAGTCCTTATTCTCTTGATTCTCATTCTCATCTTCCTCTTCATCCTCACCATTAATCTGAGGTCGCGTTTTTTGGAAATGTGCGGAAAGAATCCCCTGTAAACCTCCACCTCCTGTTGCGGTGGCTTTTACAGGTTTTCCGGATTTATCAATCTTTTCACCCTTGGCATTACGCTCAGCAGGGCCATCCGTCTTTCTGAGCTTTATTCCCTTGTGAATCGCCGCTAAATGAGCATCTTCTGATGATGCTTTCGAAGCGGAGGCCTTCCCCGATTTTTCTGGAGCAGCGGGTGCATCATCTCTTTCTATTTTATTCCCCTGGGCATCACGCTCAGCAGGGCCATCTGTCTTTCTAAGTTTTGCTCCCTTGTGAATCGCCGCTAAAAGAGCGCCTCTTCCTTCTCCATCTGCCTCTCCTGCCTCATGAGGAGCTTTGGGTTTCTTACTTTCCCCACCTTTAGCGTGAGTGGTCTTCCCTCCACCAGGTGGAGGTGGTGGTGGCGCTGCTGGTGGTGGAGGAGGTGGTGGCGGCGCTGAACTACTCTTCTTTGCAGAAGAAGTATCCTCTTCTAGCAGAACAGATGACGATGGATTTGTCTTCTTCCCAGCCTTCCCTACAGAAGATACACGTTTCTCCTCGTCAGTAAACTCTATTCTTGTCGATCCAGTACAGGTTTCCATTGCATCTTGCAGTTCCGTGATCTCATCTTCAAGCTGCTGAATTTCTTCTGCATCTGCTCTTAAATGACCTGCCATTTCTTTGAGGTCCCTATGACACTCGGCAACACTACTACACACACCACCCTTCTTTTTAGGTGCGGGCGCCGTCTTTCCAGAGATGGGAGAAGATTTTGCGGGTACATCCTCTGATATCTCCTCATCTTCATCACCCATAGCCTCTTCTTCCAGAGGTTCATCTTCTTCCTCTACAGGGGCTTCTGCCTTTTTAGCGCCCTTTGTGGGAGCTGGCTTAGCAGAACTACGAGAAGGCTTTGCAGGCATACTTTCTTCCATCTCTTCATCACCCATAGTGTCGTCTTCCAGAGGTTCATCTTCTTCCTCTACAGGAGCTGCTGCCTTTTTAGCGCCCTTTGTGGGAGCTGTTTTGGGTGCGCTACTAGAAACCGCTGATGCTTTTTCCTTTTCGGACTCAGCGACAGCTTTTGCCTCTTCCAACTCAGCCGTCATCTTTTTCAGTTCTTCTTCATCTTGCTTCAATAGAGCGGCCATGGCTTTTAAATGCTTATGACACTCCGGCACAGTTTTACACGGTGCAGCACTCACAAGGGAGCTTGTCCCCATAAAAAGCGCGGATATTAAAATAAGGCGTTTCATTTTTCCTCCCTAAA
>JBDHTO010000044.1:0-9619 GCA_039808665.1 Alphaproteobacteria bacterium | reverse complement strand
CTTAAGGTGCTTTTTACCGGGCTTCTCCTTTACGCAATCACAGGCGTATGCGGTGGTATTAGCCAAACACTGCTTGTTCTTGTAATCAGTCGGGGCCTGCTTGGTGTGGCCGTTTCCATGACAATGACGTCATCCATGACACTTGCGGGAGACTATCTGCACGGTTTTGAACGTCAACGGTTTTTTGGTATATTTGCATCAGCTATGTCTTTTGGCGGAATTATTTATTTCGTCATCGGGGGAATCAGTGCCGATTATGACTGGCGCGCACCATTCTTTATCTATCTTTTTTCTCTTGTTCCTCTTGTCATTGCACTCTTTACTCTCCATGAGCCTTTGCAAAAAGAAGAGGTCCACTATGGGGAAAAGGGCACACAAAAACTCAATGTTCCCATTCTTGCCCTTCTTTACCTTACGGCACTTCTCAACATGAGTATGTATTACATTGTTCCCATGCAACTCCCTTTTGTCTTACAAGAACTTGGAAATTCCAGCGCCCTTTACACAGGACTCTTTTCCGCTTTTTGCAGCATTGGTGTTGTCATTGTTTCGTTTCAATACTCACGTATTCGCACCTTTTTAAACCCCTCTCAAATTTTTGCCGCGGGATTTTTTCTCATGGGCGTTGGATTCATCCTTTTTTCAACGTTTTTAAAACTTTACGTGATGGGTCTGAGTCTGTTTATCACAGGTTGTGGCCTAGGCCTTATTATGCCGAATAACGGTGCATGGCTTATGAGTATTGCCCCTGGTCATCTTCGAGGGCGTATCACAGGCGGCCTAACCTCCAGCATTAACTTGGGTCAATTCCTCTCCCCAATCCTTGTATTCATTACGCAAAAACACTATGGCAACATTGCTGTTTATCGTGTTTTTGGTCTCTTCGCTCTAGGCGTGTGCGCATTTTATGTGGTGATCTCTATGAGTAAATACATGAAATCATCTCACCAATTTCAAAACTAGATACGCATCGCATTAAAAAGAATTTCGCCCTTCGACCATTTGTCCTGGGCATGAATAAGAGCAAGTTCTCGTTCTTTCCACGCAAATGTTTTTTCAAAAAGATAATGCATGGCTGTTGCCGTTTTTTGAAAAGCACGAAGAGGCTCATCCCCTTGCTGCAAGAAGCCAAGAAAAAATGCTGATACCGCATCTCCCGCTCCATTCGGTGGAATATTGACTTGAAATCTTGGCGTAGAAATCATATAAAATTCGCCCCCAAAGCTCAGAACCATGGCAATTTTTTCAGGACTCACTTCGGGTAAATCAACACTTGTGACAAGTGTCATTTTTCTCTCAAGCATCGTAACTGCTTTTTTGAGATCCTCAAGATTTTGTATTGTGATTTGGCTTAATGCCTCCAATTCAAAAAGATTAGGCGTGATAATACACGCCCTCGGCACAACATCCTTTTGAAATTTTTCCAAGATTCCTTCACGTACAAAAAAACCTCTCCCCACATCACCCATCACAGGATCACACACATACATGGATGTCTCTGGAATAAGATTTCTGACTTTAAGTGCAAGGTCTGCTGTTTGAGGATCGCCAAGATATCCCGTTAAAAAAGCGTGTGTTTCTTCAAGTCTTCCCGTGTTGTGCAGATGATCAATGATTCCTTCTAAATGATCCTTTGAAAAAACATCTCCTGACCACGCACCATATCCTGTGTGGTTTGAAAACTGTACTGTATTCAACACAATTACATCAAATCCAAGTCTTTGAAGAATAAAAGAGGCTACTCTGTTTCCAACGTAGCCATAAGTCACATGAGATTGAAGAGAAAGAATGGTCTTCATAGGTGCTCTTTTGCCAAAAGACGTGTCAACCTCTCTGCAAGGACTTGAGGGGAAACTGTATGAGGGAAATGATCAATAAATTTTCCGTCCTTATCCATAAGGTAAATGAGGGTACTATGATCCATAAGGTAATCTGTTGTTTGATCAGATTTCCCTTTGGCCGCAAAAACTTTGTAATGTTTTTTAACGGATTCAATACTTTCCTTATCTCCTGTCAAAAATAAAATGTTGGGATCGTAGTTTTGGCTATAATTTTTAAGGAGCTCCACATCATCTCGCTCTGGATCGACCGTAATAAAAAGGGTCACAATTTTATCTCGATCGGACTGAACCATTTTCAAAGCTTCGGACATATGACGTAGCCCCATTGGACAAACATCAGGGCAATAACTATAGCCAAAATAGACAAGCATATATTTGCCACGAAATTCTTCATCTGCCCGCTGTTTTCCATCCTGATCCACAAGGCGAAAGGGCCCACCAATATCAGGAAGTTTATCCTTTTCCTGATCCGCGTATGTCGTGTTTTGAAGTTGGTAGTACACAATACCCAAAGAGATACTCATAAACAAAAGCGTCAAAAGACCGCGCCGTAACCATGTCACCATTTCTTGCCTTCTTTGTGAAAATAACGTAAACAACACTTATCATGATCTAACATGATGATACAGAGTGAAAAACGACACACATCGGCTTTACTTTTTTCCTTATGAGCTTCTCATTAAGTTACGATGGGTCGCACTCTTTGGTCAGATATCGACCGTTGTCATTCTCCAGCAGTTTGGTTTTGAGATGCCCATGTTTAAAATCATGTGCATTTTGGGCATTGCGTTTTCTGTCAATCTTGGTTTTTACATATTTCCGTTTCATAAAGAACGCATTAACGAAAAAAACCTTCCCTATTTTATTCTCTTTGATTTTTTTCAGCTCGCCCTTTTGCTTTATCTCACGGGTGGCCTCTTAAATCCCTTCAGTGTTTTTCTTCTCGGGCCCATTTTAATTTGTTCCTCTGTACCCAACTCAAAGCTTTTGAGTACGTCTCTCATTATGGGAGTCATGATTGTGGGGTTGCTGTACACAACACCCTATCCACTTCCCTGGTTTCATGAAGGTCTTATTTTTGACCCCGTGCTGCGTTTGGCGGTGGCTCTTGCACTCGTTACAAGCATGCTCTTTTACGGGATTTTTGTTTATGCCCTCAATCACAGTAAAAATATCCTTTTGGAGAAGTTGAGTATTGCTCAAAGCTCTCTCGAGTCACAAAAATATATGGTTGAGCGAGGACTTATTGCGGCTGCCTGTGCACATGAACTTGGATCCCCTCTTTCAACGATCCTTCTTGTGGCCAAGGATGTTTTAGAGTCTGGAAACGAGGATGGCAAGCTTATCTATGAGCAAGCCGCGAAATGCCGGGATATACTGAAAAAGCTGAGCCAAAACTATAAAGATTCATCCAGCCTCCCTGTTCCCCTAGAGCATTTTCTTAAGGATATTTATGAAAGCTATCAAAGCCCTCTCAAACTTAACCTTATTTCCACAATGACCTCCGCTCCCTATATCATGCCTTCTTCTGAACTTTCTCTGGCTTACGGCAATCTTTTTCAAAATGCTATTGAACATGCCAAATCATCCATTACGGTCATGATTCATGCGGAAGAAGATAATATCAGCGTGAGCATTACAGATGATGGCGATGGATTTAGAAAACAAGATATCAAATCCCTTGGCGATACCTTTCCAGAAAATAATCGCCCCAATCACCAGGGTATTGGTCTCTTCATTGCTAAACGACTTTTTGAGCAAAAGGGCATTGTCCTTTCCTTTTTTAATAGAGCTGGTGCATGCTGTAAAACACTTTTACCGGTGTCTCTGATTCCCCAAACTCATGGAGAGATAAAATGAAAACTATGCTTTTACTGGACGATGACACCCCATGGAGAGTGCGCGCTGCCAATGCTTTTGAGAAGCGTGGCTATACTGTCACCCCCTGTGCATCACTACAAGAGGCACAAACAGCTATTCTCAAAAGTGCTTATGATTATGCTGTTTTTGATCTCAAACTTGAGGATGGAAGTTCACTCCAAATTTTGGATGAAGTGCGTAAAAAATCTCCCAACATCAAACTCGTCATCCTGACGGGATATGGTAACTTTGCAACCGCTGTTTCTGCGATTAAAAATGGTGCTGCAAACTATCTCGCAAAACCAGCGGATATTGATGAAATTGAAGCCGCTCTTGAAGGAAACATCACAACTCCTCCCCCTCCTACGGAAACGCTTATGTCCGCAAATCGTGTCAAATGGGAATACATTCAGCGCACTCTTGCTGCGTGTAATCACAATATCTCGGAGGCTGCACGTAAACTTAAAATGCACCGAAGAACCCTTCAACGCATTTTGGCAAAACACGCACCACGAGATTAATTTATTATTCTGGGCGGCTTAATACAGCCCTGTGGTGAAGGATGTAGCTTGAAAAAGAGATACTCCAACCAAGCACAACGAATGAAAATATATTTCCAATAAGAGAAAAAAGTGCATTGGTCATGACAAATGAAAAAGGCAACATCACAATCGCAACGGCGACATACACCATCCACAGCTGAATTTGAATGGGCCTTACAATCTGAATCGTTGAGTGAATGAGTGAATTATCATAAGAATAGCCAAGGGCAATAAGGGCCATAAAAATATTAAAATAAGGAAGGGCAAAGATGAGAAAAGCACCCAGTATCACGCTTCCCATCATCATTATGGTTGCATTACCTGTACCAAAAAATAAGCCCATAAGTATTGAAATTCCAATCATCCCGGCAACACTCATACCGAAAAGCCAGCCTAAATAACGCATTTCATGCTTTCCAAAAGTATACTCTGGAACATCTCCAAAATTGAGGTAAGTAAGCCATTTCACGGTCGTATAGGACACCGCAAAAAGACCTAAAAATCCCGCGATCACAGGCACAAAAAAGCTAATGATCAGAAAGATAACAAAAGGGGGCAGGGCCAGGGTTAAGTATTCTTTGGAAAGTGTTTGAAAAAAAGCACCACGCACAGCATCAATCATAGAGATTGATTCGGGATCTTGCCTTATTTCAATATGCATAAACATGACCTGGAGGAAGTATACACCCTAGTCTAGCACAACTAGATTGTATGGGTATTCTTTAAATATGCACCCACACGCACAGGCTCAATAGACTGACAAAGACCATTTTCACCAACCTCAATCAGTGTGCCACAAAAAGTTCCTTCTCCACTTGCTGGCTGCATACGATCCGTTGGCATTTTCTTCCTAAACCTTAGAATCGGCACAGTTTTATCCATGCCCACAACAGAGTTGTAATCACCACACATCCCTGCATCTGTTTGATATCCCGTACCCTTTGGAAAAATACATGCATCCGCTGTCGGAATATGGGTATGTGTCCCCACAATCCCTGAGATACGACCATCTAAATAGTGGGCCATCGCCATTTTTTCAGAAGTGGCCTCTCCATGAATATCTACAAAAATTGCCTTTACCATCGGTCCTAGGGCATATTTTTTTAAAACTTCATCCATAGCTGCAAAGGGATCATCGAGTGGATCCATAAAAAGTCGCGTCATCACATTAATCACCATCACATCACCCTTGGGCGTTTTGAAAAATTCAAAACCTCGTCCGGGTGTTTTCTCAGGATAGTTAATGGGACGAATAAGACGTTTGTCCTGATCAATAATTTTGAGAATCTCTCTGTTGTCAAAAGCGTGATTACCAAGGGTGATTACATCGACACCGGATCGATAAAACTCATTGGCAATAGAGGGATTAATACCAAACCCATGGGCGGCATTCTCTCCATTTAAAATGACAAAATCTAGGGCAAGTTGTTCACGGAGTCTGGGCACAACCTTGGTCACAATCTCGCGACCCGAGCGACCAACCACGTCGCCACAAAAAAGTATTCTCATGAAATTTTTTATCTCTTATCTCTCTAGAAGAGAATATAGGCACTTGGCAGCACAACTGCATCAAGTTTTTGATCGCTCCCATGAGTTGGAAGCGTATCAAAAGATTTTTGAACAGGATAAGCAATACCTACATAGGTAAAGTGATGGGGACCTTCATGACGTTCTCGCTCGATATAGTTATCATAATGCCCCTTGCCATAGCCGAGTCTATTCCCTTGCTCATCAAATGCAAGAAGTGGGGCAAGAATAAGATTCGGAACAACAATATCTCCCCCCACAGGCTCTTTAAAACCAAAAGAAGATTCTTTAAGCTCATCAGAACCTGGATAATAGGTCACAAAATGCATATCCTCACACTCGGAAATTTTTGGAAGCGCAAAGGTAAAATTGGAAAACGCTGGATCCGTCAAAAAAGGGGTCAGATCCGCCTCGTATCCAATCGGCATATAAAGACCCAAAACACCACGCTTTAAACCAATGGCATGGACAAGAGATGCAACAGGGTCATGGAAATTTGCCTTTCCATGTTCCATCACATACTCCGCACGGGCGGACTTGTAATGGGCGCGAAGAGCATGTTTTGATGTATACATTATTTTTTTAGCTCCTCAAGTTTCGCAAAGGGTTTTTTTCGGATATCCTGATCATCCCCTTGAAGATTATAAACACCATCCTGTCGAGGATAAGGATTTATGGAGAGAGAAAGATATTGAACAATAAGTTCCCCAATATCTACCTTTGTATCTTGGACATATTCTACATCCTCTAGCTCTGGATTAAAATATTCATCCGGAAGCTCTTCTTCACCTAATTTAATGGTAATATGCATACTTTCGTCGATGATCTCATCCACAGGTTGCATAGTCACGACACATTTTTGGGTAAGCTCCGCGTGGAGCCTCCCCTCAAGCTTAAAAACATCAAGCAAATTATTGGGTGTAAGGGTAAATTCCGCTGTAAGCTTTTTGAGATTCAAAATATCAAGGCGTTTAGCAATATTTGCGCACTCTTGCTCTGTTGCGACAACACGCTGAGCACCTTTGAAAGTTGCAGGCAGCAATAGATCAAAAACACGACTGAGCTCGTTTATTGTGTTTCCCATAGCTGCCTCTTCTTTCATCTCTTATTTGATTGTTGGATCAATCCATCCAATATGACCATCTGGACGCTTATATACAACATTAAGCTGACCATGCTTTGAGTTTTTAAACATTAAAACAGGATAATCAGAAAGATCCATACGCATCACAGCATCACCCACAGAAAGTGTAGGAAGACCGCTACTCATTTCTGCGATAATCACGGGTGTATCTTCTCCCTTATCTTCCTCAGTAGCATTGACGACATATTGCAGAGCAGGGATCACATCATCTTCCCCACCACGTTTACGATCACGAAGGCGTGATTTATAGCGGCTTGTACGTTTTTCAAGCTTCTCACAAGCTAAATCAAAAGCTTTGTAAGCATCGGGATCCGCACCGTGAGCACGCACGACAAAGCTTTTGCTCACATGCAGGATAATGTTGCAGAAAAACTCATGAGATTCCTTATCAAGGGTCACCTGTGCATCAATAAGCTCCCCAAAATAACGTTTTGCAACGCCTTGAACACCCTCTTTGATATGGCCTGACAAAGATTCACCAATATCAACATGTTTTCCTGAAATTTGGACTGACATAGAAAATTCTCCAGATTATTTTTTATATATTATGCACCCATTGCACCCTTTTGACTACCGGTTTGGCGCCACTCATAAAATCTTTTTCGATCACTTACATTATCAATTTTAAGAATGTCTCGATACTTCGCAACGGTACGCCTTGCGATTGCCATCCCCTGAAGGGAAAGCTTTTCTGCAATCTCCGAATCTGATAGGGGATGCGTCGGGTTTTCCTTATCAATCATCGTCTTAATGGCTTGTTGAACACCCTTTGCGCTTTGATCATCCGCATGATCACTTGCAACACTACTAAAAAAGTATTTAAGCTCCAAGGTTCCACGGGGTGTTTGAATGTACTTACTTGTTGTGACACGGCTTACCGTGCTTTCGCTAAGATCTGTCTCAAAAGCAACCTCACGAAGGGTCAATGGTTTAATGGTTCCGCGGGAGGATTTGAAAAAATCCATCTGCTTTTCCACAATAACATCTGCAATTTTTTGCATATTCACGGCACGTTGTTGCAAACTTTTAAGTAACCATTTTCCTTCTTGAAATTTATCCTGAAGGTAGTGACGATCCGACAAATTTTTCATCTTTCCCTTAAGGGAAAGGTAGTAATTTTGATCAAAATACACTTTGGGCAAAACAGCAGGATTCAGCTCAACACCCCAGGCACCATTCCCCTTTCTCTTCATGAGTAAATCCGGAACAACGGTCATGTGTTCCTCCGATCCAGAAAAAGAAAGAGCGGGTTTGGGATTAAGTGGCTTTAAAAGCCCAAGCAGCGCGTGACATCCTTCAATAGAAATATTAAGTATGCGGGAGATTTTGGAAATATCCCCCTTTTGAGAAGAAAGTTCATGCAGAAATTCTTCCATTTTGGGATGATCGCACCCCTTCTCTCGGAGCTGTAAAAGCAAACACTCCTCAAAACTTCTTGCAAAAATTCCGATAGGTTCCAAAGTTTGTAATTTTAAAAGGACTCTTTCGACGTCACTCTCAGCATAGCTACCCGACAAAAGCTCCCGGTAATTTTCTGGCAAATAACCAAAATCATCCAAAAGCTCTGATAGTTCACAGGCAAGCGGACGGTCCGATGTATCCATCACAAGGTTGATTTGTTCTTGAACAAATTCTCGAAAGGATTGAGGGCGCGTATAGGATTCAAACATATTAAAGTCATCATCCGAGGGTGATTTATGTGATTTTCGATCGTCTGGATAATAATTATCAAAATCCGCATCATAAAGGTCGTTGAGAGTGCTTTCTTCATCAAAAGAATCATCTCCCGACGCGTCACTTTCTTGATCGTTGATCTCTAAAAGAGGGTTTTCCTCAATATAGGTTTCGATCACTTCCTGAAGTTCAAGATGGTTCAGCTGTAAAAGCTTAATCGCCTGCTGCATCCTTTGGGTCAGGCGTGTTTGTAAACTGGTCTTAAGTTCGAGGGTCTGTACTGTCATACCCCCATTGTTACATTACAAACCTTTCTCCCAGGTAAACACGACGCACATTTTTATCAGAGAGAATCTTTTTTCTGTCCCCATGACAAAGGATCTCTCCCCCATAGAGAATATACGCTCTATCAACGATTTCAAGGGTTTCACGCACGTTATGATCCGTAATAAGCACTCCAATTCCACGTTCCTTGAGGTGAAAAATCATCTCCCTCAATTCTTGCATCGCAATGGGATCAATACCGGCCAGAGGTTCATCCAAAAGCAAAAAGTGAGGATTCGCTGCCAGGGCACGCGCAATCTCAACGCGGCGACGTTCTCCTCCAGAAAGCGCAAGAGAGGGGGCATAACGGAGATGAGAGATATGAAACTCATCCAAAAGGCGTGTTAATCTTTCCTCAATAATTTCTTTGTCTTCCTGGACAACTTCCAAGATGGCTCGAATATTATCTTCAACATTAAGCCCCCTAAAAATCGAGGCCTCTTGAGGCAAATATCCCACTCCCCGTCGCGCACGTTGATACATGGGCATCTCTGTAATATCCATGTCATCAAGATAAATTTTACCCCCGCTTGGCGCAATAAGACCGCTTAAAATCGAAAAGCATGTTGTCTTCCCAGCACCATTTGGCCCCAAAAGGGCGACAGCCTCACCACGTTTTACTTCAACATCGACCCCAAGTAAAATCGGACGCTTTCCGTAGCTTTTGCTGATATTTTTCCCCACAAGACCGGTGCGATGATCGGATA
>JBDHTO010000043.1:0-9901 GCA_039808665.1 Alphaproteobacteria bacterium | reverse complement strand
ACCCCTAACACATGAACATCCGCATCCTATCAATAAACAAAAATTTTTTCTCCCCTCTCTACGGCGCGAACATCTGCTCCCCCCCCATTCACGACACAACTTGAAAAAATTTGATCCTTTTTTATTTGAAAAATCATGGGCAAATATGTTTTACTGGGTGTGAACTGAGAAAGTTATATGACGAGAGCTTAAAAAAATCATGGACCATTTTGTTTTTATACCGGTGATTTTTCCGCTCCTCTTTCCCAAGAAGCAAAACAACCTTTTTCAAGGCTCAGCTAATCTTCTCTTCGGACCATTGCGTATGGCACCTGCCGTTTCCAAGGAAGCTCCTGAGTCTTGCGACATATGCATGGAGAATAAAGCCTCATGGCTAAGAAACTACTTATTGACGCGAGCCACCGCGAAGAGCGACGTATGGCCGTCATCGACGGAGTCCGTCTTCAAAATTTTGAGACGGAATCTATTTCCAAAAAACAACTTAAAAGCAATATCTACCTCGCCAAAGTTATACGCATAGAGCCATCGCTCCAAGCGGCTTTCGTTGAATATGGTGGAAATCGTCAAGGTTTTTTGCCCTTTGGTGAAATTCATCCTGACTATTACCAAATTCCCGTGGGAGATCGCCTTGAGGTAGAAGCAGAAATTGCTGCCGAAGAAGCAAAAAAGGCGGAAGCAGAATCCTCTGCTGACGGAGAGGATAGCGCCGAGGATGGTGTCACAGAAGATGAAGATGTCCTCGATGAGGCGGTGCCACAAAAATCACGCCTTCGCTATCGCTATAAAATTCAAGAAGTGATTAAACGCAAGCAAATCATGCTTGTTCAAGTTATCCGTGAAGAACGCGGTGCCAAGGGGGCAGCTCTTACAACATACCTCACCCTTGCTGGAAAATATTGCGTCATGATGCCAAACTCCGGTAATCGCACCGGCGGAATTTCTCGAAAAATCCAAGATCCCAAAGACAGAAAGAGACTGCGTACCATCCTTGACAGTTTTGATATCCCAGAAGGCATGAGCCTTATTGTGCGTACAGCAGGGAGTGGACGCACAAAGCTTGAGATTAAGAGAGATTTTGACTTTCTTCTTCACCAATGGGCCGAAATTCGGGATAAAACCCTTAGCTCTATTGCACCTGCGCTGATCTATGAAGAGGGTGACCTGATTAAACGCAGTCTGAGGGATGTCTATGACAAAGATGTCTCGGAAATCCTTATCGAAGGTGAGGATGCTTATAAGTCTGCAAAGGCTTTGATGCGGACCATGCTCCCCAGCCATGCAAAGAAAGTTCAGCAGTTCAAGGATAAATCCACATCCCTCTTTCAAAAGTTTAAGATTGAGGATCAGATTGATCAAATGCTGCATCCCTCTGTTCCTCTCCCTTCAGGCGGATCCATTGTCATTGCGCAAACAGAAGCTCTTGTCGCGATTGATGTGAACTCAGGAAAATCCACCAGGGAACGTCATATCGACGACACCGCCCTCAAAACCAATATCGAAGCGGCGAAAGAGATCGCACGTCAGATGCGTCTTCGCGATCTTGCCGGTCTTATCGTGATTGACTTTATCGATATGAATGAGCGCAACCACATCAACCAAGTCGAGCGGGTGCTCAAGGAATCGACGCAACAAGATCGTGCCCGCATTCAATTTGGGAAAATTAGCCAGTTTGGTCTTCTTGAAATGTCAAGGCAGCGCCTAAGGCCGAGCCTTCTTGAAACCTACACGCGCCCTTGTGAAACCTGCCATGGTACGGGACTCATTCGCTCCACAAACTCTATGGCACTTTTTGCTCTCAGACAGATTGAGGCGACATGTACACAGGGCGGAATCACAGAGCTTACGGCACGTGTTCCCGGTGACGTTGATCTTTACCTGTTGAATCATAAGCGCCGCGAGATCATAGATCTTGAAACTCTTTACGACGTCAGAATTTTTGTTCAAAGGGATTCTACCCTCAAAAACGAAGAAACGAAAATTGACACGGTCAAGATTCAAAAGCAAAAAGACCAAAAACAAAAAGATGAACCCTTAGATGAGGAAACCCAAGGAGAAGAAACTTCTATAGAAGAAACTCCCCATCAAAGACATCAAAAAAATGCAAAACATAGACCTGCGAAAAAAGATCATGAGAAAAAAGATCAAGACAAACGGGATCATAAGAAACCTCAAAAGACAAATAACGTCATCAAGCTAGAGACTAAGGACGCGCAAGAGACATCTGCGGAAGAGGGTTCTCAGGAAACAGAGTCACCGACATCTGAAACGACCGCAACGACAGAGGAAAAAGGAGAGCGTCGCCGTCGCAGGCGTTTTCGTGATCGCCGCCGTCGTCGCCCTCAAAAAGATGGTGAAGCTCGAGCAGAATCTCAAGAAGCAGCCTCCCAAAGCTCAAACGATCTTCCCAAGGATATCAAGGTAACTTCTGCGGAAACCATTATGGAAGGAACGTCCAACGTAGAAAAAAAGGGAAAGGCACCGAGATCAAGGACGCCTAAAAAAGCAGAGAAAGATAAAACTAAAGACGATTCCACCACCCCCACAGAAAAAAAAACAAAAGGTTGGTGGAAGCGTTTGATTGAATCCTAAAGAGGTCTGCATGAAACCGTTGAAGCATACACTCAGGCTTTTGGCATCTGTTGTGATGCTCTCATCGGTTTCGTGGTCTCTTCCCGACCTTCCCGATGGAAGTGTTGTTTTTGATGATGAGGTCGAAATGGCCTTTGACCTTTGGTTTTCAAAAATCTTCAAAGCCGCCCCCCAATTCTCAAAAACACTTAAACCCAAAGTTTTCCTGATTGCGCATCACACGGTAAATGCAGGCGCCGGTGCAGGAGGACAGTTTGCTATTTTCTCCGGTCTTTTCAAACAATGCGAAACTATCGAGGAATTTATGGGTGTCATCGCTCACGAAATTGCACACGTTAAGGGAAGCCACATGATACGTGGCGAACAAGCGGCATCACAGAATATGCTTGTTGCCGCGATTGCCTTTGCCCTCGGAGGCGTTGCCGCTCTAGCTTCAGGTGACATGGCTCCTCTTATCGCAGGGCTATCCGGTGGTTCGGGAATGTATATGGGAAGCGTTTTAAAACATACCCGCGACCTAGAAACTCAGGCTGATGCCGATGCCGTTGACCTTTTAACACGGGCAGGCATTCCCGCAACGGGTCTTTTATCTTTTTTACAAAAGCTTGAAAAACTTTACCGCAGCCCCGATGTGAATCCCTATCACCAAACACACCCCCTCACCTCGGACCGCATCAGCGCACTTAAAGATCGTATAGCTACCCTATCGATTCCTGTTTGGTCCGATCGTGAACAGTGGCAATCACTTTATACCCACGTACGTGCAAAAATTCTTGCCTTTACACTTCGCCCCAAGGAAGTCCTTAATCTTTTTAAGGGAGATAGTGCCGAAACTCATATGGCACGTGCGATTGCTCTTGGGCGACAAAATCAAACAGAAGAAGCCATTCGAGAGCTTGAAAAAGCGATTCAAAAACGCGCTCACGATCCTTTCATTCTCGAAATTAAGGCGCAACTCCTTCTGGATAAACGCGATGTAAATGGCGCGATCACCTCCCTTGAAAAAGCCATTTCCATGAATCCAAAACGTTCCATATATCTTAAACTTTCCCTTGCGCATCTTTTGACAGAAAAAGGAAACAACCCAGACAAAGCCCTGGGTATTTTGAAAGAAATCACACAACGCTCATCAGAAGGCAATGAATTTGGGTGGTATCTTCTTGGAAAAGCCTATGCACAAAAAGGGCTCCCTGGACACGCCCTTTGGGCCAGTGCAGAATATGATCTACGTCAAGGGGATATCAAAGCCTCTGAAGCAAAACTCAAGCGCGTCAAAGGATATCTTTCAACTGAACCCGATCTAAAAATTAAGATGGGAGATAGTAAGGTTGATTTGAGAGAGGAAAAAGAGGCGCGGGAGAGTTGATTTAAAAAGCCACTAGATACTGAAATAGCGTTGAATCGCGCTCACGACTTTAGATAGACCATCTTTTGATTTTCTATTCTCGGTCTTTACATTTTTCAGAAGCTTTATGTCCTCATCCTCTCGGTTGTGCATAACCTTGGCAAGAGTCTGTATCATTTTTTGATTTGTTTTAAGAAGTGGCGCAATAGAGCGGCTATGGATTTCAAAAAGCACTACGGGTGTTGCTGCTTTCACGGTCGCAGAACGAGCTTCTCCCATAAGAAAAGATTTCTCCCCCACATACTCCCCCTTACCCAGGGTTGCGACGTGGACATCCATACCTTTTTTTGTCACAAAAACATCTAAAACACCCTCTGCCACAAAGAATAAAGAATCACCCTTATCTCCCTGTTGAATCACAATATCTCCAAAACGGTATACCCTTTTTTCCACGGCTTTACACAAAACCTCAAAATCCTTTTTAGAAAGGCACGTCATCAGATCAACCTCAGAAAGGGATTCGCGCACAGAAAGCGGATGATACTCACTATAGGGGTGCCCACCTTCTGAAAGAGCATATTCCCCAAGGGTTTCAGAAACCTTAAGGCCATAATCGTGCAAGTGCCGTGTAATCGATTCAAAAACGGCGTGCTTCGCCTCTCTCCAAACGGGAAATTCCTTTATCTGATAACGTACATCATACACCATCCCACCCTCTGTTGCTTGAACAGCGCCCACAGAGCATTTTTTATCATGCACTTGAGGAACCACGATTGTTGCCGCAAGAATAATCCTTTGAGCACGTTCCACCGGAATTGTATGATCCACAGTAATTTGAATTGTTTGCATCATAGGGGATTCCGGTCGACTGAGATTTGTAAACCCCTCTGAAAGTTTACGATGAGGGAAAACAATTAGTGTTTTATCCGTTGTTACCATACGCACAGAGCGCCAGGATGATGAAAGAACCTTTCCCTCGCGGCCATCTTCAAGTTTGACCCAATCTCCCATTTCAATAGAGTTTTCCGCCTCATGGGCAAGTCCTGAAAAAGCATCCAGGATAATCGGACCAATACCAAGAGCAATACCCGCCCCCACAACGCCACCAAGTGCCAAAAGACTGAAGATAGATTTATCTAATACAAAAACTGTAATGCTCAAAACCGCAGAAAAAAGAGCAATAAATTGAAACACTCTTATCCCAAAATGGGGCAGACTTTTATTAAAATATTTTTGAAAGGTAGCCGAGGCGATATAGACAAAAATTGTATAAAGGAGCCTCACCACTAAAAGAATAAGAAGGGATTTGATGATGCGATCCATATACCACACGGACATATGATGGGTATGGCCTGAGGAAAGCGCTACAATACCCCCGGTAAGCAATAGCACCAAAAGTATGCGCGACCACAGGTAAAAGGTATGAACTGTTCTGTTTTCCATAGGATGTAGGCGATAACACTCTCACTTTGAGTCTATTTTATCTATAAATCTTTAAAGATCGCTTAATCTTGGGAAAAATCCCTAAGTACTATACTAGAGGCTATGATCTAGGAAATGTGATAGTTTTCCAAATTCCGAAGAAGACGAAAGTGGGCATGACAGATGGCAACAGCCAAGGCATCCGCGGCATCACTTTCGACAGAAGGGCAACCTGAAAGCAACCTTTGGACCATCATGGCCACTTGGTCTTTTCCCGCATGCCCCACACCGACAACCGCCTTTTTCACGCGATTTGTCGCATATTCACCCACAGGAAGACCACACCGTGCAGGTGCCATCAAAACAACCCCCCTCGCCATCCCAAGCTTAAGGGTGGAAACGGCATTCATGTTGACAAAAGTCTCTTCAACGGCCGCCTCATCCGGAGCATGGGTTTCAAGAATTGTGGAGAGTTGATCAAACAAAAAAGAAAGACGTGGTGCTAAATCGAGCTTGCTTGGCGTTTGAATGACGCCATGGGCAAAATAAGATAATTTATTTCCAAAAGAGGTAATAACACCCCACCCTGTGCGCTGTAGACCGGGGTCTAAACCAATAATTTTTACAACTGATGTCATGACATGTTGAGTATGCACATGAATTTTCTTGACCCACAAGAAAAAATTGCTATGATCAGCCTGTGCTTGCCCCTGTGGCGGAACTGGTAGACGCGGCAGACTCAAAATCTGCTATCGGCAACGATGTGGGAGTTCGATTCTCTTCGGGGGCACCATTTACCTCAGTTTTTTGAAGAATCTTTTCAAGAGATTGGAGTATTCTTTTTCGAAAAACCCTCCATAGACCTCAATTTTTTTCCCGTCCCATACCTTGTGGTTGTGATCAATCTCCCCCATTTTAGGGTCGTAGGCGCCAAAATAAACCTTTCGAATGCCCACTAGATCAATGGCCCCCGCACACATACAACAGGGCTCTAAGGTCACATAAAGTGTACAATCTGAAAGATACATATCCCCCGTTAAACGAAGAGCTTCTTGAATGGCCACAAGTTCCGCATGTTGCGTGGGATCCTTTGCGCGCTCGCACCTGTTTGAGGCCGCCGCAATCACACTGCCATTTTTGACAATCACAGCACCCACGGGCACTTCATTTTGATCAAACGCCTCCTGTGCTTTTTGCAAAGCAATATGCCACACGTCATCAATTTTCATGGAATATTAAGGTTTTTTCACTATAATTTCATGAGTTACAGACTAAGATCCCCTTTTTAGAAAGGCAAGAGAAACCCATCATGTCATCACGCATTGAAAAAGACTCTATCGGCGCTATTGAGATTGATGAGCGTGCCTATTGGGGCTCTCAAACAGAGCGTTCTCTTCATTTTTTTAATATTGGCAAAGAAACCATGCCCATGGAAATTGTGCGCGCTCTTGTGATGATCAAACGCGTAAGCGCCTCTGTCAATGCAAAGCTCGGTTGTCTTTCTAAGGATTTTGCAGAACATATCATCAAGGCATGCGACGATATTTTAGTCCGCGATCAGTTTTTGGATCAATTCCCCCTTCGTGTTTGGCAAACGGGTTCAGGAACACAGTCCAACATGAATGTGAATGAAGTGATTGCCAATATTGCAAATACCGCACTTGGAAGCTCTCTTGGATCAAAATCCCCTATTCACCCGAATGACCATGTGAATTTTGGACAGTCAAGTAACGACTGCTTCCCGACAGCTTTACACATTGCCGTCATTCTCAGTGTGACATCCACCCTTCTTCCTGAGCTTGTGAAGTTTGAAAAAGCTTTTCGCCAGAAGGAAAAAGCTTTTGAGAAGCACATTAAAATCGCACGGACCCATCTTCAGGATGCAACACCGATGACGGTTGGTCAGGAGTTTTCCGCCTTTGCAGAGCAGATTCATCTCTGCATTGAACGTATACAAGGCACACTCAAGCATGTTTACGCCCTTGCCCAGGGTGGAACGGCTGTGGGGACAGGTCTTAATACCCATAAAAAATTTGCAGAAATGTTTGCCAAGGAAATGGCGGAACACACAAAGCTTCCCTTTACAAGTGCTCTCAATAAGTTTGAGGCCCTTGCCTCTCACGATGCCCTTGTTCATTTCTCTGGTGCACTCAACACTTTGGCCGTTAGTTTAATGAAAATTGGTAATGACATCCGCCTTCTTGGATCTGGACCACGCGCAGGGCTGAATGAACTTAAACTCCCCGAAAATGAACCGGGATCATCCATCATGCCCGGTAAAGTTAACCCTACACAGGCGGAAGCACTTACGATGGTTGCAGCCCAAGTTATGGGCAACCACACAACAATTACCATCGCAGGATCCCAGGGACACCTCCAGCTTAATGTTTTTAAGCCCGTCATTGGCTATAATATCCTTCAATCTCTCGATCTTCTGACAACAGCATGCGCAAGTTTCTGTGAACACTGCCTTGAGGGCATTGAGTTAAATGAACCCCAAATCAAACACAACTGCGACACAACGCTGATGCTTGCAACATCGCTTAATACGGTCATTGGATATGACAAAGCCAGCCAAGCCGCGAAAAAAGCCCATAGAGAGGGAACCTCCCTCAAAGAAGCGGTTCTATCCCTTGGGCTCATGGATGAAGCGACCTTTGACAAGCATGTAGATCCCTCCAAAATGCTCACCCCTTTTGAGTAAGTTATGATTAAAAATCACTCCATGACCATTCTTGGTCACCGCACAAGTATCACTCTTGAAGAGGAGTTTTATGCATCCCTTCGACACATTGCCGAAGAACGATCCATGTCCATGGCAAGCCTTGTCGCAGAGATTGAGAAGAATAAAGAGGCAAGCTACAACCTCTCGAGTGCTATTCGAGTTTTTATTTTAAATTACTACAAAACAGGGGATGAGAAAGCATCGTAAGATCAGCTAGATAAAGCTCACGAAAATTTCGCTTCATCCGGATACACACCCCAGAGAAATTCACGCTTTACCCACCCTTTAACACCTTGAATGTCAATTTTGCAAAGGGATTGAAAGCACTCAGAAACCTTTGCCACAACCCCTGGTTCCACTGTTGCAATCACAGGGCTTTCCAAATCTGCACCCGTGTAAAGGTTCACAACTTTATTTTGCACCATCACAAAACGCTTACTGGAAAGAAGGGATTTATGAAGCCATCCCACAGTTCCCTGAGCATCACGCACCTGACGCCAGTGTTCAAATTCTGCAATAACCTCAACAGGCAAAAACTTACGCACATACTTCCACTCAACGGGGTAAGTATTTCCAGGACCGACATGCATATTAGCCTCTCCTGCTTTGATACAAACAAATCTTGGGATCGGTAAATTGGATTGAGAGGTAGAGCGTGTCGGAGCAAGAGCAGCGGTATCCGTCACACTTTTTGAAGCATCACCAGGAGTCGAAGCCTCTGAAGATTTTACGTCTCCCTCTTTCTTTTTATCCACAGGCTCTTTTGAGGGAGCCTTCTTCGCACTTTCTACAACCTTCTTTTTGTCGACTTTTTTCGGTGCCTTAATATCTTTTACAGGTCTTCCAGAAACCTTAGGGGCTTGTGTCTGAGAGGTCGGTGTTTTGGTCACCTGAACTTCATGCTTGCCCAGTGCCGCAAAGAGAGGCGTTGATAACACCGTCAAGGATAATAAAAGCTTCAGGGACATTTTCTTTACACTCTCCACAATTTAATAGAACCCAGTCATTCTACAAAGGCATTCACACAAGATCAACTATATGATCTCGTCATGGTGCATACGTCCTTAGAACCTTAAACTCAAACCAACACCAAATTTCTCCCGCGAGTCATAGTTCCCTGAGATAGAGAGCTGTTTTGTAATCGCATAATGCAGTTCCAGGGTATACTCCTTATCCGTATTCCATCTCCAATCAAAGGAAAGCCTCTCTGTCAGCTGATGCTCATTTGACAAACCAAATCGACACCTTCCCTTTGTATTCACTCTGAAATCTGCCTTAAGAAAAAGAGGTAGCGTGTATTCCACACCAACAATCCCCCGGTTCTTGGTTTGATGGTGTTCACGTTCAGATTTCCCCCCCACATAAAATCCAAAAAACTGAGACAGGTAACGTTGATAGATTAATTCTCCCTCATGATCCCGTTTATAATTGTGACGTATATCTGCGATGAAATTGTCGTCTTGGCGTGTCAGTTTTCCGCTCAAAAACCCAACATTTGAATATCCATCAATCTCCGCTTTTCCAAACCACATATTTCCATGTTCGGACGAGTGATCCCCTATGTGATGCATTAAAGCATGATCTTTATGACTTCCCGCATAATGGATAATTCCGCCCATGCCAAGTTTCATGTGGTAAAGGTTGTGGCAATGAAAAATCCAGTCCTTTTCTTTGTCTGCTTCAAATTCAATCTCTACGGTCTCAAACGGCGCCACATTCACAGTATGTTTCAGGGGGCTGAACTCTCCTTGGCCATTCAACACCCTAAAAAAGTGACCGTGAATATGAATCGGATGATGCATCATCGTTTCATTCACCAG
>JBDHTO010000042.1:0-9961 GCA_039808665.1 Alphaproteobacteria bacterium | reverse complement strand
AAAGAGCACTTCCTTTCTTAGGTCTAGAAACAGAGACCTCAGAAGGCGTAGGTGCGCGGACGGAAGAAGGAGCCGGCACAGTAGAAGAGGCGTTCAACAAACCTGAAAGAGCACTTCCTCGCCTAACCTGAGGAGCAGGACTTACATCAGGCATAGGTAAAGGCACATGAACAGAAGTAAGCGGAACGGGATCCCTCAAAGCATCACCTTGTTCAGCCTGATTTCTTTGTTGCACCTGACCTCTTTGTTGCATAAGAGCTCTAAGCTGTGAGAGAGTCATACCCTGACTTTGCCCATCTCCAGCATTTAGGTTCTGCCATGACAATACCGCCACACAAACAGAGAGAAAAAGAATTTTTTTATCACGCATCAAAAATACCTCAAAAGATCGCCACTGTGAAATAATATTCCACAACCTAAAAATAAGTGTAAACACTATATATAAATAAATTGTTAAAACACAAGTTTTTATTTTACCTCATTTTACATCTTCTTTTCACTCTGGTGGGGGGCCGTAGTAGCCGACAACACGGTCACGGGGGGCGTATTTAAGGGGGCTACTATAGCACATTTTTTCCCCAAGAGTTTGATAGCAATACACAGGATAGGGTGGTGGCGCGTCACCTTGCCGCGCAAATCCCCGTGTTACAAGGGTTTCAGAATCCGGTGCAAACCGGGCAAAAGGGTTGCATCCACTAAGCAAAAGAACAACACATAGGAATAAAACTGGCTTCATTAATTATTTATCAAGACTCTTTTTCTACTCTTAAGTAAGCAAAAACCGTGCCAGATGAATCCCTTGAAAAGCACCTTAGAACATTATCTTTTGGAAAATCTAAATCTTGATCCGAAAACAGTCCAAGACATTCGTTTTGAGCACAGCCTTTACCCGGAAAAAACTCTAAGCGAGATCATGATTAAAAAAGGCTCTGTCACAAAGGAAAAAATTCTCACACTCCTTTCTGAAAAAACATCTCTTCCCTTTTTGACACGGGAAGATCTTCTTGAAAAAGCGCAACCGATTTTATCCAAAGACAATGCACAAAAGTGGAAAGCACTTGCGCTTCAAAGCCAGGGAGATAAAGCACAGGTTGCCCTCGTGGACTTTGATAATTTGCCTCTGTGTGATGACATCGCCGATGCAATCAAAAAACCCGTGCGTCCTTTTATCATGGCGGAGGAAGATTTTGCCTATGTGTTTGAATATCTGTATGGGAACAAAGGCACCCACACAGAAAAGCAGCATGATGAGGGGATTTCACTTCTTCATGACATGATCTCCAGCGGTATTCGGCATCATGCCTCAGACATTCACCTACAGCCCCTTGAGGATCGTATTGTGATTAAAAATCGTGTTGATGGCATGTTAAGAGAAGAGAGAACACTCCCCAAGCAGGCTTATGCCCCCCTTCTCTCTGCCCTCAAGGTATGCGCACATTTGGATGTGGGGGAAAGCCGCAAACCCCAACATGGTCGTTATCTTCATCCCTTCGCCGACCGCACTGTGGACCTTCGCATCTCCACCCATCCTACTATTTTAGGGGAAAATATCGTCATCCGTATTTTAGACAAAATGCACGGCCTTAAATCTCTTGATGAACTTGGTTTTTCAAAGAAAATGTCCAGCGATCTTCAAAAGCTTGTCCAACAACCAAGTGGTATGATCATCATTACAGGCCCCACCGGATCCGGCAAAACCACAACACTTTATGCCCTGCTCCGCACCCTTGATCACCACAAATTAAATATTATGACCCTCGAGGATCCTGTGGAATATCATATTCCCGGCATTCGACAAACAGAAGTGTCGCAAAATCTTTCCTACGCCGATGGCGTCAAATCCCTTTTGAGACAAGATCCCGATGTCATTTTAGTTGGAGAAATTCGAGACGAGGAAACAGCAAACATGGCACTACGCGCCAGCATGACAGGGCATCTTGTCCTTGCGACCCTTCACACCCCAGATGTTTTTACTGTTCCTGCACGCCTCAGGGATCTTGGGATTTCCTTAGATGTTCTTGCTTCTAACCTTCTTGGGATGGTATCACAACGCCTTTTGCGAAAATATTGTCCAAAGTGTGGGGGAAATGGCTGCTCCGAATGCACCGGAACAGGGTATCAAGGTCGTGTCAGTGTGGGGGAATACCTTATTTTTGATGAGGCATCTCTCCAATCTCTTAAAAGTGGTGATGATCTCAAGAAATATGCAGCTCTCACCCTTCAGCAGGACTGTAAGGAAAAAATACAATTAGGCATCACCTCTAGGGAAGAAATTCAGCGTGTCTGCGGCTTTGAATAAAAAAGAGACAGATTCATGGTGCAAGTGTTGCAAGGGGATGGGACGATCCGCTATGGTAAAAAAATCTTAAAGCTTCCAACATGATTTCATCCTGTGACACTTACACAAGCTCATCGTGGTGCGCTTTTCTTCCCCGACGAAGATGTTGTGCGCTTCAAAGCGCATCTTGAACAACACTTTGGTACTGCGGCGTTTAAAAGTTGGCTCACCCATCTCCATCCCCTCTCTCTTGAGGATGGAAGGCTTCTTTGTCAAGTCCCCAGTCGATTTATCAAGGATTGGATCGCATCGAATTACTCCGCTGATTTGATCAAACTTGCAGGAAAGCATTTTGGACACGTCACAGAAATTGAACTTGACATCAATAGCGCCTATTCCCTTCAAACAAAGCCGGCTAACGCCCAAGAAAATGTGCCTTCCACGAACGAGGAAGACACAGACGACAATGAGATGCAGCTCAAGGATCAAGGCATGACCGCGCTTGATCCCCGATTTACGTTTGAGAATTTTGTGGTGGGAAAACCTAATGAACTTGCCTACGCCGCGGCACAGCGTGTCGCAGAATCACGAGAAGTTCAGTTTAACCCACTCTTCCTTTACGGTGGTGTTGGTCTTGGTAAAACTCACCTGATGCACGCCATCGCGTGGCACATTAAAAAACATCACCCCGAGCGGCGCGTTCTTTATCTTTCCGCAGAAAAATTTATGTATCAGTTTATTCGCGCCCTGCGTTATAAGGATACCGTTGCATTCAAGGAACAATTCCGAACTGTTGATGTCCTGATGATTGACGATGTTCAATTCATTAGCGGCAAAGACACAACTCAAGAAGAATTTTTCCACACCTTTAACGCCCTTGTGGACAAAAATCACCAGGTGATTGTGTCTGCAGATAAGTCTCCCTCCGACCTTGAGGGAATGGAAGAACGCCTTAAATCTCGTCTTGGATGGGGTCTTGTGGCGGACATTCACCCCACAACCTATGAATTACGTCTTGGTATCCTTCAGGCTAAAGCGGATACCCTCTCTGTTCCTATTCCCAAGGAAGTGATGGAATTTCTTGCATCAAAAATTTCCTCTAATGTTCGCGAGCTTGAAGGCGCCCTTAACCGTATTGCAGCCCATGCAACACTTGTCGGACGTCAAATTACAATTGAGTCTACACAAGACGTGCTTCGTGACCTTCTTAAATCGAACGATCGTCGCATCAGTGTCGATGATATACAAAAACGTGTGGCGGACTTTTTTGGCATTAAGATGAGTGAGATGCAATCAGCCAAGCGTGCGCAAAATGTCGCACGACCACGTCAAATCGCTATGTACCTTGCAAAAACCCTCACGACACGCTCTTTTCCTGAAATCGGCCGTCGGTTTGGTGGAAGAGACCACACGACTGTCCTGCACGCTGTACGGAAGGTTGAAGAGCTTTGCGAAAGAGATACAGAATTCGCTGAAGATCTTGCACTTCTCAAAAGAAGCTTGCAAACTTCCTCGTCATAAAGAAAAAATAAAAGATAAATAAAAAAATATAAGGTGATGATTTATGCGTTTGACAGTTGATAAAAGCCAGCTTCTTAAAGCTCTTTCCCATGCACAAAGCGTTGTGGAAAAACGCCATACAGTCCCTATCCTTGGTCATGCTCTTTTGGATGCATCGGGTGACGGTCTGACGTTGACTTCCACAGATATGGAGCTGAGCCTTGTTGAAAAAATTGGCGCTGTCATTGAAACGCCTGGACGTTTAACCGTTTCTGCCACGGTGTTTTTTGACATTGTGAGAAAAATGGACGCAGACACCCTCACCCTTTTTGAAAAAGATGGTCAACTTCATATCCATGGTGGCCGCTCTAAATTTAAAATCGCCTCCCTGAGTGCAGAAGATTTTCCAAGACTTAATGCGAGCGACCTTCCTCATTCCTTCTCTCTCAAGGCCGAAGATATTAAGCGTCTCTTTGACAAGCCACGCTTTGCCATGGCCAATGAAGAGACACGTTATTACCTCAACGGTATTTACTGGCATATCGTTGGCGGTGAGAATGTTCTACGCGCTGTTGCCACAGATGCCCACCGTTTGGCCTATGCCCAAATTGGCGCTCCTGAGGGAACAAAAGATATGCCCGGCGTCATCATCAGCCGAAAAACCGTGAATGAAGTCAGAAAACTCCTGGACGAAGGGGATGAAGACGTAAAAATTAGCCTTTCCCCCCAACGCATTGAATTTTCCTTTAAGACAAAAGAACTCAGTTCACGCCTCATCGATGGGACATTTCCCGATTATATGCAGGCGATCCCTTCTGAAAACAATAAGATTTTTTACCTTCCCACAAAGGATTACGCCCATGCCGTGGACCGCGTTGCAACCGTTGTTAATGATAAAGTACGCGTCATCAAGCTTGATCTTAAGCAGAATCAACTCACCCTTTCTGCGCTCAGCCAAGAACTTGGAAGCGCCCAAGAAGAACTCCCCGTCGCCTATGAAAATGCAGACTCCTTGGAGATCGGATTTAATGCGAAATACCTTCTTGATATTGCGCAGCAAATTGATGAGGAAGAAACACAAGTATCCCTCGGAGATAGCAATAGCCCTGCTGTAATTCGTGGTGCAGGAAATGATAACAACCTCTACGTTATTATGCCCATGCGCATATAGAAAAACTTTATGCATCAAATGATTCAGTCTTTTTTAGAGCCTCTCGGGTATGGAGAGGCTTTTCTTTCCCCTATTCCACGTGATGCGTCAAAACGTCAATACTTTCGCATAGAAGGAAAGGGGAAACTTTTGATGGTTTCCCCAAGCAGTGAGAAACCTGAACAATTTATACGCATTGGAAAACTTCTTGAAAGTATCCATCTCAGCAGCCCAAAGTTCTTTGAGATTTCCGAAAAAGACGATCTCTATGTAATTGAGGATTTTGGGGATAATACCTACAGAAAAGCCCTTCTCAACGAGAATGAGGATATGCTCTACACACTGGCTGTGGATGTCCTTTCTCATCTTTCAAAAGAACTCTCTCTCAAACCCGATTTCCTCAAAGATTATGATCGAAATGTTGCATACCATGAGGCCTTGCTTTTTCTTGAATGGTACGGTCATGGGTTTTCTGAAAAAGAAGAAGAGGCGTTTAAGAATATCTTAGACGATCTTTTTATCAACTTTCCCTCCCCCAAAACACTGATTTTGCGGGATTATCACATCGATAATTTGTTTTATCTTAAGGATCGCGAAGGCCTTAAAAAGTGTGGATTGATTGATTTCCAAGATGCCATGTGGGGTCCTTTGGGGTATGACCTTATTTCCCTTACCCATGATGTTCGCCGCGACACTCCTGAAACACTGAAAGAGATGCTCACAGCACGGTATTTAGAGGGTTTTTCCGCATCAGAGCATTCCGCCCTGCGACATACCTTCGACCTTCTCAATCTCGCCCGTCATTTAAGAATTTTTGGAGTATTTTCTAGGCTTTCTAAGCGTGATGAAAAGCATCACTATGTGGATCACTTTCCACGCATGTGGCGTCATATTCAAACACTCCTGGATAAAAATGAATCTTTTGGAGAGCTTTCCTATTGGTTTAAGGAAACTGGGGTAATGCCATGACCTTTCCTGTGATAGATGATATAGATGATAAAGCCATGATCCTTGCTGCGGGATTTGGAAAACGCCTCGCTCCTTTAACAAATGATACCCCCAAACCCCTTTTGAAAGTGGGGGATCAATCCCTTTTGGATTATCACCAAAATATTCTTAAAAACATGGGATTTACAGAAGTTGTGATCAACACCCATTATTTGGCAGAAAAAATATCCCATCATATTCAAAACCTTCCTGTTCTTAGAAGTCATCTCACCTTTGAAAAAGAGATTTTGGACACAGGGGGCGGCATTAAAAATGCCTGTGATTATTTTAAAAACCCCTTTTTATCCATTAATGCCGATGCCTTTACAACGGGGGATATGAAGGTTGTTCTCACTCATTTTTTAAACGAGTTTAATCCAAAAACAACAGATGTATTCCTCCTCCTCCTCCCCACAGAGCAGATGGAAGGATATGAGGGAAGCGGGGATTTTGATATCGGGAATGATAATACCCCCGTATTTCGAGGGAACGCTCCAACAGCACCCTATATTTATACAGGAATTCAGATCCTAACCCCCGCCTTGTTTGATGATATGCCCCTTGAAAGCTTTTCCGTGATCAAAGTATGGGAAAAAGCCCTTCTTCAACAACGATGTCACGTTTCTGTAGTCAAGGAGCCCATGCCGTGGTTTGATACAGGAACACTGGATGGTTTTCACCTTGCAAACAAAGCTGTGAGGCCATGACACCATCTAAAGTTTACTACACAACACCACATCACAATTTTATCACATGCTTTGCAGCCTTTTTGGCAAAGGCTCCAGAAACACTCTCCACCTCCACCATTATTTTTCCGAGTCATCGCGCCAGCCTTCAGTTTAAATCTGCACTTTTTAAACATTTTCCAAGGGGACTTCTACTTCCCAAACTTTTGTCACTCAATGATACGCCGGCTCTTTTGGAGCATTTTGGGATTTGTGACATGTTTTTCACGAAACCCATCCCTTCTGCGCTTAAGGAAACAATCCTTTCTCTCCTCATCCGCCGTTGGAAGCATCATCTCCCCTCTTCACATATTGATGGTTATAGATCAACACTTCAAACAACACTCGATGAGTTGATGCGTTTTGGTGTAGATCCAGAAGCCCTTCCTTTATCGAATGAGAATCTTCGTTTTCTTGCCACAACCCTTGAGCATTATCCTAAAATTATCGAGGAATTAGGGTTTCATGACCCTCTCCATCATCAAGAGCGGCTTGTTACGTGTCTTTTAAGGGCTTTAAAAGAAAATCCAACCACATCACCTCTTTGGGTTGCGGGGCTTAGTCAGTTCCTTCCCCATACACTTCACCTGATGAAGGGTATACTCCAAGACCGAAACGGCTATGTTGCTATTCCCTTTGTTGAGAAGGATCAAGACTCAGCCCCACTCTCTTCCCCCCACTTTCATGTGCAAAAAATTTTAAGAGAGCTTTCCTTCCCTCTTTCTCCCCTTTCACAAGAAGAGGCTTCCACCACAAACATAACATCCCTCCAAACCAAATCTCCCTTACACCAAGCACAGGCTATTGCCACATTGGCACAAACCCTCAAAGGGAGAGTTGCCATTGCACTCCCTTCCACCGAAAGCCAATTTTATGTAGAGGGAGCGCTTCAATCTCTTGGTCTATCCTTTAATAGCTCCCTTCCCACACCCTTTCCGCACACAGAGATTGGGAAATTTCTCTCGCTTACATTGAGTTTTTTAAAAACAAAAGAAATTCCTGAGTATGCCGCACTCACCAAGCATCCCTATATCTGGAATAGCTGGGATAAGGAACAAAGAGGAGCGTTTTATAAGTTTATCAAAAACACCACAACAACCCCCCAAGCATCCCTATCTGTTGACCATCACGATCTGTCCTTTGATCCATTAGTCCTCGATCTTTTGAAAAGTAGCCCCCTTCATGCTATGGAAACATTCACCCGTATGCATATCAAAGATAGTACAACTTTGGATATCTTTTGGTCCCATGTCAAAGAAACGCTTTCCCATACAAAACCTTATGGTGATCAGGATTGGATAGAGACCGCACATCTTGTCCTGCGTAATATGCCAGATTCGCCTTCTCCTCCATCCCCATCATCATCTATTCATCTTATGGGATTAATGGAGGCACGCCTTTGTGATTTTGATCACCTTATCATTGCTGATATGAATGAGGGGGTAGTTCCGCGCTCGTTATCCCCCTCTCCTTGGCTTTCACCGTCTCTTAAAAAAAGTATGGGACTTTTAACCGAAGAGGAATATCTTGGCCTCCAGGAGCAGGATTTTCTTCTGTCCTTGACCTGCGCACCGAACATCACACTGTTTTATACAGAATCTCGTGGGCGTGATGCTTCTCTCCCCTCTCCATTTCTTTCGAAGGTGGAGCACTTAAAGAGAGAAGCAGCGTTTTCCCCTATTGTTGTTGACGGTGTCTTTCATCCTCAACATCCAGATAAATCTCCCCCAAGATCCCAACACAAACCCACACGCCTCTCTGTAACCGCCATCCAATCGTTGATGACAAACCCTTACGGTTTCTACGCACGCTATATTTTAAACCTAAGACCTCGTGAATCCCTCTCAACTTTGTCTCTCCCTCTTGTTCTGGGTCAGGCACTTCACGAAGCCCTTGACATCTATTCAAAGGAAAAATACGGGTTTGTGGAAGGCAGTCACGAAATTCTTTATCAGCTTTTCAAAAAATCTGTAGAAAAAGCTCACCTCAGCTTAACGCCGCTACTGGATATTAGACTCCTGAGTATTGCAAAAGAACTATGCAGAGAGAGAAATCCCCTCACCCTTCAAAGCGAGCTTGAGGGTGAGCTGAATATAGGAGAGATCACAATTTATGCACGCCTTGATGCCCTGGTTCAGAACACAGGAACCCTTTTGGATTATAAGACGGGAAGTGTTCCAACCCAAACTGAGATTACAAAAGGTATGGCGCCACAGCTTCCCCTTGAGGGAGTTATTTTTCAAAATGCGGATATCCAAAATCTTTGTTTTGTTAAACTCCAGGGGAAAAAACCTTATGTGGAGTGGATTCCCGTCAAGGATCCGCAAAAACGTATCGAGGAAGCATCTTTGGGCGTTCACAATATCTTGAATACTTATATTCAGGACTCTTTTGAATTCATAAGCGTTCCAAACAACAACTCTATCCGGCGCCCCTATAAACATTTGGAGCGCCTATCACAATGACTCAGAAGGTACACATCAATAAAGAACAAGACATTGCATCCTCTCCAAAGCACTCCTGTTGGCTCATGGCCTCTGCCGGAACGGGAAAAACAAAAGTTTTGATTGACCGCGTTTTACGCCTTCTTTTGGAGAAAAATCACCCCGCAAGCATTTTATGCCTTACCTACACAAATGCAGCCGCAAAGGAGATGTTAGAGCGGCTATTTCTAACCCTTAAGGATTGGTCTTCCCTCAGCCCTGATCAACTCAAAACAACCCTAGAATCTATGACAAAAGAACCTGTGGATGACGCGCTGTTAAGTCATGCGCAAAATCTTTTTAATATTGTTCAATACAGCCCCCCTGCGATCCAAACCATTCATAGTTTTTGTCAAAAAATCCTGACTCAATACCCCTTTGAGGCGGACCTTAGCCCAGGATTTAAACTTTTGGATGACATGATGGCTGAAATCCTTCGAAAGGAAGCCGCTCAAAAATCCCTTCAACAGCCAGAAAATCTCGAGATTCTCCGATCTCTCGCTCCCTTTATCCAAGAAAACTACCTCACAGAGCTTCTTGAAGATGCACTCTCTCAAAGGTTGAGACTCTCTCAGTACACAAATCCCGAAAAAAAGCTCAAAGAAACACTAAATCTTTCCCCCGCCCCTGCACTTTCTGACAAAGAACGAGAGGAAATATACTCTCTGGCAAAGCATGTCATGGAAAAGGGTCCCAAAAACCTTCATGACAAAGCCCTCAAAATTATTGAAACCCATGGCGTTCAAGCAAAGCCCCAAGAAAACAGCCTTCTTTTTGATTTTTTCCTGACCCAAGATGGATCCATTCGTAAAAAATTCTCCCTCAGCCAAGATATGAG
>JBDHTO010000041.1:0-9998 GCA_039808665.1 Alphaproteobacteria bacterium | reverse complement strand
AAACGGAGCCTGCATTGCGCAGGTAGTTGAGTTCCCTTTGAAAATAGGTGACAAATTTCTCTGAAGCCAAAAGGAAAACCTAGTCATTAAAACAGCCCTTTGTAAAAGTATAAAGATTTCTTTGTAAAATGCGAGGGGGGTTAACAATCTTTTTCTTCCTTGTTTCCTGTAAGAAATATTGTTGAGTGTAATTTTTTATAGGTGCGTGTCTTTTTTGGTGATCTGGGCCAGTTGAGTAAAGTTCCCCAAACAAAATATGATGCGGCCAATTTGGATGAAGCGTCTCTTGTGAATTAGATTTCCTTTTGAACCCTATTTTTTTCTGATAGATCAGGTGCAGTTTGCGTGATCGTTTGTATCGATGTGCTAGAGAAACTTTGCGTGATGAATCCTATTGAGCTATGCATGTCGTTTTGATCTGGATTTCTGTCAAAAAGGTACGTTCTGTTTGCGTGAGGTGGTTAATTTGAGGTAGGTCTTTTCCCTATATGATGTGTTTTAAGTGATGCATGTCGTTCGAGGATATACACCCAATTTGATACAGGTTTTCCCCAATAGGGTGTTGATCAAGTTAAGGGATTCATTCAGTCTGAGCGATATGTGCAGTTTGGGTTATTTTTTCCAGAGATCGCTTGTAATTTAAGTTAAATTTTTTTCAATATTAAAAATCTGTTAACTTTTTATTTGTGCTTTTCACCCATCCCCAAACCCCCACCCGTTATTTTGGGTGGACATCCGTCATTCTTTCAAAAAATGGTTAAGGTGGAGTTAAAATCCCCCGCTTTCATAAGGAGATTTTTAATGAGTGTGATGAAAAAAGTGCGTTTATAAAAATCACAACACATGAAAAACATCCTGAAAGGAGAGGTCTATTTTGGGCTAGTATATGAGGACTATGACGTTCAGAGTCTTCCTCCACTCCTATATTTATGGCTACCTCACAAGTCCTTTTCCCTTGGCGGAAAGTTGATTATCTTTCTCCATGATGTCTTTAATGAATTTAAAAAGGCATCATTACTGTGATTGCTAGAGGCATCAAATACAGGTTTAAGGTTAACAAGGTTAATTTAAGGCCTGCCAAAAAGGCGTAGCTTGAACCTTTTAGTATAACCTGCTTATTACAATACAGACATCCTTAGCCGTTTTATTGACATTCACAGGGATATTGTGATTTTTTACCAACGCACTCCAAATCCCAGAGCAAAACCCTAGACATTATTTATGGCACGTATCGCCTTCGAAAGGGAAAGTGTTAAAGTCATCAAGCGCTGCACGTGGGGAAGCAGTTTCAAATAAAAGATTCTTTTCAGGGATATTCTCAAGATTTTTCTTTATTTTTTCTAATGAGAATCTGAATCTATTAAGGATGCTGTACGGTGTGTACCATTTATGATCGTTCACTCTCTTTTCAAAAAGGGTGGATGCTCCTATACTCGGTTTGAATTTTGCCATCCAATCATAAGGTACAAACTATGTCTGAAAAAATTTTACGCACCTCTGTCGCGACATTCCTTTTGTTAGGTTCTGCTTTCGCAACCTCTGTCAATTTGGATCCCGCAACTCCTATTTCTGCGGAAGATGTTGGGAAAATACCTGCCGACCCAAATATGATGGGGCAAGATTCATCCATGCCCGCGGGAGCAGTGGAGGATGAATCAAGTCCAAAACGCAAGCGTGTTTTGGATTTCGTAAGGAAGGGCGTCGTTGTTATTGATGTAAAAACCTATGCCTCTACAGAAAGTGAGAAACGTACAGCGTGGAGTGGATCAGGTTTTATCATCGACAAGGAAAATGGCATTATCGCGACAAATCGACATGTGGCGGGTGATTTGACGGTGAGCACATACACGATCAAATTTGAAAATGGCACGACGACAGAAGCCTCTTTGGCTTATTTTGATCCCCTTTATGATTTTGCTTTTTTGAAAGTGGATCCTAAAAAATTTCCCAAGGATGTTGTGGCGCTTGAGCTTTCTAAAAAACCGGTGGGGGTTAATGATAGTATTTATTCCATGGGAAATTCTGGGAAAGATGAGTTTTCAACATTCAAGGGGACGATTTTCTCCGTCTATGAAAATCTTGGCCCCTTTGCGGAACAATCTTTTAAATTCTCTGGCCTTACGATCCCAGGTGCGAGTGGATCCCCAGTTTTTACGGATGAAGGTATTGTGGTGGGTATTGTGTACGGCGGAAAATTTTCATCCGGGGCGGCACTTCCGATTCAATATGTGACGGATGCTTTGACGTCCGTAAAGGAGAAAAAGTTACCCCAACGAAGGTCCATCGGTATTGTGCCGACTTATGTTTCTGTGGAGGATGTGGAAAAGGCCGGTTTGCTACCAGAAGAGGCTGTAAAGAAATATCATGCACAGTTTCCGGATTCAAATAACAAAATACCCTTTATCAACTCCAGATTAATGGGAACGGGGGCGCAAAAATCATTCCAAGCAGGGGATATCCTGTGGGAAGTGGGAGGCAAGCTCATCGGTCCGAATCTTTATGAATTTGATAGAATGATTAATGAATCGGGAGAAAAACCACTCTCCATGAAAGTATACCGTGGTGGAAAACTTGTGGATGTGAGCGTTTCGAGTTATCCGCTGTCTCTTCGGTATGCCCAGCATATGATCACTTTCGCAGATGCCACATGGGTTGGGAATAACGAATTTGTGAGGTTTTTCCTTGGATTTGACGGGGAGGGTGTGTTTGCCCTTGGCGCGGGTCCAACATCTCCTCTACGATCTGTGATTGGTGAAGGGCTTCCGAGCTTTTTTGTAGATACGCGCATTTTGAGGATTACTGAGCTTGATGGACACCCGTTAAAGAACCTAGACGAGTTGATCAAAGTAATTCCGACCCTTTCCAGTAAAAAAGAGTTCACCCTCAAGTACATTGATTATCAGGGGATGGTTGGTTTGGGTATGTTTTCATCCGCAGATAGGCAAGAGCGTATGGCAATTGTGAAGTACGAAGGTGGTTTTGATGCACCAAAATCCTATCGTTTTGATTTGGAGAACTTTATCTGGAAAGCAGAGGATATCAAAGCGCCTGAATCTAAAGCTGAGGTGAAAACAGATAAGGGGCTTTTGGATAAAATGATGCCAAAGAAGTGAAAAGGATCAAATCCCATGAACGATTTTGTTGAATATGTATTGGACCGTCTTTCCTCTTTTGGAAGGATGCGTGCACGTGCGATGTTTGGCGGTCATGGGATTTACAAAGACGATCTGATCATTGGGATTATTGTGGACGGGGAGCTTTATTTTAAAGTAAGCCCTGAGACGCGCCCAGATTACGAGGCTTATGGATCGAGACCTTTCTCTTATGAGAAGGATGGTAAGACAGTCGCTATGTCTTACTTCCTTGTTCCAGAGGAAGTGATGGAGGATGATGAGCTCCTTCGTGAGTTTGTCATGAAAGCATACCGAATTAAGAGTTAGGTTTCGGTTTTTCACTTTTTTTGACGCAGAGCCATTCAATCATAATAAAATAGAATATTTGAAGTACTCCATATCCCAAAAGACCCCATATATCTTTAAGTGCAAAACGCACCAGGAGTAGGGCACTGAGAAGAGATCCTGCGATATAAATAAGGGTTGTTGTTCCGTGAGAGAGTTTGAGGATATGCACAAGCTTTTGGAAATAGTGATCCTTATGGGCTTCAAAAGGATGGTGCCCCTGAATAATGCGCTTTGAAAGCGTTACAAAAACATCGGCAAAGACAAAGGCGAGTGGGGAGAATGCCATGATGATAGAGGGATAGTGGGTAATCGGAAGTGTTCCTCCATAGGAGAGATTAAAAAGACCTTGGCATAAGATGACTCCTCCTAAAAAGGTGCTGCCACTATCTCCCATAAAAATGCGCCCTTTAGGAAAGTTTAGAATAAAGTAAGCGACGACAGAGCCGAGAAATATGGGGATCATCACGTCATGGGGGTTGATGTAAACCATAAAAAGAGAACAAACCAGGACAGTCCCACTCCAAAGGCCGTTGATTCCATCACTAAAGTTGCTGGCGTTAATGAATCCCATGATAAATAAAAGGGTGAAGGGAATATTGAGAAATCCCAAAGGACTGGGCAGAGAAATGAGTGTATTGAGCGTCAAAATGACCACAATTGAAAATATAAGCTGAAACAAAAGGCGAATCTTGGCGCTCAGAGGATAGACATCGTCAATTAGTCCAAAAAGCCAGAGAAGGGAGATACACCCAAAAATCTTTAGGGTATTGATGGGTTGTTCAGAGGGAGGGAAAAACAAAAATTGGACAAAAAGCGCCGTAGCGACACCTACAAACATGGCGATACCGCCAAAGATAGAGGTAGGCTGGCTGTGTGCAGACCTGTGATTAGGGTAAGCGAGAAGAAAACGACCTTCCCCCATCTTGCAAAGGATGTAGGTTGTGAGAAAAGCAAGCCCCATGGAGAGAAGAGAGGGTTGAGACTGATGCATCAAGACAGGAATGCTCCTCAAAGAAAGGTGGCTGGGGGACCAGGATTCGAACCTGAGCTGCTCGGTCCAGAGCCGAGAGTTCTACCGCTAAACTATCCCCCAATTGCTTTTTAAAAACTAGACAATTGCAACTATCGACCTTAAATGTGTATTAGCATATACTAAAAAGACTTTAAAGAATAATCCGCGAGACCTCACGAGACATTTATGCACCCGCTACGCCGCACAAAAAAAAGAAATCAGGAGTTGAAAGAGGTCTTTGCCGCAATTGACCTTGGAACCAACTCGTGTCGTCTTTTGGTGGGTAAGTATGATGGCCATTTGAGAATCATTGATTCCTACTCAAAGGTTGTGCGTCTTGGGGAGAATATTCAGCTGAATGATGAGCTTTCTCAAGACGCGATTGAGCGTACTCTCAAAGCGCTTCAAATTTGTGTGGATAAAGTATCAGGGAATCGTGTGACGCATCTGCGTGCTGTGACAACAGAGGCCTGTCGACGGGCGAAAAACAGTCGTGAACTTTTAGATAGAGCCAAAGATGAGTTGGGACTTGATCTTGAAGTTATTTCCCCTCAAGAGGAAGCAAACTTGGCTATTGCAGGATGTGCAGGAATTTTTCAACGGAATATTCCCTATGCCATCGCCTTTGACATTGGTGGTGGAAGTACAGAGGTGATGTGGGTCAAACTTCAGGACGGCAGGCCCAGCTTTGATGTGATTGATCTTATCTCTCTTCCCTTTGGTGTGGTGACGTTGAGTGACCAATTTGGTGGATTTGCAACTTCTCCCCAGATCTATGAGCAAATCCGGGAGAAAGTGGCCCACGAACTTGAAGCTTTTTCTGAAAGGAATAACATTCAGAAATTTTTGGAAGAGAGGCAGGTTCAGATGGTTGGAACCTCTGGGACGGTGACGACATTGGCGGCAATTCACCTTAAGCTTCAGCGCTATGATCGACATATTATCGACGGCATTTACCTGCGCATGAAGGATATTCGCGAGATTACCCAATATGTTCTCAATATGCCTGTAAAGCAGCGTAATCTCCACCCAAGCATCGGTGTGGGACGTTCTGACCTTGTGATTACAGGCTCTGCGATTTTAGAGGGTATCTGTGATGTTTTTGATGTTCCCTATATTCGTGTTGCTGATCGTGGTGTTCGTGAGGGAATTTTGATGGAACTTATTCATGGTGTTCTTGAGGGGCAATCCAGCTTCCAGGGGCACATGAACCGTTCCCCCAGTTAAGAGTATACGATGACATCCCTAAAAGTACGCGTTAAAAATAAAAAACTTACTCCATCATCAAAGCGATGGTTGGAGCGTCAATTAAATGATCCCTTTGTCCATAAGGCAAAGCAGGAAGGATATCGCTCCAGAGCGGCCTTTAAGTTACTTGAGATTCAGAAAAAATATCATTTGATAAAGCCGGGTATGACGGTTGTGGATTTGGGAGCTGCACCAGGCGGGTGGTCTCAAGTGGCATCACATATCATGAAAGGGCAGGGAAAAATCCTTGCCATTGATTTGCTTGAGATGGATCCAATTCCAGGGGTTGATTTCTATCAAGGTGACTTTAACGATATTGATCAGTATATCGATGGAAAAGTTGATGTTGTCATGAGTGATATGGCGCCATCTTCCTGTGGTATTAAAAGTGTGGATCATGATCGCATTATGGGAATGCTTGAGGAAGTTTATACCTTTGCTGTTGAGCGTCTTCGCCCAGGTGGATCCCTTGTGGCCAAGGTTCTTCGTGGTGGTACAGAATCCAAGCTCTTGGGAGAAATGAAAAAAACATTTTCCAAGATTACTCATTTTAAACCCGCATCCAGCCGTACAGAGTCTACGGAAATTTATGTGGTGGCTCAAGGATTTCGGGGGTAAAACTTGTGAGAGCTCCTCACGTAACTTACGTAAAAAAGAGCTCTCAAAGTGAATGGTTGCTTTCTCAAAACGACATCGTGTTATTCGCATCAAAAACAAGGATATTCTTATCCACCATAGACTGAATCGATTGAAGGTCATTGATACTCACATTCTTCAGTAAGATAGAACCATCTTGACCAAGGTTTATCACTGTATCCTTGCCTTGGGCGACGAGAGTCATATGAGAAAGGTTATCTGCGCCCCGGATGACGAGTTTATCCTGTCCTATTTTGAAATCTGTGACAACATCGTCTCCATTATGAAGGTAGTTAAAGGCGAAAGTATCTTTGCCTGCACCGCCTGTTAATGTGTCGTTACCGCCAATGATCGTATTTGACCAGTGAAGAGGGTTGTCAAGCTGGTTATAGTCACCGATGAGAACGTCGTTGCCTTCGCCTCCATTTAATACGTCATTACCCATTTGAAATGTATTATCCTTCACGTCAGCTGTTCCGCTGATGCGGCCTAATGAAATGAGGTCAAAATCACCAATCAGGACATCCTTACCCTCGCCGCCAGAGATATTATCATCTCCTCCCTTGAACAATAGGTGTGAAGCATCACCGCTTCCATCTATGGTGCGTAAAATTATGGCGCCATTATCCCCGACAAGGGTATCTTTGCCTTCTCCTCCATCAATTTTGTCATTTCCAAAATATAAATAGTGGTATTGAAAGGCTCCGACAGAAGATCTGACGCCTTCATCACCATAAATCACATCATTACCATTTCCTCCTGATAATTTGTCATTACCATAATGCTCGTCGATGCCTCCTGAAAAATCAGGGTTAGCTTTGATCCATGAGCCTTCTCTTGCAATATCCCCAAAGATCAAATCGTCACCGTTTCCACCTTTTATGGTGTCATTTCCTGCAAATAAAGCATTATTGCCCTGTATAGGATTGCCCCCCACCGTAAAGTAGAAGCTATAAAAGTCTCCTGTGAGAATATCCCCGTGGGAGCTGCCTATGATTTTATCATTACCCGTTTGGAAAATAAGGCCATTTCTTCCTTCATAGGGGGTGCTATCATCTGTGTAGTTTGCAATGATAGCCAAATCCCCAGTAATTTGGTGGGGTACGTTTGGATCGGCGATCAAGGTATTATCTAGAAAAGTCCCGTCAAGTTGAACTTTCTGTGAATCTATGGGAAGAATGTTTTGAAGTAAAAAGTTTGGATCTTGATTGTACAGTAGTGCTTTTGTGTCTGTGTACAAGGACATGGAAATCTCCATCATTCACGGATAACTCTACGATGATGAATATTGTATAATTTTATTTAAATTCAAGTATTATTCAAATATTTACATTTTTTATATTGAAAATATGTATTCACATATTACATAAAAATTATAACCAGATAGATGAATTTTTACTGTAATTAGGTCCATATATGAATTATTTCAAAAATTTTTTTTTATTAAACGCTGTGTCATTTTTTTCAATATCAGTGGCATGTAGTGCGCATGATTTAAATTTAACGGGTAATCAAGTACATCGTTTGACTCCTTCTATAAAAAATCAAATAAGTGAATCTCAGTTTGTGGAAAAGATCAAAGGTCTAACGTCTGTGACTCCTGTTGTCATGCGAGGCCTCCTTACCCAAGTTCATAGGCAGCCAGAGCTTTTTCAGGTTTTTCTTCAAGTTATCCCTCAAAAAGCATATCCACAGTATGATCCAGAAGAAGCCCTTGTCATGATAAATTTTGCGGCAAGAGATAATCGTCTTGGTTTTACAAATGATAGTAGAACAGCCACATCAGGATTTGAATTCTTAAGAAGACAAGTGTTACTTGGAAGTGAGGAAGCTCAAAGGGAGCTTAATGAAGCGGCTGTTAATGGATGTCTTATTTTTAATACACCGGCTAAAAGTTTTGAATATCTTAAAAAAATAGCGGCTCGAAAGAATCCGCAAGGTGGTTTGGGAATAGGTGCAGAGGATGCTCAGATTCGACTGAATGGGGCTGCCTTGAGAGGAAAGTTAGGCTTTAACCATGAAACAGGACAAAAATATCTTGAGTCTGTGATAGGGCGGGGAACTATTGGTGTGGATCATGCGAGGGTTTTGTTGGCAGCTTTCAGAGAAGCCTTGGGGTCTCATTAAGTTAATCGATAAAGTTTCGCCTTGTACCGCCGCCTTGTTGCTATTGTGCACAAGGCGGTTTATTTTAGCGGCTTATTTTTCTTATTTTTCCCGTTTTTTCGTTCCGGCATAGGGGTTTTTACTTCCCCGTACGTGAAAACGAATAGGAACACCGGGAAGCTTAAACACCTGACGTAGGGAATTTGTGAGGTAGCGTGTGTAGGACTCGGGAAGCTTTTCCGCCTGACTGCAAAAAAGGACAAAAGTCGGCGGACGGGATTTTGCCTGAGTCATATACTTTGGACGGATACGCCGTCCGTTTACAGCCGGTGCCGGGTGTTTTGACACGACTTCATTCAGCCAATCATTCAGCTTTGCTGTTGAAATGCGTTTATTCCAGACTTCATACATGTGAAGCGCTGCATCCATGAGTTCGTCCAACCCTTTTTGTTTGAGGGCGCTAATCCCAATCACGGGAATGTCCTTGGCCTGAGCGAGTTGATGGATAATTTTATGATCAATTTCTTCTAAAACTTCTTTTTTATTTTTGACAAGATCCCACTTGTTAAGGGCGATGATCATGGCGCGCCCCTCGTTATAAATATCATAAGCAAGGGTGAGGTCTTGTTTTTCAAGGGCGCATGTTGCATCAAGAGTTAAGATAACCACTTCTGAAAACTGCAGTGCCTTTTTTGCATCTTGGACAGAGAGACGTTCAATCACCTCATCAACGCGGGCATTGCGTCGAATACCGGCAGTGTCAATTAGTTGAATATCCTTGTCCTTGTATGTCCATTCAATGCGAATGGCGTCGCGTGTAAGCCCTGGTGTATCTCCTGTGAGTTGTCTTTCCTCGCCAAGGAGGGAATTAATAAGCGTTGATTTTCCTGCATTCGGTCTTCCCATAATGGCAAGGCGAAGGGGGCGCAAATGTGCGGGGAGTTCTTCACTTTTGTCTTTGTCCATGTGTTTTGAGAGGAAATCATAGAGAAGGTCAAGGCCTTGTCCATGCTCTGCGGAGATTTCAATAACCTCTCCAATCCCAAAAGATGCTGCATCAAGGGTTCCTGGAAATACGGAGTGTGTTTCGGCTTTATTCGCAAGAATGAGTGTAGGTTTGTTGTACTTCGAAAGATTACGCGCCAACTCAAAATCATAGGGGGTGCAAGATACTTTTGCATCAATCATAAAGAGGAAAATATCAGCATCAATCATGGCAAGTTCTGTTTGCCGGATCATATCCTTTGTAAAGCGATGTTCGTTGGGATCTGCGAGTCCTGCGGTATCGATGAGCGTGAATCTGAGGTCAGCAAGTTGTGCCTCTCCATAGCGACGATCACGTGTGACACCAGGCTCATCGTGAACAATAGCAAGCTTTTTACCTGTAAGCCTGTTGAAAAGTGTGGACTTTCCCACATTGGGGCGACCGATGAGAGCAACTTTAAGAGACATATTTTCTATTCCTTTGTATCGTCCTTAATGTAGGAGCTTTCTTCAAAGAGTCAAGCAAAGGATCGCATTATTTTTGAATTGAG
>JBDHTO010000040.1:0-10358 GCA_039808665.1 Alphaproteobacteria bacterium | reverse complement strand
GTCAAAAGCGCAAGAGATGAGAGAATTTTTGATTTTTTCATAATAAAGGAACTCCAAAAAGTAATCTATCGATATACTTCATTGAATCACATTATCATTAATATAATATTAACCCATATAATGGATTTTATTTAATTTTTCCTTTAAAGACTTTAGATCTTCCCATGCATAGACTTTTTGACCTGGGGAGCGAAGTAAAAAAGCAGGGTGATAGGTTGGAAGAAGTTCAATGGGCTCAAACCCCTTATCCCCATGAGGAGGCGTATATGCTCTCCACTTTCCCCGAAGACTCATAATACCCTCAGAAGTATAAAGAAGAGATTTTGTTGCAACCCCCCCGAGAAGCAAAAGAAACTTCGGCTTTTTCAACAAAATGTGATGCTCGATAAAGGGAAGACATGCGGCAATTTCTTCTGTAGAAGGCTGCCTGTTTGCAGGAGGGCGCCAAGGAACAATATTACTGATATAAACAGAGGTTCGATCCAATCCAATGGCCTGAAGCATTTTATCCAATAACTGACCACTTCGCCCCACAAAGGGTTTGCCTTGTTTATCCTCTTCTTCTCCCGGCGCTTCCCCAATAAGCATCACATCTGCGTCCGGGTTCCCATCACAAAAGACGGTATTGGTTGCAGCAAGCTTTAAATGACATCCATCAAAAGACTCCATAATGTGACGAAGCTCCTGGAGATTTTTTGCTGCATAGGCCGGATGAACCTTGGACACAGAAGTATCCTCTTGCCCCCCACTCATAACGTCCTTTTTTTGAGAAGGAGGAGGGGGAGATTTTGCTGAGGTAATGGGAGCTGCTTGAGAAAGAGACTCATTAAGTCTATCCCGCGGCATTTCCTGGAATACCTGGCTTACACCAAGCGTATGAAGAAATTTACGAGACATAGTCATCACCCCTAAGGAAAAACATACCTAGGGTATAACACAAAGCCACAATTTATTGAATGATAAGGACGGGTTTTGAATCCGTTAGGTTATCTATCTCTAGATTTCCTTAAAAACTCAGCTCTGCTTCATCACAAGGACTTCCCAAGAAATATCTCGCACCTGCCCCTTTAAACCTAAGAGTCAGATTTTGATCCTTTTTTTGTGGACTTAAGATCTTCGTCTGTAATCCCCATAGATTTCATGATCTGCTTTTTTTGATGATCTTCCCAGTCCTCTCTGAGAAAGGGAAGAATATCACCAAGTACGGGCAAGAGCCCCAAGCGAAGACCTTCTGAGAAAGCAGCCACACCGCATCCGATCAACACCCAAATAGGCCAGAATGCCCCCCCTCCCATAGCAAGCCACGCAATGATACAGCCAAAAAACACCGCTGAATACACCGTGAGGTTGACATAAAAACCACGGATTTGCTTAACTTTGTTCGCAATACGAAGTTTTATTTCTTCTGGAGAGGCACCCATAACTCACCTAATCATTAAAATTTGTAGCTAAATCCTAGCTGGAATCTATGCGCGACACCAGTATAAATTTGGAACGCTGTTGGATTTGAACCCGCAGCAACATTTGGTGTTCTTCCATAAGCCTTTCGGATATAGCGCGCGTATTCAAAACCAATATCCATATTTTTGACCGGGCTATAGATAATGTTCAAAATAAGCTGCCCCATCCGCTTTGTCACAGGATTCGCAACATCTCTTCTTTGGAATTTCGCAACCCGAATAAGCGTTTGCCCCAAAATAAGGTTAGAACGCCATTTTTCATGCCAATAATGCTCTACACCCAGGATAAGTCCATAACCCATTTGGGTTGCAAACCTTCCTGTATTTGTGTCAAAGGCAGCGGATTGGCCAACAGCATCAAAGATATATCGACCGATACCTTCACCCGCATTAATTTGTGCAAAGATACCACTCTTTCCTTGATAAAATACTTTTCCAGAAACACCAACGCCATAAGCTGTTTTACTTCCCATCACAGCAGGGCTGACAGAGTTTCTCTTGACCCTAAGCTGCCTCAACAAACCACGAATCGTAAAGTGTAGCTTTTCTGGAATATCATATTTCAAAGCCACCACAAGATCTGGAAGGTTTTGAAAACCATCACTCCCCGCAACGGAGGAACCGTCATCACGAAGAACGCCTGCCGAATCCGTGTAGTCTGTCAAAGAGTTTTCAAGAGCGATTGCCGCTTTCCAACGATCGGTGAGCCTTTGCGTGTAGCGAATTTGTGGCTGTCTTCCACCACTTTGACTCGAGACGTTGTTAAACTCAACAGTTGTACCATTGGACTCTTGATCAAAGAAAGTCGTCCACGTTTGCCCCACCAAAAACTCTCTCGATCCTTGATCTACAGTGAAATAAGCATGGCGCATACGCGGGGTGTAGTTGCTGGTTGATCCTTGAGCACTTCGGATAGAAGCAAAGTTATTACCGTTAAAGAAGTCAAACTCAAAAAATGTCCCGATATCACCAATATCTGTGCCCGCAATTGTTGCAAAATTAAGGCGACTTTGACGCGGATGCATGGAGAACTTATTGTATCGGGATGTGTTCGCACTAAATCCATCAAGGGGCAAACCTGGAAGGTTTGAAGCATCTCCTGAGGGTGCCCTTGTGTCTTGAATGGCATCCATTTTGATTAAACCACCAAACTTGATCGCCATATTTGAACCAGGTACTTCGATATACCCAGGACGAGCTTTTTTCTTGGAGGCTTCAGCCGTTATTTTTACCTCAGCAGCAGAAGGTCCATGATGCACAGCTGCAGGCGATACCGGCGCAGCATGAGCAACCTTTTCATGCGCCATATGCGCTTTTTCTTCGGCTTTTTTCGCTACATGTTCAGCTTTTTTTACCTTTGCATCAGAGGACTTCATTTGTGCCTTTAAGGAAGCAACTTCCTCACTCAAGGCTTTTACCTGATCCATGAGAGCTTTCACCATAGCTTCATCAATCTCTGAAAAGGCGGATGTTGCAAAAATGCTTGAAAGTAAAAGGGCCCGGGATAGAATTTTCATCAAAAAGATTCCTAATGCGTAAAACTTTATACGTTAAGCCTAGGACACCTATTTTCATTTGACAACCCCACCAGATTTTCAAGATTTCTGGGGCTTTCATGCCTTATCAATAAAAAAAAGCCCAGGATATCCTGGGCTTTTAGCATCTAAGAAAAAACTAATGTTTTGTTTTTTGACTCATTTGCTTGATCTCATCCATATGCTCGGACGCACGACCTTTCATTTTCTCATAGACCTCTCTATGGGATTTTGTGAGCATATTTGCAACTGTTGTTCCGTGATCAACACTGCGTGTCATGTGCTCTTTAAGTTGTTCTGTGTGCTTTTTCCAGGAGTCTTGGTTTACACCATTTTGCATGGACTCCTTCATCACCCCAGAGAAACTCTCAAAAGCTTGTTTGATATATTGCTGTTGAAGTTCTGCAACATTGCGCATAACTTCCAAAGCCATCTTATTCGCTTCTGTCAAAGCATCGATATTCTTCTTGTGGGATTCCATATTCTTTTTATGTGCATGGAGATAGGCATCCCTGTCCCCCGCAAAACTTTTCATTGTTTCTGTAAACTTCTCAAAGTGATTCTCACTTTTTGGTTTTTGTTGGTTTTGGTTTGCCATGGTTGTTACTCCTGAAAATTACTAAGCATCATTGTAAGCACAAATTTTTTAAAGAAAAAGCCCCAATCTTTAAGATTTTTCCTAAAATTATCGTGGCATCAGAAGCGTAACTTTTAACCCTCCCAGCGACGACTTTCCTAGCACGACTTTTCCACCATGCATGCTAATGACATCACGCACAATGGTCAGTCCCAAACCTGCGCCCCCCATTTCAGTGCTGCGTGAGGGGTCTAAACGATGAAAGGGTTGAAAAACCTCTTCATACTTTCCCTCGGGAATACCCGGGCCATCATCTTCGACAATAATCTCGAGTGCATGCAACTTGACAAGGAGAGAGACTTTGACTTTTTCTCCGTATTTACGGGAGTTTAACAAAAGATTCGTTAACATTCGGTTAAAGAGGTTCTTTTTAACATGGATTTTTATACTCTCTTCGGCATCAAAATCGATGGGAATCGCATGCGCCTGAGTAAAATCTTCAATAATACCCTTGATAAAACGTTTGATATCGACTTGGCTTGAAACCTCGTCAATACCGCCGCGCGCAAAATCTAAAAAGCCCTGGACCATATGCCCCATATGCTCAATATCTTCTTGAAGGCTTTTTACCTCATCCGTTTGAGCCATCAACGCAAGTTGCAATTGCATACGTGTAAGAGGTGTCCTAAGATCATGGGAAACCCCGGCAAGCTGCAGTGTACGCTCCTCAATAAAACGAAGAATACGACTACGCATCTGATTAAAGGCTTGGGCAGCCTTACGAACCTCTGTAGCACCTTCTGGTTTAAAGGCTATAATCTGCTGGCCTTTTCCAAACTTTTCCGCCGCATCGGCCAAACGCGTAATGGGTTTAATTTGATTACGCATGAAAAGAACAGCCACCGCAAAGAGCAAAAAGGCTGACGCTGTCGTCCAAATCAAAACAAGTGGTGTCGTCTTACTAAAAAGTCGCTTTCTCAACGTTCTCAGCTCAATCACTCCTTTGGATGACTCAACATCAATATAAATATGATCATGATCCATTTTAAGAAAAAATGGACTTCTCAACTGCTCTTGCAAAGCTTTTGCCATATGATCATAAAGCCAGGCGTCTTTTGCTTGCCCCACTTCCTGAAGTTTTTCCCCTGAACGGATCACCACATCAAGCTTAAGGTGTGCACTTGCAAGTTGTTTGATATTCGCAGCAGATTTTCCACCACTTTCCACCATATCTTTAACAAGAGCCACATCTCCCGCAATAGTGTCAGAAAGAAGACGGATAATCGTATCCGTATGACGATCAAAAAAGATATATCCAAGAACAAGCTGAACCAGAAGAAGGGGCGTTACAAGAATGATAAGAAATCGCCCAAAAAGACTTCGGGGAAGCAATCGCTTAAGGGCAAGAAAAGGATGAAATCCTTGAATCATTAAGATATCCAAAGTGTAAGAAATGCCGCAAATGCCGTGGATCTTTCAATCCTCTCATGGCCCGACAAGCAGGTGGGCGCCGTTTATCAAAAGCCAGAGCTCAAGACAGGGACAACTCCCGAGAAAAGATCATGGGCCAAGGGAATGCTTATCACACGCACACAGCAGCACCCTTACAGATATATCATATGGGAATGATCCTTAACAAGTTCCAAACTTTTTTCATAATGTCGCAGGGAAAATGATTATTTTTTCGGGAAAAAAATAGAAACCCGACCGCTATGCTTAAGAGATCCAGCTAAATTTTCTGCCTGAGCGCCATATCCTGTAAAATAATCAAAGCGAAGGGGCCCCTTTATCGCACCACCCGTATCTTGCGTTAAAGTCATTTCCTTAAAAACTCCAGAAACTGTTGCAAGGACAGGAAGACCAAAAGGATAATAGATGGGATCACACGCAAGACTATGCCGAGGCGTTAAGGAAACTCCCTGAGTACCTATAGGACCCGCACTTTTTGGTGAACCCTTTAAAATTTCCTTAAAAAAAACATAGGATTCATTTCGATCCATATAGGATTCTGCACGTTTTAAATCTGCTTTTAAAAATGCCTTAAGGGCATGAAAATCCATATCTCCATGAAAATCAGGATCCTCTTTGACAAATTTTCCAATGGCCTGATAAGGATATCCGTTTTGCCCCGCATACCCCAGACGAAGAACGTCGCCATTTTCAAGAATCACGCGACCACTTCCCTGTATTTCAAGAAAAAACGCATCCACAGGACAAGATACATACACCAGAATCAGTGATTTTTCTAAAAGGGCACCTTCACGAATTTCTTTTCGTGAAAAAGTCTTTTCCCCTTCTGGCAAAGCAAAAAGGGGTACCGAGTATTGCTCAGACATTACCAACGAACCATATAACGTGGGTTCAAAATATCCTGTAAAAAATGCCTCTTCCGAAGGGCTTTCCTCAAGATAACGATCAAAAAGAACCTCTAGACGTTCCCCCCTCACAACACCATGACAAAAATCCATCCAATTTTTCTGCTGCGTTTGTGAAAATGCGGGGTGTCTTTCTGAACACATCACCCACCATGTACAAGATACCCTTAAAGCTTCTTCAAAATCCTTCGACACATTAGTGAATGGATGAAGTTTGGGTTTTGCTGAGGAACCACGTTGGGTCATCTGATCCAAGCTGTTTTGAAAATGTCCAATATTCAATGATTTTAAGAATGGATTCGTCCGTATTGTCAATAATTTTACCCCCCTTATCAAGGGTGATAAGTCGTTGTTGAGACACGATTTTCATCTCAATTGAAATTCGACTTCCGTGAACTTCAATAAAATCAGCCATACTTGTGATATCGCCAACAAATTCGTTTTGAATTTTCTCCCCCCGCTTTTCCCGTGCAAGAATAGCCTTTTCAAATTGAGCAAAAACTTTTTCGTCCAACATCTCCTTAAGAAAATCGATATCCCCCGCATGATAGGCCTCAACAATCATCCTATAGGCCACAGAGGCTTTCTCTTCGAAATCTTCTAAATCAAAATCTGGATCCTCTTCTCGAATTTTTGCTATTTGAGCCGCAAAAGGACCTTGAACCAACTCATCTTCACCTTCCTCCGCATGTTGCCGATTGGGCAACACGATAACGTTGTTTTTATCCGTGTCATCTTCATCAAAAGGATCGTAAGGGCGTTCATGCCCTGTGCGTTTTCCAAGAACATTCAAAAGCCTTGAAAAGATATAAAATGCTAAAAGCGCAAAAAAAATGATCTCAATCACGCGCATGGGACTCGATATATTTTCCTCTCCTGACAATTATAGAGTAGACGCAGCGTTTTGCAACTTGCTACAACTAGGATGAAGTATTTAGGAGAATATTATGTCAGAACAAGCCACTTTGCCCATTATTGTACGTGCACAGTATGTCAAAGATTTATCCTTTGAAAATCCCAATCCTATTGCAGCATTTACACAGGATCAAGATACCCAACCCTCTATTTCCGTTAACATTCAAGTTCGCGCAGACAACCTTGGCAGCGGAAATTTTGAAGTTATCCTCGAAACTAGAGTCGAAGCAAAACGCAAAGAAAACACGCTCTTTATTGCAGAGCTTTCTTATGGTGCGGTTGTTGGACTTGATGGCGTTGATGAGCAGTCTGCTGTGCCTTTTATCATGATTGAGACACCACACCTTATGTTCCCTTATGCACGCAACATCATTTGCGACATGACGCGTGAAGGTGGATTCCCTCCACTTCTTTTGGCACCGGTTGATTTTGCAGCGCTCTTTCGCCAACAGCAAGAAGCCGCCGCAAAAGAAGGACAGGATCAAGGCACATCTGCGAACTAATCCAGACCCTTAGGACGCGAACTGACGGAATTTCATCTTGCAATTCACATGTGTTCGCGTTATCACATGAGATAAAGGGGCCATAGCTCAGCTGGGAGAGCGCTACAATGGCATTGTAGAGGTCGGGGGTTCGATCCCCCCTGGCTCCACCAAAATTCAAAACGACGCACTCAAAAACACAGAGTGCGTTGTTTTTTTACGTACAAATTCAAGCACAAGAACATTCAAAGGATCTTGCAAAGGTGGGATAAATTGTCGAGAGGGTCAAAAAAATGGCTCCCCGGGACGGGCTCGAACCGCCGACCCAGTGATTAACAGTCACTTGCTCTACCGACTGAGCTACCGGGGAAGGTGACTTATAACTATCATTCCTTTTTCAAGCTGTAAAGAAGAAAAGCACAACTCACCCCATGATTTTACGGTGATCATTGCTCCAAAAGAATCATCTATGCTAAAAAAGGTGAGGAAATCACAAAAAACTACCACAAAAAATGCGTGACTTTTTTAAGGAAGCCAAGGATCGCGGCTTTATTTACCAATGCACTGATGAAGAAGGGTTGAAAGAAGCCTTCTCAAAAGGGCGTGTCACCGCATATCTTGGATTTGACCCGACAGCAGCTTCCCTGCACGTGGGTCATCTTGTGGGCATTATGTACCTGAGATTACTACAAAAGCATGGACACCGCCCCATCGCCCTTTTCGGCGGAGGAACAGCTAAAATCGGCGACCCCACAGGCAAAGAAGAAATGCGTCAGTTTTTGGATGACGCCACCATACAAAAAAATATCGATGGAATTCGACCCGTTTTTCAAAAATTTATTGAGCTTGATGCCTCTGATGCTCTTCTCGTCAACAACAATGACTGGCTGAGCGGAATTGGATATCTGGAATTTTTAAGAGATATTGGCAAACATTTCTCCGTCAATCGTATGTTGACTTTCGATTCCGTCAAGACACGACTTGAGCGTGAGCAAAACCTTACGTTTCTTGAGTTTAACTATTCCATTCTTCAGGCCTACGATTTTCTGGAACTCTATAACACCTATGGATGCACACTCCAGCTTGGCGGATCCGATCAGTGGGGCAATATCGTTTCTGGTGTTGAGCTCGTGCGCAAAGCCCTTGGAAAGCAGGTCTTTGGACTCACAGCCCCTCTTGTCACAACAAGCAGCGGTGCAAAAATGGGTAAAACTGTCAAAGGTGCTGTTTGGTTGAATCAAGAACTCCTCAGCCCCTATGATTACTGGCAATTTTGGCGCAATACAGAAGATAATGACGTTATACGCTATTTGAAACTCTTTACAGATTTACCCATGAATGAGATTCAAAAACTTGAATCCCTCAAAGGGCAAGAGATTAATGAAGCTAAAAAAATCCTGGCCGATGAAGCAACGTCGCTTCTCCATGGAAATGCATGCATTGCGAGTATTCATGATGCGGTTAAATCTCTCTTTGAATCCAAGTCCACAGATCTTTCCTCTATACCAGAAATCCTTGTCCAAGATATTTCAGACACAGGCATAAACATTGTGGATCTTTTTGTTCAAGCGGGTCTGTCAGCAAGCAAGGGAGAGGCACGACGGTTAATGCAGGGCGGCGGCATGCGTGTGAATGATCAGGTGATTGACGCTGAAATCATCTATACCCCCGATCAATTCCCCCTCAAATTATCCTCTGGAAAGAAAAAGCATCTCCTCGCAACACTATCGCCCTAGTGACTGATCTTCTTGAGAATTCCGCGTGGAACTCTTATATTAGGTCAAGGAATTTTATTATTTGACTTGTGTCATGACCGATATTGTCGTTGCAGCCCTTTACCACTTCGCAACTCTTGAGGATTACAAAGATATCCAAGAGCCACTTTTTGAGCTTTGCAGAAAAAATGGTGTCAAAGGAACGCTTCTCCTCGCCCAGGAAGGGATTAATGGAACAATCGCCGGAAGTCGTGCAGGCATCGACCAGGTTCTTGCCTATCTTCGAAGTGATACACGTCTTTCCGCACTTGAGCACAAGGAATCTTCGGCAGAAAAAATGCCCTTTTACCGTATGAAGGTACGCCTAAAAAAAGAAATTGTTACCCTTGGTGTTGAGGGTGTTGACCCCAATAAAGTGGTCGGAGAGTATGTTGATCCACAGGATTGGAATGCTCTCATCTCTGATCCAGAGGTGATTGTTTTAGATACACGTAACACTTACGAACTGGATATTGGCACGTTCAAGGGTGCGATCAATCCATTAACTGAGACTTTTAGAGAATTTCCAGCCTATGTCAGAGAAAATCTGGATCCTAAAAAGCATAAAAAAGTTGCCATGTTTTGCACAGGTGGAATTCGCTGTGAAAAGGCTTCTTCCTTTATGCTGAATGAGGGATTTGAGCATGTCTATCATCTTAAGGGGGGTATTTTGAAATACCTCGAAGAAGTACCTCAGGAAAAAAGCCTGTGGGAGGGTGAATGCTTTGTGTTTGACCATCGCACCGCCATTGGTCATGGACTGGAGCTTTCAAAAACGGCAACCTGCTTTGGATGCAGACACCCTGTCACAGAAGAAGACCAAGCATCACCAAAATACAAAGAAGGCGTTCACTGCCCCCACTGTTTTGACAAACTCACGCCAAAGAAAATGGCAGCCGCCACGCATCGACACGAACAAATTAAGCTTGCGGAAAAGCGTGGAACCCAACACATTGGCCTCAGCCGTCATGGCTAAAATCAAAGCAAACATCTTAGCGATTGTACTTATGGGAGTATTTATGTCGGCCTGCACTCACGTTGACCCCATCCTGAATACAAGCACGGATAAAGGTGGCGTTTTATCCACAAAAACAAAAGATCTCACGAGGGAAGAATTACCTCTCGCCCTTGAAATTCATGAACGTCTTCGCGCAACCCTTGCAACAAAGGGAAAAGTTGCCGCGGGACTTGCCGCACCACAAATCGGCATTGGGCGTAGTGTTTTTATCTATTCCTTTGATCGCACCCCTGAAAATCTGG
>JBDHTO010000039.1:0-10370 GCA_039808665.1 Alphaproteobacteria bacterium | reverse complement strand
ATCAATATTATGAAATCTCCCGTGATTCTTTTAGCCCTAAGCCCGACCTATGCGGTGCATTTTCTCTTTACCCATGGTGTTGCTTCTTTTTATATCCTTGGCGGGGTTATTTTAGCTGTAACAGGCGCAGAGGCTCTTTATGCAGATATGGGGCACTTTGGAAAAACACCGATTCGATTGGGCTGGAGTATAATTGTGTTTCCGGCACTTATTTTGAATTATATGGGGCAGGGAGGGCTGCTCATCAGTGATCCTCAGGCGATTTCAAATCCGTTTTATCTAATGGCGCCCCAAGGGCTCTATTACCCTCTTATTTTCCTTGCCACAGTTGCAACGATTATTGCGTCACAGGCTGTGATTTCAGGTGTGTTTTCTGTCGCATGGCAGGCGATGATGCTTGGGTATATTCCCCGTATGAAAGTTATTCATATGTCTTCTCATCAGCGGGGTGAGGTTTACGTTCCAGCTATTAATACGATTCTTGGTGGCCTTACTCTTTGTTCTGTGTTCTTGTTTCAAAATTCAGAAAATCTAGCATCGGCTTACGGATTCAGTGTGACCGGTGTGATGCTTTTAACAAGCTTCCTCATGCTTTCCATTGCTCTTAAAAAATGGCAGTGGGATCAGGCAAAGATTGCGACTTTGTTTATTCCACTTCTTACTCTTGATACGGTGTTTGTGTTGACCAACGTTGTGAAGCTTTTTGAAGGGGCGTGGTATGCTCTTCTTATTGCCATGAGTTGTATTTATATCTTTTTGATCTGGCAAAAAGGAAACGAAGCTTTAGACAAACAAAAATACCATCAGGATGTGACACTTAAGGATTTTTTGTCAGGGTGGAGAAAAAAATATACGGACACGCTGCCTACAACGGCGATTTTTATGTCGCGAAGTCCCTTTAAAGTTCCTAATTCTTTGATGATTCATTTGCAGCACAACAAGCTTCTTCATCAAAAAATTATTTTTGTGAGCATCGTGACGACCATGCAGCCTGTGGAGCGTGGCAAAGGAAAGATTCTTTCAAGGTTTTTGGGGAACAACACATTCGTGGTGATGGTAAAATATGGCTTCCAAGAATCTCCAGACCTTAAAAAAGTTGTTCAATGGTCTATACAAAAAGGGCTTCTGACTGAAGGTGAGGAGTACTCTTTCTTTATCAGCAAGGGCATCGCTGTGGCATCGCCTAAACGAATTTTAAGTGGCCTTGGGGAAAAAATTTACATCTATCTTTCCAAAAACTCATTAGCCGCCTATGAATTCTATAAAATTCCCCATGATAAAGTTTTGGAAATGGGAGTAAGGTACAGGATTTAAGAAAAAATGGTTATTATGCGCCAAGTTTAGCGCGCTCTACAGCGGCAAGTGTCTGAATCTCTGTGAGGATTCCCTTCAGCTGAGAATCGACGGGGAAATTATCAAGCCTTTCCCCAAGCAATTTATCAATTTTATTTAGGGTATCAATTTCAATTCTTCCCGTTGCGATCTGGACACGTACTTGCTCGAGCTTGCCAAGCAGATCGCTACCGTATTGGACGCCTCGGTTTTTTGCTTCGTCTGGGTTGAGGACAGCAAGAAAAATACCTTCAACATCGGCCATAGATCCGGAGTGTTGTACGTGTTCTGTGCCTGCGGTATGAGGTGATTGCGTTGACTGAACGCTAAACGAGGTGCCTTGAGGGGGTTGTTGTTGAGTTCCCTCCGTTCCCTGCGCTTTTTTTAGGTTATAAACCCCCGATAGCGGTGCTGGAGCAGGTGGTTTGATTTCAATAGCCATCGCGCGTCTATATCAGAGAGTAAGGATCACATAGGAAAAAGGATAGCAAAATTTTTTTAAAAACTCAAATAAAAGTTTCTTTTTTTTCCAAAGGCATACTTGAATGATCTAAAAAAACAAGTTATTTATCTTTTTTATACTTTTGTGACTTACCCTAAATATTTTGTGGGATCTTGGGGAGTTCTTCCGTCGCGTACCTCAAAATGGACTTGGGGTTGAGAGACACCGCCCGTTGTGCCCGCAGAGCCAATCTGCTGTCCGGCAGAAACTTGTTGCTGTGTTTTAACGGCTGTATTTTGAAGGTGACCATAAACAGTCACTTTGTTGTTGGCGTGCTTGATGATAACCAAATTTCCATAGCCTTTGGCCTGATTTCCGGCAAAAAGGACGGTACCATTATCTGCGGCAACAACAGGTGCTCCTGCGTTAGCGGAAATGTTTATACCCTCATTTTTCTCTCCGTTTACCGTAGAGCCATAGGATTTTAGAATCTCCCCTCTTACCGGCCATGTCATTTTTCCAGCACTCGCAGGGGGGGGATTTCCCTGTCCTGGGGTAAGTACTTCTGGAGCGGCACCCGTGGATACAGATCCTACAGGGGCAGCACCCACAACACCTCCAAAGGTGGAAGATCCGGGCACACCACTTCCCATTGTTGGCGTGGGGACGACGGGGTTGCCGTTTTCATCGACTTGTTCTTGAGGGTTGCCAAGCTCTTCAACTTCGACTTCACCTGTATCTGCAACATTAGGTCTTGCGGCTACAGATTTTTTGGCGTTTGTGGCTTTTCCTTTTTCGGATTTAACGATGAGCTTTTGTCCAACAAAAAGTTTATAAGGCGATTTGAGGTCATTTAGTGTGATGATGCGGTCTTTTGAAATGCCATAACGTGACGCGATCTTGGAAAGGGTTTCTCCCTTTTTTACAATGTGATAAGGACTTGGGGAGTCATGAACAACAAGCTCAGCAGGATCACCTTCCCGGTCGCCACACGCTACGAGAAGTAACATAAGTGAGAGTGTAAGAATATTTTGGAAAAAAACTCTAATGTCTCTGCGCATTGCTTTTTTGGTCCTTACCGTCAGTTAAATATTTTCTTTAGTATGGTCTCTGATTCTTTGTGGGTCAAATGAAAGGAGAGAGGGGTTACCGTAATAAATTTGCTCAGTGATGCATCAAGGTCAGAGCCCTCTTCTGGGGTGCCGTCGGTGGACACACCGCCAATCCAATAATAAGGTTTTCCCCGGGGGTCGGTGCGCATTAAAAGGTTATCTTTCATATTCCGAAGACCCTGAAAGGCAACTTTCACGCCTTTGACCTGTTCCTGTGATACGCATGGGAAATTGATATTAATTAAAACATCCTTGGGCAATTTCTGTTCCAGAAGTGTTTTTAATAGCTTGGGTGCATGTTCCAAGGGGGTTTCCCAATGTGCTTTACCTTGCTCTTTGTAATTGACTACAAGACTCATAGCGATGGAGGGAATGTCTAAGAGAGCGCCTTCCATAGCTGCAGCAACAGTTCCAGAATAGATAACATCTTCGGCCAAGTTTGCACCATAGTTGACGCCGGAAAGTACGAGGTCGGGTCGATGGTCCTTAAGGATGTGGTTAACACCAATCATGACACAATCGGTGGGTGTTCCATTGACGGCAAAACGCTTGGGCGCAAGCTCTCGGATACGCAAGGGATCCCGTAAAGTAAGAGAGTGACTCGCGCCACTTTGATCAAGTTCAGGGGCGACAACCCATACATCGTCGGAGAGTGTGCGTGCAATCTCCTCAAGGATTTCTAAACCCTTTGCATGAATGCCATCGTCATTACTGAGGAGAATACGCATAAGGGGTTATCCAAAAAGTGAACTGGTTGGTTGGGTGATGGTTTTCATGCCGTCCATATAAGGTACAAGAACATCTGGGATGGTGATGGATCCGTCCTCGTTTTGGTAATTTTCCAAAATGGCAACAAGGGTGCGCCCTACAGCGAGTCCAGAACCATTGAGAGAGTTCATCAGTGCCGGTTTTCCATCTTCGCCGCGGAAGCGTGCTTGAAGCCTGCGTGTTTGGAAATCACCACACTTTGAGCAGCTTGAAATTTCTCTGTATGTATTTTGGCTAGGTAACCAAACCTCAAGGTCATAGGTTTTTTGGGATTGAAACCCTGTATCTCCACTACACAAAAGGAGAACCCTGTAAGCGAGGCCAAGTTTTTGAAGAATATTCTCAGCAGCGGCTGTCATGCGTTCATGCTCGCTATCCGTTTGATCTGGGGATGTGAGGCTGACAAGTTCAACTTTGCTGAATTGATGTTGACGAATCATCCCGCGTGTATCTTTTCCTGCGGAGCCAGCCTCTGCCCGAAAGCATGGGGTGTATGCGCATAGGCGAAGTGGGAGTTTTTCTTTTGGGATAATTTCTTCTCCCAAAAGAGCCGTGAGAGAGACTTCTGCAGTAGGGATAAGCATGTGTCCCGTGGTTGTTGCAAAAAGGTCTTCTCTGAATTTTGGCAAAAGCCCTGTGCCATAAAGGGTTTTTTCTAGGACCATATAAGGAGGATAAACTTCGAGATAGCCAAACTCTTTTGTATGGGTGTCGATCATAAAACGTGCAAGGGCGCGCTCAAGTTTTGCAAGGGGGCCATAAAGGGCTACAAAACGTGTTCCACTAAGCTTTGTTGCGCGCTCAAAATCCATGAATCCAAGATTTTCCCCAAGGTCAAAGTGAGCTTTGGGTTCAAAAGTGAGTTTTTTCGGTTCTCCCACAGTGCGGACAACAACATTTTCTGTTTCATCTTTGCCGATGGGGACATCATCTGCCAAAATATTGGGAAGACTCACAAGAATATCATGAAGGGTGCCCTCGTATTCTTTGGCATTTTCTTCTGCATCCATGAGGTTTTGTTTGAGTTTTTCCGATTGTTTCATATTATCAGAGGTGTCTTTGCCTTCTTTTTTAAGCATACCAAACTCTTTGGCGAGGCGGTTGCGCTCAGCTTGAAATTGCTGCATTGCCGTGAGTTCTGTGCGGTGTTTTGTGTCCAGCTCCAAAATTATCGAAGAGGCCTTTTCCTTTCCGCGAATATCTAGGCTGTGGTCAAAGGCTTCTGGGTTTTGGCGAATAAATTTAATATCGATCATGGACGTGTCTGTTTAGGATGTTTTCTTATTTTTGTTCAAGCAACCTTACCATAATTATAGAGACGCCATAAAGAGCAATCAGGGGGAGGGCAAGCGCGACCATGCTAAAAACATCTGGAGGGGTGATGATCGCTGCAAGGGCTGTGATGAGAACAACGGCGATGCGCCATTTGGCTATGAGCCCTTTTGAAGAGACAAACCCAGATTTTCCCAGAAGACCGAGGAGAACAGGCATTTCAAAACAAACTCCAAAGGAAAGGATCAAGCGCATGACGAAGGAAAGATATTCGTTAACTTTGGCCTCAAGTTGAACGGCGAGCATGGTTTCTGTGGCGGGTGATTCAAAGCTGAGGAAAAATGCATAGGCATTAGGGAAAACGTAATAATAGGCAAAGGCTGCGCCCACAAAGAATAGAATGGGTGTGAGGAGCAAAAAGGGGAGGAGGACTTTCTTTTCTGCTTTGAAAAGACCCGGTGAAACAAAGGCCCAGATTTGTGTGGCGATCAAAGGGAAAGATGCGCAAAAGGCTGTAAATAAAGCAACCTTGAGGTAGGTCAAAAAAGCCTCAGTGAGGCCGGTGTAGATGAGTCTTCGGTCCTGGCCCCTCAAAAGATCTGTAAGGGGGGCCACTAAAAATTCAAAAATTTCAGCGGAATAAACATAAGCCACTGCAAAAAAAGCGAAGAAAAAAATTGCGCAGTAGATAAGGCGTTTTCTTAGTTCAATAAGATGCAGGATAAGAGGTTGTGGAGTATCCGTCTCTGGTGCAGAAGGATCGTTGTCGTTTTGAACGATTTTAAGATTTTTTGTTGTCATCATCGATCTCAAGCGAGGCCTGGTTGACTTGATCCATAAATGCCCGTTGCATAGCTTTTAACTTGCCGGCCCATTTTCCCAGGTTTTTAAAAATAAGGATAAGCTCCTTCGGCCCTAAAAACACCAGGGCAACAAGGGCGACAATAAGAAATTCTGACCATGCGAAATCAAGCATGACTTATTCCTTGAATTGTCCTTTTTCACCATCTTTCATGCCTTCTTTAAAGGCTTTAAGACCTTTTGCAACATCGCCCATGATCTGGGGAATTTTGCCTGCGCCAAAAATGACCAGCACAATAAGAAGAAGAAGTGCCATATGGCCCATGCTCATGCCCATGATTAACTCCGCGTATATAAAATAAAGCCACAATAGATTCATAAAGGAAAAAGAACAAAAAATCAAGAAATACTCCCTTTTTACAACCCCCCTTTTCCAAAAGGTGCATCCTTGCTAGGCTTTTCTTATGCATAGGAATGGAGGCATTGAAATGACCGTAGATGAACTTAAAAAATCCTTAGAGGCTCTTGAGGCTGACTTCAGAAATATCCCGGATAGGGACAAGGATTTTCCAGCTCTTCAAGATCGTCTTGAGGTGTTATTGCGTCAAACCCTGGAGCTGAGAGAGAGTGAACGTACACCCCTTATGCCGCTTTTGGTGAATTTTCAAAACTTCCTTAAGGATCATCTAGAAGAAGTTCAAAAAGAAGCGTCTTTGCTACAGGTTGATTTGCAGGATAAAAAAACACACAAACAAGCCTCTCTCGCTTATGGTCAGTTTAAAAAATGATGTTTGATTTTGCTTATACCCTTATCGCCCTTGTAGGGACGCTTCTTTTGTTTGGTGCTGTTGTGTATGCGCTCAAATATGTTCAAAAAAAATATCAGGTATCGTCGAATATCAAAATTAAAGAAAATCTTTTTCTCGATGCTAAACGACGTGTGTGTGTGATTGAGTATAAAGGTCAAGAGTATATGCTTTTGCTTGGTGCGCAGGGTGAGCACATGATTGATCTTAAACCTGGAGAAAGTCGTGAAAAACAACTTCAAAAAGCTGCTTAGTTTTATTTTTCTTGCGGCCATTCTGTTTGTGGCAACGGATGTTGCTGCGGAATCGTTGACTTTGGACTTTTCCGATCCGAAAGGAGGGATGACAGGTCGGCTCATCCAACTCTTGATTGGTTTTACGGTTCTGAGTCTGGCGCCATCCATTGTAATTATGGTGACGTCTTTTACGCGTATTGTGATTGTTTTTTCCTTCCTTAGAAATGCGATTGGTTTGCAGCAATCTCCCCCCAATATTGTCCTTGCCAGTCTTGCACTTTTCCTCACGATTTTCATCATGTCGCCCACCTTAGAAAAATCCTATAACGATGGTCTACATCCCTTGATTGAGCAAAAAATTGATGAGAAAGAGGCCTTTGAAAAAACTATGAATCCTTTGCGTGGGTTTATGTTAAAAAATCTCCGTGAAAAGGACCTTAAACTTTTTATGGATATTGCAAAACTTAATGACGTGAAAACTCCCGAAGCGCTTCCCTATCATGTTGTGGTGCCGGCTTTTATCATCAGCGAACTACGTCGTGCTTTTGAAATTGGATTTATGATTTTTTTGCCGTTTCTTGTCATTGATATCGTGGTGGCCTCTATTTTGATGGCCATGGGTATGATGATGTTGCCGCCTGTGATGATATCTCTACCCTTTAAGGTAATTTTCTTTGTGCTTGTAGACGGTTGGTACTTACTCTGCGGAAGCTTGATGAATAGTTTCCGTTAACGCCTAAGGCGACGTGCCAAAGACTCTCCAACAAATTGAACGATTTGAACCATGATAATAAGCACAACCACAATCAGTGCAAGAAAAACTAAATCATAGCGTTGGTAGCCATAACGGATAGCCAAATCACCAAGTCCACCGCCGCCAATAGCGCCGGCCATAGCTGAAAAACCAATAAGCATAACCATCAGGTTGGTGAGGTGACCGATAAGTTGAGGAAGGGCTTCTTTGAGTACAATTTTTCTAAGGATTTGAAAATGTGTGGCCCCCATAACTTTTCCAGCTTCGATCAGTCCCTTGGGTGTGGTGAAAAAAGTTTCTTCGGCGAGTCTTGTGTAAAGCAAGAATGCCGCAAGGCTTAGGGGCAGTGTTGCGGCTATGGTTCCAATAGAGCTTCCCACAAGAACTCGTGTGAAGGGAATCAAAAGAACCATAAAAATGATATAGGGTATAGATCTTCCTGAGTTCACAAAAAGGCTTAAAAACCGATAGGTAAAAGGTGAGGGTGCAAGGCCATTTGGGCTTTTGTTCCAAAGGAAGATTCCCATGATGACACCTGTTATAAAACCAAAAGAACCAGAAACAAAAACCATAAACAGTGTTTCAAGTGTTGAATTCAAAATCATATGCCACTGCTGAGCGCTGTAGAGTTGCGTAAAAAAGGATGTGGAGACTTCAAATGTGAACATTGCAAGGGTTATCAAGGCAGTCCAGAGGCTAAGCCTTATTACGCCGTTGCCATTTCCAGAAAATTCAAACATCTCTATACCCCAAAAGTTCGGTTGCGACTTGTCGATGATCGAGATATTTAACAACCTCATCATAGACATTTTGGACAAAGGGAAATGAAACGATCAATTGGCCAAAGGCTGTTGTTCGTATGTGATCAAGATGACCCGCTATAATGTTGACGGGCAAATGAAACTGCTCCACAAGGGAGGCGATAACGGGGACGGAGGCAACTTTGTCCGCAAACATCATGCGCAAAATCACATGGGATTTTTGGGAGGGGGTGTTTCTTAACTCTTCTAGCATATGCTCGGGAAGATCTCTTTTAAAAAGGCTTCCCACAAGAGATTTCGTCACGATATGTTTGGGTTTAAGAAGGATTTCAGAGATTTCCCCTTCCTCCGCGATTCTTCCTTGATCCAGAACAATCACATGGTCACAAATTTCTCGAACAACATTCATGTCGTGAGTAATCAAAAGAATGGTGAGCTTTAATGATTGATTGAGTTTTGCCAAAAGGGAAAGGATGTCCAGGGTTGTTTCAGGATCCAGGGCGGAGGTGAATTCATCGCAAAGCAAAAGAGACACATCAGCTACAAGGGCGCGGGCGATAGCAACACGTTGGCATTGACCGCCGCTGAGCTCACTTGGATAGGAAGCTTCTTTTGAAGCAAGGCCCACGAGCTCTAAAACATCCCGTACTTTTTCTTCGATAACTTTTTTAGGAAAACCTCTGCATACCAAAGGTAGGGCAACGTTATCAAAAATAGTAGAGCGAGAAATAAGATTAAAGCTTTGAAAGATGGTGCCGATACGCCTTTGGAAAAAGCGCCGATTGTCCTCGTCCAGACCCACAACATTTTTTCCAAAAAGAGAAATATCTCCAGATGACGGGGTTTCAAGTCCGTTGATGCACCTGAGAAGTGTCGTTTTTCCAGCGCCACTTTTTCCAATGATGCCTACGATTTTTCCTTCGGGTACATCAAAACTGATGCCATCAAGAATAGAATATTCACCGATAACCTTTGTTATTTTTTTGAGTGAAATGACGGCGTTCATGGAAAGAATGGTAAAAAATTGATACAGCTGGATTATAAAGAAATCATTGCACATAACGCAAGATCGCGGCATAAATGAAGTTAAGTTTTTTTGATGAACCAGGGATCTTTTATGTCACTTATGCAAGGTAAACGCGGCCTTATCATGGGGCTTGCTAATGATCATTCTCTTGCGTGGGGAATTACGCAGCAACTTCATAAACATGGCGCAGAGCTTGCTTTTACCTATATGGGTGATGCTCTTGCAAAGCGTGTTATTCCTTTGGCGGAATCTGTCGGGTCTAATTTTACTATTCCCTGTGACGTGTCAGATTCTTTACAAGTTGAGAACTGCTTCAAAGAGATTGAGAAAAAATGGGGTGACCTCGACTTTGTCGTCCATGCCATTAGTTTTGCGGATAAGAATGAGCTGACCGGTAAATTCATGAACACATCCAAGAAGAACTTCGCCATGACCATGGAAATTTCCTGTTTTTCCTTGGTGGAGGTGTGTAAGTACGCATCACCACTGATGAAAAATGGTGGATCAATTCTCACGCTGACTTACCTTGGTGGTGAACGTGTGATGCCAAACTATAACGTTATGGGTGTTGCAAAGGCAGCTTTGGATGCAAGTGTGAAATATCTTGCTGTGGATCTTGGCCCGGACAATATTCGTGTGAATGCGATTTCTGCGGGGCCGGTAAAAACACTTGCTGCGTCTGGTATTGGGGATTTTCGTTATATCCTTAAGTGGAATCAATACAATTCACCCTTGCGTCGTAATACAACTCTCGAAGATGTGGGGGGTGCGGGATTGTATCTTCTGTCTGATCTTTCTGCGGGCGTAACGGGTGAGGTTCACCACGTGGATTCCGGTTATCATGTTGTCGGGATGAAAGCTGTGGATGCGCCTGATATTAGTACTATTTGATTAAATCTGCTAAAGGGGATAAAAAAAGTCTTGTCTATCACATAGTTTAGTGTTAACTGTGCCTTCTCCCATTTAACTTATTTATGAGAATGTATCATGAAAATGCTAACCCATATTATCGCCCTTTTTACTTTTTCAATTTTTCTTAGCCCATCCCATGGGATGGAC
>JBDHTO010000038.1:0-10597 GCA_039808665.1 Alphaproteobacteria bacterium | reverse complement strand
ATCCACATGAATCTGTGGTATTTCCCCCTTTTTCAGGTATTTTTTTAACGTTTTCCACGCCGTATCCAAAAGAACTCTTCCTTGTTTTTCCGTATAGGGGGACGTTTCAAAGAGAGCGGATGTACTATATCCCACCACACGATTATACTCACCCGTGATATCACCGCTCGTGGCATGACGGACAAAGGAATACGCATCACACCCAAGGATGGAAGCGAGGGTAAACACTGAAATCGTTGCTGCATCGCCGCAAAGCTCTGCGGAATTTCTTTCTTTGAGTGCGTCTTCAAGGGCTGGAATATTTTTTGATTCAAAAAGCTCAAGGGTATGGGCATCGATTCTATTCGCCGTTTCCTGATTGTAATAATGACTCATATCCGTAGAGGCAATCACAAGGACGTCTGATCTTCCCCTAACAAGGGGGGCGAGGATGTGCGCCAATTTCTTTGCGGCCCCAAAGTCCCTGATGAGGATGGGAACGATCTTTGCTTTTGGGAAAAAGAATTGAATAAAAGGTATATGGACTTCCACAGAGTGCTCTTTTTCATGGAGCTTTTGAAGTTGGGTAGCGGTGGCCTTTGCTTTTTTTAAACCTCTTTGAAGGGAAGCTGAAAATTCTTCATCAATTGGTACCTGACCCAGGGGTGTTTCAAAAGATCCTTTTGACCAGAGGGAGACCCCCTCAAACATATCCTTGTGATAGGGGCCGATAATAATGACGGTTTTGATGGCGCGTGCTTTGACAAGGTCATACCCCTGTGCCGCAAGGGATCCTGAGTATGGATAACCTGCATGGGGCAGGATAAGGATCATGGGGCCGTTTTCTTGGCGAGTTTCTCTTTGATTTAATGCGGAAGCCTCTGTTGCCATCATTTCCAGTATAGCCTTTAGTTCCGCGGGATCGGAGGGGTAGAAAGTCCCTGCAACATAAGGTTTGCGTATATTTTTTCCTGTGGATGCGCTCGGGTGCGTCAAAAATACAAAGATTGAAAGAAAAAAAACGGTGATCAATCCCATGGGGATGCCTCTCTGATTATCTGAGTTCCTCTATGTTTTTGTAAAAATCGAGGGCTTCTGGATTCAGGAGTGATCCTGTATTTTGGACAGTTTTTCCCATAATCACTTGTTTTACGGCAAGCTCCGCGATTTTATTATTTTTTGTACGAGGGATATCGGGAACCTGAATAATTTTTGCAGGGACATGTCGGGGAGTGGTATTCGTCCGAATCTGTTTTTTAATGTGCTCCTTCATCTCATCTGTAAGTTGAAGAGCATTTTTAAGTTTGACGAAAAGCAAAACTCGCTCATCCCCATCCAGAGGTTGTCCGATGCAAAGGGATTCTGTCACAAAGTCCAGGACTTCTACTTGCCTGTAAATTTCCGCAGTGCCAATACGGACTCCGCCGGGGTTTAAAACAGCATCGGATCTTCCATAGATGATAAAGCCGTCATGATCCGTTTTTGCAATAAAGTCTCCGTGATGCCAAATCCCTGGATAGGTCGAGAAATAGGCATTATGATATTTCTCACCCGTCGGGTCATTCCAAAAACTGACCGGTTGACAAGGAAAGGGGCGCGTGCAGACAAGTTCTCCTTGGACATTCGGGGGGACAGAACTTCCACTTGCGTCAAAGACATCAATAGAAAGGCCGAGTCCCGCTGTTTGAATTTCCCCCCTATGCACGGGAATACTGGGGCAACCAAGAACAAAGCATGAAACGATGTCCGTTCCTCCAGAAATTGAGGCAAGACAGAGATCTGACTTAATGTGTTCATAGACATAGTCATAGGTGGCGGGAAGAAGTGGAGATCCAGTGGATGCGATGACCTCAAGGTTTTTGAGAGCGTAGAGACTTTTTATGGATACGTGATTTTTGGAAAGGTTATCCAAATATTTTGCGGATGTTCCAAAAAGGGTGCATCCCGTTTTTTCCGCAATCTCAAATAAGTGATCAATTTTTGGATAGGTGGGGGATCCGTCGTAGAGAATGACCTCGGCCTCACTTGCCAGAGAGGAAACAAGCCAATGCCACATCATCCAACTACAGGTCGTGAAATAAAAGACAGCATCACCCCGTTTGATATTGGAATGCAGTTGGTGTTCTTTCATATGTTGTAGAAGCGTCCCTCCTGCTCCATGGACGATACACTTGGGAACTCCTGTGGTGCCGGAGGAGTAGAGAATATAGAGAGGATGATTAAAAGGAAAACGCTCAAAGGTTATGTCTTGAGGGGGAAATTTTGCCGAAATGTCTTGGAGTGTGTGTATTTCAACGCCCTTTATTTGGGGCAGGGTATAAGCCACTTGTGTAAGGGGAACGATAACAACATGCTCAATACTTGGGATTTTTTCACAAATTTCCGCGAGTTTATCGATATCGCCAAATGTTTTCCCATTATAAAAATATCCATCTGAGATAAAGAGGACGCGGGGGCTTATTTGCCCAAAACGGTCGACAAGAGCTGGAACTCCAAAATCAGGGGAGCATGTGGACCAAACTGCACCCAAGGATGCTGTGGCAAGCATTCCTATGATGGTTTCAGGCATATTGGGAAGATAGCAACCAACGCGATCAAGGGGTTGTAGATGGATACTTTTCAGAAATTGGTGAAGGGTTGAGGTTTGTTGATAGAGGTCCTCATAACTGAGTTGACGCTCCACCTTATCTTCGCAAAAAAATTGGATCGCCATTTCTTTGTCACGACGTCGTAAGAGATTCTCGGCAAAACTAAGGCGAGCTGTTGGAAAAAACTTAGCCTTTTCCATATTATCTTCATCTTCAATAGTCCATGACGTTGGCTCAGTGCCAATAACGCCACACTGTTCCCATACGTAACGCCAAAAACGCGCCCCGTTTTCCTTTGTCCACGTGTGAAAATGTTGATAGCTCTTGAACTGAAGAGATTCTTTTTGTTCAACATTTTTGATGAATACGCTAAGGCGTGTTGAGTCAATATAATCTTGAGCGGGTGACCAAAGGAGTGGATTAATTTCTGTCATAAGCCAAGTGGAGGAAGGATCACTGAGATCTATTTAATGACAAAGCAGAAAACGGGTCAAGAGAGAGCGCTACGCTTTCGAAGGAGGGGACATTAAAAATTCTTTAAGCACGGTTGCAAAATGGGAAGAGGCTTTGGCCATGGAATACTTTTGAATGGCTTTGGCTTTTTCTTCACGGAGTGAAGGATTTTCAAGGAGCTCCTGGAGGAGTGAAGCTAAGTTTTGAGGGGTTATATCCCTTTGACGAAAGAGGTAACAGGTGTTACCCAATGCCTTTGCGTTATAATATTGATGATCATCCATAGCAAAGGGGTAGGGAATAAGTATGCTGCACCTTCCCGCTGTACTAATTTCTGACACTGTAGAAGCTCCTGATCGTGCGATGACAATATCTGCGTTTGAATATTCCGTCTCCATATCCTTAAAAAAGGAAGAGAGGTTCGCCTGTATACCAAGATTTTTATAACGTTCCTGTGTCGCTTCCATATCCTCAGGTCTGCTTTGATGGGTAACAGAGATATGTTTGTGTAGGTTTTGAGGAAGTAATGCGATGGCTTCTGGAATCAGTGTCGAAAAGGAATGAGCCCCCTGACTTCCCCCAAAAATAAAAAGATGAAAGCGATTTTTTTGGGCTTTATAGTCAGGAATTTTTTCAAAACGTACAGGGTTTCCCGTCAAAATTGTTTTGATGCCCTTGGGAAGAGCCTCTGTTTTTTCAAAACTAAGAGCAATCATTGATGCTTTATTTTTCAAAATACGGTGTGCCCGTCCAAGGTATGCATTTTGTTCGTGAAGGATCGTTTGAATACCAAGAAGTTGCGCCGCAAAAACCACAGGAACGCAAGCATATCCACCAAATCCCACAACAAGCTTTGGACGGTGATACAAAAATTTTGCCATGTGAACGATGGTTTGAATCGCCATCATGAGAATAAAAAGTGGGAAAGTTGCCTTTGAGTTTTTTCGGGGAAGAAGGAATTGCTTCCACACAACTGACGGGTCGGAAGCTTTTTTGTCCGTTATAAAGTGAATTTTGTAGGAGGGAAGAATGTGTGTTAGAGCTTTTGCAACGGCAAGAGCTGGAAAAATATGACCACCTGTGCCGCCTGCGGAAAAGACAATAAAATCTGACATGGGCCTCAGTATAATAGGACTTTCTTGGGAATCATCATAACGTGAGGGTATTTTTATCACTACGATTTTCTTGCATTCAGGCAAAAGAAAGGTATCATGACTCACAGCAAAAAAAGATAGTGTATGAGCAAAAAATGGCCCCCAACTCGGTTCCACCAAGTTTAAAAACGGCAGAAGAAGTTAGTATCAAAGCTTCTAAGGACATGCAGGCTTATGCAAGTGTTGCGCCTTACCTTGTGGTGACATGTTCCGATTTTCGTTTGCATGATGAAGTGACCAGATTTCTGGAGGCGCGAGGACTTCGTGACCAGTATGATAAAATTGCGCTTCCTGGAGCATCTATCGGGGTGCATAACCACAAATTTCCAAGTTGGAGTCAGTCTTTTTTTGAGCAATTCCGTATTCTTAAGGCTATTCATCATATTGAACATGTCATGATCATTGACCACCTTGATTGTGGAATGTTTAAACATGTGGTGGGGAAAGAATACACAAAGACACAAGAACATGAAAAATGTGCCCATGAAGAGCAACTGAAAAAGGTAGCTGAGCTTATTCATGAGAAGTACCCAGGTCTTTGGGTAGAAGGGCTTATTATGGGGATTGATGGTCGTGTGTCTACGGTGATTGAGTTTCATATTCCCGATCCTACAGGGGAATAAACTTTTTAAGTGGGATGAGGTGAGCACCTCCTCCTCCGCAAAATTTATACAAAACCAATAAGCCATGAATTTTCTTTCACACTCGGTTGGAAGCTCTAATTCTTTTATGTTCAAGATAATAAAGCTCGCGAATTCTGTCTGGGCTGTATTCTTTTTTGTATTGAGATACAATAGAGCTAGTTTCTCTTTTATAGGATGATTCCCTTGGTAAAAATCATTACAGTCAAAGACCTTAAAAAAGCAAAAAAAGTCACACTGATTGACGTCCGAGAACCCTTTGAATATGCGGAATCGTCCATTGAAGGAGCGACACTTATTCCTCTTGGGGACATAACATGTGCAAAGCTCCCAACTCAAAAGGGAAAGATTGTGATCCATTGCCGCTCGGGAAAGCGTAGTGAAGAAGCCTGTCGGAAGCTTCTTTCTGAAAATCCGGATCTTGATGTTTTTTCCCTTGAAGGGGGAATTCTTGCATGGAAAGAGTCTGGAGAGCCCACCCAAACGCAAGTTTGCCGCATACTTCCCATTGATAGACAAACACAGGTTGTTGCGGGAAGTTTAGTGTTTTTTGGAACAGTCCTTGGAGTATTGATCTCTCCATCTTTCTATATTCTTCCTGGGTTTGTGGGGGCGGGGCTTATTTTTGCGGGTCTTTCCGGATGGTGCGGTATGGCAAAACTTCTTGCCCATATGCCATGGAATAAGAAGTAAAACCTTGACGTATTTTAGTTATCTTTTATTTATTCTCATGGGGGCGACCCTCAGTGTTGTGGGGGCGGGAGGATCGATTCTTGCAATCCCTATTCTCGTGTATGCTTTTAAAGTGCCCGTAACACTTGCGACAACCTACTCTCTTGCTATTGTCGGGGTGTGTGCGACACTTGGGGTTTTGCGCTCCTATCAATCACTTTCTCTTTCAAAAGCGGTAGCTTTTTTTATGCCCTCTCTCCTTGGCGTGTATAGCGTTAGAGCATTTGTTGTGCCATATCTTCCTCCGCGGATTGGTTTATGGAGTGTAGATGTTTTTCTTTTGATGTGTCTTGTGATCATGATGTGGGTTGCCTCTTATTTCATGATTCGTGATATGTGTGACCGTCTTGAGGTTAATGATCAACGGACACACACACTCACTGCAATGATCCTTGGGTTTTTTGTGGGGGGAACAACCGGACTGCTTGGAACAGGTGGAGGTTTCCTGATTATTCCCTCTCTTGTCTTGCTTTTGAAGATGGAGATGAAGCAAGCGGTTGTGACATCCCTTTTTGTGATTGCTCTCAACTGTTTGGTGGGAGTTGCTTCGAGTAAAAATTTTCTGTGGGGGGACGTTAGTAATCTTGGGATTTATATGGGCCTCTCGCTTCTTGGGGTTTTTATAGGCGCACGTATCGGCCAAAATTTACAGGATAGACATCTCAAAAAAGGATTTGGTTATTTCGTGATGATCGTCGCGACTTGCATGTTTATTAAGGAAATTTTTTTGAAAGGATAGATGCATGACGGCTCTTGTAAAAACATTTTTTGACCAAGATACAGCAACCTTTACCCATATCGTTTCTGATCCGGATACGCAAAAGGCTGCGGTCATTGATTCCGTTTTGAATTACGATCCAGCTTCCGGGAGGGTCACAACCCAATCCGCGGACGAAGTAATAACATATCTTAAGGATAATGAGCTTTCTTTAGAGTGGATTCTCGAAACGCATATTCATGCAGATCATTTAACCGCAGCCGGGTATATCAAAAGGTCTATGGGCGGAAAAATTGGGATTGGATCCCATATTCGGGAAGTCTTGGAATTTTGGGTGCCTATTTTCAACACACAAAATGACACAGATGTAAAAGCTTCTCAATTTGATGTGATCTTTGAAGATAATCAGGTATTTCATCTGGGCAATGTGGAAGTCAGGGTGTTGCACACACCGGGACACACGCCTGCATGCGCAAGCTATCTTATTGAAGATATGATTTTTGTGGGGGATACACTTTTTATGCCTGATGTGGGAACAGCGCGCACGGATTTTCCTGGAGGTGATGCAGGTGTGCTGTATGATTCCATTCAGCGTATCTTAAATCTTCGCCCCGAAACAAAAATTTACATGTGTCATGACTATCCAACGGGTGGACGTGAAGTTTCCTTTCTCTCTACGGTGTCGGAGGAAAGATCGCAGAATATTCTTATTTCAATGGGGATTTCTAGGGAAAGTTATGTGGAAACACGCAATAAACGCGATTATCAAAAACCTGTCCCAAGGCTTCTTCTTCCTTCACTTCAGGTTAATCTTAGGGCTGGAGAATTGGGGCAAAAGGAAAGTAACGGGATTCAGTATATTAAAATCCCTCTGAATAAAATCTAGGGAAATCCTTTAGACCAGGGCGCGTTGATATTTCCAAACGGTGGCGGGAGGGATATTCATTAAAACGTGCCCGACGCGCTTCTTTGAGAGGCCAAGGCGTTTTGCTGGAAGAGGGGAGAGCGGGGTATAGGTAAACTGGATGAGATTTCCATTCTCTTCCATGGTTATAAAGCATGCGTCCACAATCTGCCTTTGTTCTTCCAAAGTAAGATTAACCATGGGGATGCCTGAGATAATCGTTGAAATATGCCCTTTTGCATGGGGGGGCAGGAGGTCTGGTAAGTTGCGTGCATCACCACAGATAAGGGTAACTTGGCTTGGAAGGGTTTTTTTGAGAAAATCATAGAGATAAGGGTCAAGCTCTATGACAATAAGGCGCTCTGGCATAATGCCAGAATGTAGAAGGGTTTGCGTAAGGCTTCCTGTTCCTGCACCAATCTCAACGATGTATTCATCGGGAGTTACGTGAATATGCTTAAAGATAAATTTTCCAAGAGATTCTGAGCTTGGGATAATAGAGCCAAGGGCCTTTGGGTTTTTAACCCATTGTTTGAGGAATAAAAAATTCTCCTCACCCTTTTTTACTTTTTTTGCTTCTTTCACTATGGTGAGACCTGCTTTATGGGATAAAAAAACTAAGCTGCTCTTTTATACTCAACTTCGTTACTCTTTGGAAAGTATCTCCATATGAATGCGGGGGGGAAATTCGCCCAAAGGGAAACCATAAGGTCTTTTTTGTAATTTTCCAGTGGTGACCACAAACTATAAGTCAGGTGCAGAAAGCGTCCTTTTTGATGAAGGATAGAGAATGCAGCTTCTGTAATCTTTTCTCTCATTTCCTGAGGAAGATAGGCAAAAGGGATCGCAGAAAAGACAACGTCAACGTGACCGCGCCATTCTTTAGGGATCAGAGAGCCCGCTTGACTTGCATCGCCTTGAATAACCCGAATATCTGGGTATTTCTGTTTCAGGTGGTGAGCAAGCTCCGGGTCAAGCTCAATGGCGACAATATTTGAGGCTTTTACGCCCATGTTCAGGAATGCTTGAATTTCAGGTCCTGTGCCAGCGCCAAAATCCACCACTTTTGCTTTTGAAGGGTGGGGAATGCAGAGAGATGCTTTGTGGGCAAGCTTTTTAGAAATGGGTGCAACAGTACCTAATTGCTTAGGGTTCTTGAGAAATCTTTTAAAAAAAAGGGACAACTCACTCACAGATTTTTGCCTCCCATCCAGTCAATCAATATCTTCATCATACGCAAGAATGAGAAGAGTGCAAGAGTTCTTGTTGTTAATATGTCTCACCCGTGGTGTCCCGTCAGTTATTTTTATTTTTCTGTTTGTGCTTCATTAAAAAGTAAAGCATAATGATGAAGTTAACCGAAAAAACAAAAGATTTTATACTTATGTATCTTTCTCCTATGCATCGATGGCGTCTTCATCACAGTCACTAAAACTGTTGATGTGTCCATTTGTTTCTTTGGAGTGTTATTATGATTAAAAAGATATATACGTTTTCTGCTATTTGCATTTTGCTGGCTGCTTTTGTTACGCTTTATCACCGCTATTCATCCCCTCAGGTGGCTTCTTCTCAAAAAAAACTTGTTGTGGCAATTACACAAATTGTTCCCCATCCATCCCTTGATAAAATTCGTGAGGGAATTCTTGTGAAGCTGCGGGAATATGGGCTAACGGATGATCAAATCATTTTTCAAAATGCTCAGGGTAACCCATCGATCGCTCTTCAGGTCGCCCAAAAATTTGTAAGTTTAGCGCCCGCTGTGATTGTTCCTATCACTACACCTTCGGCTCAGGCTGCGGTGAGTGCTGCAAAATCTTCGGGTATTCCTGTTATCTTTAGTGCAGTAAGTGATCCTGTCTCTGCCAAGCTTGAGGATCCAGGGCAAGTGAGTGATATGGTTGCGGGAATCTCTGATTTCTTTCCCACGGAAAAACAGGTCAAACTCATTCAAGATGTGATGGGACCCGGGGTGAAAATAGGCATTCTTTACAATGCAGGGGAAGCCAATTCAGTAGCTCTTGTGAGTGTTTTTGAAAAAGAGTGTATAAAGCTTGGTCTGATCCTTGTGAAATCGGCCGTTTCAAGCACAAATGATGTTGCCAACGCTGCACGCAATTTAATTTCAAAGGGCATCCATGCCATTTTTATTCCCAATGATAATACAGTCGTCTCTGCGCTTGAGAGCGTTTTGAGAGTAACCAATGCCCATCAGATTCCCATCTTTACGGGTGATCCAGAATCTGTGGAGCGAGGAGCCCTTGGAAGTGTTGCTTTTGGCCAGTACGAAATTGGTCTTGATACAGGAGATATGGTTGTTTCCTTTTTAAAGGGGGAGAAAATAAGGGATTTAGGGGTTAAGAAACCTTCCAAAGAAATTTTAACGTTGAACCCGGATGTGGCGAAGAATTTTGGGATCGAGATTCCAAAATCTCTTTTGATTCAGGCACATCTTGTCAAAACAAAAGTATAGGAGAGCCATATGCACCATCATCATTCACTTCATATGAAAAATATTAATACAGATGACAAAGAATTTTTTTATTGGCGAGGATTTTCATGCAGTTAAAAACCGTAGTTCCCTTTCTCTTTTCCCTTTTAACCCTCAGTGGTTGCGAGGATGACAAACTCAAAAAAGTAGGTATTATCCAAGCGGTGGATCACCCCGCCCTCAATAGTTCAAGATTGGGGATACTTGAAGCACTTGTTGACAGTGGTTTTATTAATGGAAAAACCGTCAAGGTTGCGTGGGAGTCCGCTCAAGGAAATCCCGCACTGGCAAGTCAAATTGTTCAAAAATTCATGGGACAACACGCTGATGTCATTGTAACCATTGGAACAATGCCCTCTCAAGTAGCTGTTCAAACAGTGCACGACACAATTCCGATCATTTATGCGTCTGTGACTGATCCAAAAGCGGCAAAGCTGACCGGGAATATTTCCGGGGTTTCTAACTATGTGGATAGTGATACACAGTTTCAAAAATTCAAACAGATTATGCCTAATCTTAAGTCTATCGGTGTGATCTATAACCCGGGGGAGGTAAACTCCGAAGCCCTGGTGGAGCCTATGAAAAAGAGTGCTGCAAAATATGGTTTAGAGGTTGTCTTCGCTGTGGCAACAAAAACAAGCGATATATACACAGCGGCCATGAGTATCGCGAACAAAGTAGATGCACTTTTTGTGAATAACGATAACACTGCACTTTCAGCTTTTGATGCCGTTTTAAAGGTAGGTCAAGAAACCAAAAAACCCGCTTTTGTGAGTGATGATGATTTGGTAAAGAATGGTGCTATTGCTGCACTTGGACCGAATCAACGGATGATTGGTGTAAGAGCGGGAAAGATGGTTGCCTCTCTTTTAAAGGATCCAAAGCTGAAGGCATCGGACATCCCAGAGGAGGGGGCAACAAAACCACTTCTTCACCTCAA
>JBDHTO010000037.1:0-10736 GCA_039808665.1 Alphaproteobacteria bacterium | reverse complement strand
GATGACTGTGGTACCGTTCCTGAGAGGCAAGAAAACCTTCCCCTCACCCTTCCAGATGATCCGGATTTTTCCACCCCCGGAAACCCTCTCGATCGACATCCCACATGGAAACACACACATTGTCCATCTTGCGGGAAAAAGGCTCTTCGAGAAACGGATACCTTTGATACATTTTTTGAGTCCTCCTGGTATTTTTTGAGATTCACAAATCCCCATAGCTCAAAACCTCTGGAAACAGAAGCAGCGAATCGCCTCATGCCTGTGGACTGCTATATCGGTGGCGTTGAACATGCGGTTCTACATCTTTTGTATTCTCGCTTTTTTACAAAAGTGCTCCGGGACCTTGGTTATGTTCAGGCGGATGAACCGTTTGCCGAGCTTTTGACCCAAGGCATGGTTTGTCATGAAACTTATACAAGTAACGAAGGTAAATGGCTCTATCCCGACGAAGTTGTCCGGGAAAAGGATGGATCTTATATCCGTATTTCTGATAAATCTCCCGTAAAACTTGGGCGCTCTGAAAAAATGAGTAAGTCTAAGAAAAATCTTGTCGATCCTCTTACCATTCTCGATTCTTATGGTGCGGATGCGGCACGTCTTTTCGTTCTTTCTGACACGCCCTATGACCGTGATTTTGATTGGAACGAGGATAGCCTTGATGGTGCGTGGAGATATCTCAGCAAACTTTTTAGGCTTGTGGACACCGTCAAAAATTATACTCCTCAAAATCCAGACCAAGATCTCTCTGTGAAATTTGAAAAAATAACCCACAAGGCCATCAAAAATATTACAGAAACCCTTGAGAGGCATGGATTTAACAAGGTTATCGCCCTTCACCGGGAACTTACGCGAGACCTCGAAGAAGCTATGCAAAAGAATGTTTCAAAGGAAGCCATCCTAAACGCATTTAAACCTCTCACCATTATGATTGCGCCTTTTGCGCCTCATCTTGCCTCTGAAATGTACGAAGGTTTGGGATACGAAGGATTTGTCCATGACGCAGCTTGGCCAATCTTTAACCCTCAACTTGCCGCTGAAAACGAAATTGAAATGGCCGTCCAAGTCAATGGCAAGCTCCGCGGAACCATTGTCATACCTGTCGATGCTCAGGAAGAAACGATTAAACAAGCGGCCCTTGCACTCCCCAGTGTGTTGCGTGATACTGAGGGTAAGGCTATTAAAAAGATCATCGTTGTCCCAAAAAAGATTGTGAGCATCGTTGTTTAAAAAACTTTTACTTTTGACTGTATGTTTATCAGGTTGTGGATTCCAGCCACTTTTGGCACCAGAACCTTATGGAAGTAAATCGCTCACCCAATCAGGGGAAGGTTTTACAGTTAAAGTTAATATCAGAGGGATTCAGGGCTATCCCAATCACGCCTTTTATCAATACCTTCAAAAGCGTTTGAGTATTATGAAATTCAAGGAGCCACGCACCCTTGATATTACTCTTTCTCAAAGCGTTATGGACGTAAGCTTTGGCGTAGACGCAACGGCAACACGCTCACAAAACGTTATGATTGCTGATTACACTCTTTCTGAAAAAGGAAAGATTCTCAGGCAAGGAAAAGTCGATTCTGTCACATCCTTCCATCTTGATGCGAATGACGAATTTTCAACACTCAACAGTCGTTTAGGATCTGATGAAAAGGTGATTCAATCCCTTGGTGAGGAAATTATTCGAGAGATTCTGGTGACGGCTCCATAGGACTAACACTTCCGCCTTGGGAACACGCACTCTTATTTTTATTCTATTTGTCTATTATCAATTTTATATTGATCAACCATCTATATTTTTATCCTATATTAATCATATCTTAATATCATTGTGATTAAATGATCACATGAACTAGGGATAAAGCGTTTGGGATGATTCAAGACGACCACAAAAGTCGCTTGGCGGATATGGAATTTGTTCGTCAGTTGATGCGAGAGCCGCTCTTGGAGCCATCTGAGGAAAAAGCACTTGCCCTTGCGTGGCGAGATAATCGAGACGAAGCAGCATTTCATCAGCTTATTCGATCCTTTTCACGTCTTGTCATTAGTATCTCCATACGCTTTCGCTTTTATGGTCTTCCACTTTCAGACATTATCCAAGAGGGTAATATCGGTCTTTTATGCGCTGCAGATCGTTTTGATCCCAACCGTAACGTTCGGTTTTCAACCTATGCGAAGCTGTGGATACGCGCAACAATCCAAGATTATGTTCTGCGCAATTGGTCCATTGTGAGGACTGGCTCCACGTCGAGTCAGAAAATCCTCTTTTTTCGTCTTAAACGCCTTAAAAATCAAATCCTTGGCGTTTCTTCTGACTATTTAAGTGATACACACCGTGCTGAGATCGCAACACTCCTTAACGTCGCGGTGAGGGATGTTGAAGAAATGGAAAAGCGCCTTTTTCAGCAAGACCTTTCCCTCAGTGTTCCCATCAGCGAAAAGGTTGAGCAGGAGTGGCAGGATTTTATACCGGATGAGCGTCCCGATCCAGAAGACGCAACAACAAAAGTTCATGATGAAAAATGGCGTAAACACTGGCTTTCCAAAGCGCTTGATGAGCTCAATTCCAATGAGCGTTACGTGATTACCCAAAGAAGACTCCATGAACAAAATAAAACTCTTAGTGAAATTGCAAAGGATATGAAATTAAGCACAGAGCGCGTTCGCCAAATTGAAACTCGAGCCATGCGTAAAATGCGTCATGTTCTTTTACACCATATTAACGAAGTTCGGGAGATACTTTAAAAACCAGGAATCTTCGTAGCAGGGATGTTATGAAAAACGATATTGATAAACGACTTCTTGATCTTGAGCCTATGATACAAATGGGGTATATGGTTGCGGGCGTCGCACACGAACTCAAAAACCCCACAAATATTATTAAAAACTATCTGAGCCTAGAAATCGACTTACTCCACGATCTTCGGGGAAGTATTTCAAAGGGAAGCGCAGGCGAATCAAAGGATTTGATCGAAAATCTTTTAAACAACACAAAAGCTATGCAAACACAAATCGAGCGTATCCAAATCATCTCTCAAGGTCTTTTGCACCAAGGAGGAAAGAAGGAAGATAAACTAGAACTTACAAGTCTTTCCAAACTCACGGATACCTATATCATGCTCGCCTATCACACATGGAGAAGTGTTGATGCGGGATTTAATGTGACTTTCGCAAGAAATTACTCAAAAGACCCTATGGGCAAGGTTTTTCCCCATGATTTGGGCCGTGCTATTCTCAATGTGACGGATAATGCACTCTTTACCCTCTATGAAAAATGGAAAAAAGACTCAGAATTTAGCCCAATATTAACTATTTCTATCGAAAATAAAGATAATAGGTGGAAAATCTCTATAAAAGACAACGGTATGGGTATGACACCTGAGGTCAAGGATCATCTTTTTAAGCCGTTCTTTTCAACAAAAGAGGCATCTTCTGGCACAGGTTTGGGTTTATTTCTTACCCGGCAAATTATAGAAGAAAAACACCACGGAAAAATCACAATAGAAAGCAAACTCGGTGTTGGAACAACCATTACTTTTGAGATTCCGGGATGATAAAAATACTCTTTGTAGATGATGAGGTTGATCTAGAGCCCCTGATTATGCAGCGCTTTCGCCGGCAAATTCGTGAGGGCATGTATGAGCTATTTTTTGCTCATAACGGCATAGAGGCCCTCGACATTCTCGCTCAACATTCCGATATCGAGCTTATTATTTCAGATATTAACATGCCTCAAATGGATGGACTCACACTCCTTGAGAATGTTCAGATAAAGTACCCCAATGTTAAATCTGTTGTTGTTTCTGCTTATGGAGACATGGAAAACATTCGAACAGCCATGAATAGAGGGGCCTTTGACTTTGTCACAAAACCCGTTGATTTTAGTGACCTTGACTCCACAATTAATCGTGCCATGGAACATCTTGCTGTCCTTAAAAGTGCTATGCATGCCAAGGAAAAACTTGTTTCCGTAGAAAAAGAGATCTCCATCGCCGCCAAGTTGCAGCAATCCATTTTGCCAAAAACCTTTAAGGATAACCCCTTTATTGACCTGAGCGGTGGCATGATTCCTGCTGTTGATATTGGGGGGGACTTCTATGATCACTTCTGGCTTGATGAAAATCATCTTGCGGTTATTATGGCGGACGTCTCTGGAAAAGGATTAACAGCCGGTCTTTTCATGGCTGTTTCCAGCACATTCATGCGTGCTTATGCTCCCTTTTGTAAAACACCCTCTGAGTGTGTGAGCAAAGTTAACCAAAGCCTTATTTCCGGTAACGATGCAGGGCTCTTTGTCACACTTTTTTACGGTGTTCTTGATATTCGCACAGGTGATTTTACATTTGCCAACGCAGGCCATTGTTACCCCGTTCTTCGACACGGCAACGAGGTTTCTGAAATCATCGGAAAAAATGGACCCGCCCTTGGGATTTTTGACGAAGCAACCTACGAAGATGGTCATATCAAACTTCATCAAGGGGATGACCTTTTGCTTTTTACAGACGGTGTAAACGAAGCCATGAACAAAAAATTTGAAGAATACACGGTTGAACGTCTTAAGGAATCTTTGCCAAACTTTTCCAAGGCAAGCTCAAAAACATACATCGACGATCTCGTCAAAGATGTGCGGCAATTTACACAGGGTGCTCCACAGTCCGATGATATTACAACTCTTGCACTTCGTATTAAGGAGCTTAAGGGTGAATAAATTCAAGGAAATCTGGACATTTAAAAATCATATCGCGGAAATTTCCCGACTGGGTTTTCTGTTAATTGACCTTCAAAAAACTCATGATCTTTCCGATAAGCTTATGTTCAATATCAATCTTGTCCTGGATGAGCTTATGACAAATATTATTTCTTATGGATTTCCAGAGAAAAAAGAAGGGAAAATTCATGTGGAGATTGAGTACGACGGCGTTGATGATACGCTGTTGATTACACTTCGCGATAATGGCGTTCCTTTTGATCCTCTTTCAGCCAAAATGCCAGATCTTTCAAAGAGCGTTGAAGACAGGCCCATAGGTGGTCTTGGCGTCTATTTTGCTAAAACATTTGCCAGGGATTTGAAATACGAATTTAAGGATGATCACAATATTTTGACATTAAAGTTTCCCCATTAATTAAAAATTAATACTTTTGGTATAGGTTGTTAGGTAGAGAGGATGACATGGATGTAAAGGTTGAAAAAGAAGGTCAAACGGTTATTCTGACTCTTCACGGACGCGTTGATAGCGCTGTTGCCAAGGGTTTTGAAGATGCCGTGCTCGGCGGGTTTGAGGATGGAAATAAGGTTATCATCGATTTTTCCACACTCGACTACATCAGCTCAGCGGGACTTCGTGTCATTTTGATGGCTGCAAAAAGACTTAAAGCCTCATCTGGAGCACTCCACCTTTGCGGAATGAAACCTCACATTAAGGAAGTTTTTGATATAAGCGGCTTCTCGAGCATGCTTTCCATTAAGGAAAACCGTGCAGAAGCTCTTAAAGGGCTCTAGGAGGAATGTTGATATGGCCACAAAAAAACCAACGGTAAAAAAAGAAGATAAAGTTGCAGCAGCACCGAAAAAGGCATCTGGCAACGGTAATGAGCAAAAAGCTATTTCTGTTGCTCTCCAAGGCGGTGGTGCCCATGGTGCGTTTTCTTGGGGTGTCATGGATAGGCTCCTTGAAGATGGTCGCTTTAAAATCGAAGGTGTTACAGGAACAAGTGCGGGTGGTATGAACGCTGTTGCTGTTGCTCAGGGATTAATGAAGGGTAATCAACAAACAGCTCGAGAAGAACTGCGCAAATTTTGGCAGGAAATTTCCAATGTTGGTAAACATAGCTCCCTCAATAATCGTGGTCCTATTGATAAGATGCTTGGTAAGTATACCATGTATAATTCACCCGGGTTTTTGATGTTTGACTTGCTTAGCCGCATGTTCTCTCCCTATGAACTCAACCCTATGGGGACAGACCCTCTTCGCGATACAATCATCAAATGTTTTGACTTTGATTACCTTCGTAAAAACACGGATGTCAAAGTTTATCTTTGTGCCACACACGTTTATACAGGCCGTTTGAAAGTTTTTGGCAACGCAGAGTTGAAGCCAGAAGCACTCCTTGCAACAGCGTGTCTTCCAACAATTCACAACGCCGTGAAGGTGGATGGTGAATATTATTGGGATGGTGGATTTATTGGAAACCCTGTGTTTTTCCCACTTATCTATAATTGCGAAACACCGGATATCGTTTTGGTACAGCTCAACCCCACAGTACGCGAGCACCTCCCCACATCATCACGGGAAATTGCGGATAGATTGAATGAAATTACAAACAACGCGTCCGTTGTTCGTGAGATGCGTGCAATTAGCTTTATCAGCGACCTGATTGACAAGGGACTTTTGGACAAAAACAAAGTCAAGCGTGTTCACATGCACTTGATTGAGGATGAGTCTGTGTTCCAAGATCTCGGCTGGTCCAGTAAACTCAACACAGAGTGGGAATTCCTGACGCACCTTTTCGAAAAAGGTCGCGCTGCTGCAGATAAGTGGATTAAGGAAAACTATGATAATGTTGGGAAGAAAACAACAGCACCCTTGCGCGAGCACTTTGTCGGTGATGTTACATCCGACAAACATATTCACAGACACTACTAAAGTTTATGTGAAGATCACACTCTCTCCTATAAAAAAGCCCGGTTATATGCCGGGCTTTTTTTCATCAAAAGGTCTCTATTTTCAGTACCTCGAACACTTTCGACCTGAAAAATCCCTTTGAAAAGAGGTCACAAAGAGAGCACCTTGCTTTCAAGCCTTTGTTTAATGGTCGCGAAGGGCTCAAGGCTTTTCTTATCCCGAGATCCATCATTCAAGAACATCTCATTTATCCCTGGGATGCTTCTGGATCTGATCCCTCTTCTTCACTTAACTCCTCCACATCTTCTTGATTAAATTCCTCAAGAACTTTACCAAAAAAGTCTGCACGTTCGTGATTTCCCATACGCGTATAGGCAGCCCTAAGGGCTTGAAGAATCTCTTCTACTTTTTCAGGAGGAATAGGTATCTCGTATTCCTTTTCATACCACTGTTCACCATAGTGGATGATTTTTTCATCCTCCCCATTTTCTAATTTCATGTAACACATGGTAAGGAAGGAATAAATAATTTCTACGCCAATACTATCAATATCACCATTACAAATTTCAATTACTTTCTCATAGCACTCCATAGCCCTGAGAAAATTTCCTGCGTGAAAATAGGACTCACAAAGAGGTGTATACTCAACTGCCCTGGCTCGCTCTCCAAGAAGCTCAAGCTCTTTCTCGTAGTACTCAGCGGCCTTGACAAAATTTTCTTCTTGATAATGAGCAGTAGCAATATTATCGTAAAACTCTGCTGGAGGATATTCTCCAAAAAACTCAAGCCCCTTCATAAAGTACGGAAGAGCCTTGGAATTCTCTCGGTCATCAAAATAGTGGGTGCCAATATCCCAATAATATTTTGCTAGAACTTCTTTAGCTTCTTTCCCAAAAATCTCCCCTATTTTCTCAATATATTTGGAAACCTTAGAATCATGCCCTGATTTAAGATGGGAAAAAACGGCTTCGTACAATTGTCTAAGTGTCACACCTGGATCCAGATCAATTATCCTCTCCCAGGTTTCGTCCCACTCAGGGCCACTAGACAATCCTGGTGTTGATTTTAATGTCAAAAGCTCTTCATTCAGGACATCCATAAAAGACCCTGTTAATTGTGTGTATAAGGGTTGCTTCTTTAAGACCTTGAATGCGTGTTCAGAAAAAGAAGAAGCAAAACATGCACAATGAAAATAAAGGGCCGTTTCATTTTGGAGCGTTTTGGGATTTTCTTGTGCGGCAAACGTGCGAAGCATGCTCCCCAAAGGAGCTGAAGCTTGTTGTAGAGCTCTACGATTTTGTTCATCGAAAAATCCAACATCAAAATCTGTAGGACGTACTACTGCAAGATCCAAACGCAAAAAATTGGCATAGGTTTTGGAAGGATGCTGGCTCTCAAAGAAAGGAGCTTCTTGAATGATTGTGCAAAGTCTTTCAAAGCGAGTTCTATCTTCTTTATAGACTATTCCCTTTTTGATATTGGCATACAATCCAAGTAAAGTACGGTAACGTGTATTAAAAAAATACAAATTACGCTGTGTTAGATCTGAACCATGCCATTGAACATGCCTAAGAGAGCGATTGAGTTCCGCATATTTTGACTCCATCAGCGTATGATATGCCTTGTTTGTTGCATGAAAGGCTATATCAGGATCCTTAAGATTCATGAAACCTATGAAATAAGCACGTAACTCATCCGGAAAATGGACAAATGAGTCCTGAGGAACTTTGGGAGCTTCAGCAATTTCTATCTCGAGAGAGGGTTCGCTTTCTCCCCCTATCTTTCTTTTCTTTTTGAGGGGTTTTTCTTGTGTGTTGTTTTGAACCTCATCGCGCGGACGTTTATGTGTTGGGGCCCTCCTTGCTGAAACATTTATGGGTACGTCATACATATTCGATTCATCAGGATCTCCCTCCATCTCCATCGCGTTAAGAGGAAGAAGATAAAGAACTGTCGCAGTGCTCAGCAAAATTTGACATAATCGTTGTGCATTCATAATTATCCCATCATCTTTATCTTTGTGTATGTTTTCTATATAAGATCAAAAATATACAATTCAAGTTAAAGTTATTTATTAGTTGGTGGATATTACTGAAAAACATGGCAAATACGCTCACATACACCTGATTGAGGATGTCACACCCGACAAACATATTCACAAAAACGAGTAAGAGAGCTCTTGGCGAATCTCAAAAAAAGAGCCCGGTTATGTGCCGAGCTTTTAATTTGTAATATTTTTCAAAACGACGTTTTTGGGACCCTATCGAGGGATTAAAGCATCCGATTCAGAAAGTGTTTGTCCCCCATCCACAATGATTGATTGTCCTGTGATATAGTTTGCAGCATCACTTGCCAAAAACAAGTGTGCCTGCCCCACATCCTCTCCCGTACCAAGACGATTCATCGGGATAGCGGAAAGTATCTTGCGTTTGTGTTCTTCCCCCATCTCTTCAAATCCTTCTGAAATAATATTTCCAGGCTCAACAGCATTCACGGTAATACCATACTTTGCAAGTTCTATGGCAATCGTTCGCATAAATCCATTCATCCCCGCCTTGGACGCCGTATAATGTGATACACCGGGAAGCCCCACACGCGGCCCTGAAATAGACGATGTAAAAATCATTCTTCCATATTTCTGCTTTTTCATTGTGGGAAGACAAGCTTTAACAAGATAAAACGCACTCGTAAGATTTGTGGCGATCACCTTATCCCATTCCTGGGCCTGCATATCTTCTACAAGGTTTATGGGATATATACCCGCATTATGGATTAAAATATCAATACGACCATAATCTTTGAGGGTCTGGGAGACAAGATTTTCCACATCTTGGAGCTTTGAAACATCAGTCACCGTATAAGAAGCTTTTCCACCCGACTTTTGAATGTCAATAGACACATTTTTCAAATCATTTTCAGTACGACTGGCTAAAACAACGGTTGCACCTTCTTTTGCAAAAAGCTTGGCAATGTCTTTTCCAATGCCCTTACTTGCTCCCGTAATAATGGCAATTTTTCCATCCAATTTTCCACAGTACCCCTCTGTCTGAAGCAGCAGAAATAAAAACATTACAAAAGCGCGCATCCTATCCAACCTTGTATTTGAATCACTCTCTTCACAGGAACTAAAGCACTCTGAAAATCTTGTCAAGGTACCGACTAAACTCTGTTTTCATTTTCCAGCTTATCCATTTTTGATAGAGTCATCTGAGTTGATTCAGGTAAGGAACTAAACCATGTTTAAAAAAGATTGGGAACACCCGTATTTAGAAGAATCCTTACCCTCTCAGCACATCCTAAAAACCTTGATGGATCAAGGTATTCCAAATTTTATACCAGAATCCTTTGATATCCTAAGTGGTGGAAATCGTAATCTCAACCTCAGGGTTCATGGAAAGGATTCTTCTGCTATTCTTCGCCTTTACCTGAGTGATTCCAAAGCGGGGATGAGAGAGAAAAATATCTATCATATGCTAAGGGGTGAAATCCCCGTTCCCAGGGTTTTTTATACGGGCATGTATGATGGGATAAGTTTTTCTATCCTAGAAGATATGCCCGGTATATCCCTTCGTGATGTTCTGCTTAACCACAAGGATCCTGACTTTCGAATCATGGAAAGTGTTGGAAAACTCTTAAGCAGTTTTCAAAAATTTCCCTTTGATCATGCTGGTTTTTTTGACGAAGCACTCAATATCAAGATCATCGATTATGCTAGGGATATCAAAGCATATGGGCTAAATGCCCTTCAAAAGGAACCTGTTCAACGTGCGTTGAGCACAACCATGATAAACGCCATCGTTCAACGTATTGAACATACAGACTTTACCATTTTGGAAAAAAATCCCCACTTTACTCACGGTGATTTTGGTCCAGAAAATATCCTTGTGACAACGGGTGAAAATGGATGGGAGATATCCGCCCTTTTGGATACGGAATTTAGCTTTTCAGGGTCTTTCCTCCAAGATATTGCCAATATGACGCGCTATGCCCATAAAATGCCCAAAGCATTTGAAACACAGTTTTTCAAGGGCTTGTCTATGGCTCTTCCAAACAATTGGGAAAACATGACCGAAACCTTAAATATTCTTGCCCTTTTAGATATTTTGAGCCGACATA
>JBDHTO010000036.1:0-10908 GCA_039808665.1 Alphaproteobacteria bacterium | reverse complement strand
AAGTCCGACAAGAAAGACAAGAAAGATAAAAAGGACAAAAAAGATAAGTCCGACAAAAAAGACAAGAAAGATAAGAAAGATAAGAAGGATAAGTCCGACAAGAAAGACAAGAAAGATAAAAAGGACAAAAAAGATAAGTCCGACAAAAAAGACAAGAAAGATAAGAAGGACAAAAAAGATAAGTCCGACAAAAAAGACAAGAAAGATAAGAAGGACAAAAAAGATAAGTCCGAGAAGAAGGATAAGAAAGATAAGAAGGACAAAAAAGATAAGTCCGACAAAAAAGACAAGAAAGATAAGAAGGATAAGGATAAGCCCAAAAAGGATAAGCCTAAAAAGGATAAGCCTAAAAAGGATAAGCCCAAAAAAGATAAGCCCAAAAAAGATAAGGCAGCTAAAAGTGCGAAGAAAGGGAAGAAAAAATAACTCATATGAAGCGCTTGATCAACATCTTGGGGATATACGCAATTCTGTGTGTATCCCCTTATGTTATATGGGGGGAAGATGACCTTGATCCTCATGCGGCGGAGGATGAAAGCATTTTAGGGAATGATCTTCCCGATGATGATCAAAACGGGGATGACGGCCAAGACGGAGATTCGACCGAAGAGGATTTCACAAAACTCTTAAAAGGGAATCGTATAGGCGACAAAGACTTTTTTAAGGGGTACCCAAACTCATCAAAGTCATAGTCTCTATTATTCAATGCTTATCTTGAGGATAAAACTTGCTGTAATAAAAACAATGGACATCAAAAGGAGGCTGTCGAGTCTGTCAAGAAGTCCACCATGTCCCGGAATAAGGTTGCCACTGTCTTTGACTTCATAATATCTCTTGGATGCAGACTCTAAAAGATCGCCTAAATGACCCGAAAGAGAGAGAATGAAGCTCAAGACTAAGGCATGTTGGGATATTCCAATCTGCCAGCCAAGAATACCGCCAAGGATTGTGGCCATAAGCGTTCCACCGATAAGGCCAGACCATGTTTTGTTGGGGCTTACTGCAGTCCAAAGTTTTGGGCCACCAAAGGATCTTCCTGCAATATAAGCAAAAATATCCCCCGTCCAAGCAATGCCTAAAATCCACAAAAGTACCAAAGGAGGGGCGCTGACAATATTAAAAAGGCAAAGGGTTGCCATAAGGATGTAGAGAGTGCCGAGGGAATAGACCCATTCCTTGGCGCCATAAATAAAAAAGAGAGGGAGAATAAGCGCAAAAGCAAGTGGTGTTGGGAGACTGCTGACGTGCAAAAGTGCAAAAAGTACAACAAGAATGGGGGTGGATAGCTGTGCTAGGCGCACCTTTGACATCATGCCCCATTCATAGGCCATACCGATGCCTAAAATGACAACAGTTACCTTTTTAACAAGATCTCCACCTTTGAAGAGAATCAAAAGTGCAACGGGAATAAGGATCAAAGACGACAGAATACGTCGAATAAGGTTAAGATGTTGGGGCATCGAGGTAGTTACCATAGCGTCTCTCACGTTGTGAAAAATCCTTTACAATCTGAATAATCTCCTCTTCTGAGAGATCTGGCCAGAGTGTTTGGGTAAAGTAAAGTTCGGTATAAGCAAGCTGATAAAGCATAAAATTACTGAGACGTTGATCTCCAGCGGTTCGTACCAAAATATCAATATCGGGGAGTCCTGCTGTGTCGAGGTGTTCTGCGATAAGTGCTTCGGAGATAGATTCAGGGCTAATAATCCCCTGTTTGATTTTTTCACCGATGTGAGTCATAGCACGTGCAAGATCATCTCGACCCCCATAGGAGAGTGCAATGTTGACCTGCATTCCCTCAAAATGCTTTGTTTCTTCTTCAAGCTTTTTTAGTAATTTCTGCGTTGATAGGGGAAGCTGGATTAAATTTCCAACAGCCTTGAAACGAACCTCATTTTCAAAGAAAACTTCAGACTGTTTTGCTAAATAATGATCCGCAAGTTTAAAATACTGATCGAGCCATATTTTTGGGCGCTTCCAGTTTTCGGTAGAGAAAGCCCAAAACGTCGCATGCTCTATCCCTATTTTTTTGCAAAGACGCACCATACTTTTCATCGTCTCCGCACCCTTAGCATGTCCTTGAATGGTGGGGATGTGATGCTTTTTTGCATAACGGCCATTTCCATCCATGATAAATGCGATATGTTTCAGTGCGGTTGTCAACATGAAAAGATCTGAAAATAAATAATGTTTTTATAAAGCATAAAATAGGTGGTCGTGCAAGGTTGGAGTCAATTCCCTCAAGATGAGGAGAGGGGAGATGTTTGTTTTCTTCTCTTCCAACACATCCACGCAAAAACATGGGATGCATGAACAAGGCATATGCTGATGTAAGTGTACCGTGGTGTGCCAGCCATGGAGAAAAAATAGAGGAAGAAGACCATTGCGAGACCTGTGGCGTTGAGGAAAAACAAAGGGATGGCGCTTCTTGTTTTGCCGAGTGTTACAAGGCTTAACATAAGATATCCAAAACTGAGGGCAATACCAATCAGATGGGCAAGGAAAAGGTAACCAGTAATACGAGCGCTTATGTACAGAGTTTTGTGAGTCATGCTTCCCGGTTCCGAAATTTGATTGATGAACCGTGAAATGGGATCAAAACCAGGCGTGGAAAGAAGGACGTATCCCAGATTCGCAGCACGATGACGCAGATAAATGAGTGGATGTTTTAAAACCTCACTGGCCCAGGTGTTCCAAACCTTCTGACGTTCCTCTTCTGTGCTTCCTTTTTGAAGGATCGGATCAGAAAAGACAAGGTCATCGACACGTTGATGATTGAAACGTTGATGAAGTTCTTTCATAGAGAAGGTTTTTGTTTTTGTAAATTCTGGAAAGATATCCTCATTCAGATGAACTGCAATTGCAGAGAGGTCATAGAGCTTAACAAACTGCCATGAGTGATTTTCTTGGACTTTGGGTCCGAAATGTTGAATGGATGCAATCATTCCATAAAAGATTGAGGCAGTAACAAGCACATTTTTAAGAAAAGATTTTTTAAAGGTGTAGTCAGCCCTATGAAGTGCCATCCATATGAGTACGATGGGGGCTAGGTATTGCGCTTGAAACTTAACGAGTGTTCCATAGGCTAGAATAATCAGAAGTGGAAAAAGCATTGAAAATGTGAGTTTTTTATCTCGGACGCTGAGGTATGCAAGTGTGCAGAGCACAAACATATAAGAATAAGCGCATGCTACGTCCTTCCATATCATGCAAGAGTAGCAAAGAATATGAGGAATGAGGGGGGTAAACATCAACGCAAAGCGCCACTTTTGATGATCAACGCTTTTGATGAGAAAAAGCGTTGAGCCATACAAAAGGCTAAGTTGCATGAGGAGCATAAGGCCGGGACCCGGATAGAGCTTATCCAAATACCGCCATAAAAAAGACATAATAAAGGGATGATGGTCAGAGTATTGTCCTGCAATAGCGGCATTGTATTGACCCTGGCTATCAGGGCTTAGGGTTCCTGGCCATAAAACGATTAGGTGGACGATAAAAAGAATGAAAAGGCCTAGATACTCTTTGCGTAGGAATGTCATAAAAACAATATTATTATTCTCTATAAATTTCCGAAATTCTAGCGAAGAGTTTCATAATTGGAAAGGTGTTTAACGAAACGGGTGAGAAAGAGAGTTTATTCTTGCATCTGGGAATGGCTAACACTATGATAAGCCATTCGTATTTTTGGATAGGATTTGACTCATGGCACGCGTAACTGTTGAAGATTGCATTGAAATTGTTCCCAATCGTTTTGATCTTGTTCTTCTGGCGGCAAAAAGAGCCCGCGATATTGCTGCGGGTGCAAATATTACAGTTTCTCGTGATAATGATAAAAATCCTGTGGTGGCGCTACGTGAAATTGCTGATCGAACAGTGCCGGCAACTGAGCTTGAAGAGGCTTTAATCAAAGGAATGCAAAAGCTATCCCACATGGATGATAGAGAAGAAGACCTTGATGAAGATATGGATCAAGCCTATGGGCAATCCATGGAGATGGAAGCTCTCCCCCTCGCCGATTCAGATGATGAGGAAGAAGATTCCGAAGATGATGATGCTTCTGAAGATGCTGACCTCGAAGACGAGGATGAGGACTAATCCTTAAGGCGGTCTTTGATGTCAACGATCCGCCTTCTTCCCCCTAATTTAATTAATCAAATTGCTGCGGGTGAGGTTATTGACCGGCCCTCTTCTGTAATCAAAGAGCTTTGTGAAAATGCTCTTGATGCGGGGGCGACGTCTCTCTTGATTCAATTAAAGGATGCTGGGAAGTCCTTGATTTCTGTCACAGACAATGCCCTTGGTATGTCTCGGGATGATCTTGAAAAAGCGGTGGTGCGACATGCCACATCAAAAATTCCAGATGATAATCTTTTTAACGTATCGTCCCTAGGGTTTCGGGGGGAAGCCTTGGCTTCTATTGGCTCGATTTCGCGGCTTTCTATCCATAGTCGTTCCCCTGAGGATGATCATGGTTGGTGTATTCATGTGTATGGTGGGGATGTACAGGCGTCCTCTCCCTCAACAGTTCTCAAATCCCATGGAACGTGTGTAGAGGTGCGTGATTTATTTTATGCAACACCGGCACGTCTTAAGTTTATGAAATCCAATGCATCAGAAATGTCCTCTCATGTAGAGGTAGTTCAAAGACTTGCTCTTGTCTCTCCCCATGTTTTTTTTAAGATTATTCATGAGGAAAAAACCATTTTTGAGGTTTTTCCTGAGTCTCATGAAAATCGAGTCTTGAATGTTCTTGGGCAAAAATTTGCAGATAATGCTGTTGTCCTGGATGCGTGTGTGGGGGATGTGGGGATTTCAGGATTTGCATGTGTGCCCACCTACAACCAAAGTCAGGCGAGTGAGCAATTTTTCTTTGTCAATGGGCGTCCTGTGAAGGATAAGCTTTTGCATGTGGCCGTAAAAATTGCCTATCAAGATTATGTTCCCCATGGTCGCCACGGTGCATGTTGTCTTTTTATTCAGCTTCCCAAAGAACTTGTGGATATGAACGTACACCCTGCGAAAATTGAGGTGCGTTTCCAACGTTCCCAGGAAGTGCGAGATGCTGTGATTTCAGTAATCAAAGCGCATCTTGGCAGTGCTCAAGGCTTTACATCCACGCATCTGAGTGAGGCTGCGATTTCTTCCTTCGAACGGGATGCGCATGTATCGAACAATCCCTATCCAAGTCATAACTATTCAAGGCGAGGATCTTCTTTTTCTGCCCAAAGTTCCCATGCTTTGATGCAATTTCAGTCCAGATATCAAGCTCCTTCAATGCCTCTTCCTCAACCGCCTTTTCAGGAAAAGGAAGACATAGCATCCTTTGAGCAATCTTTTGATAGTGGTGTCCTTGGTGTTGCTAAGGCGCAGCTTTTTAATGCCTATATCATTAGCCAAGGGGAAGATGGATTTTATATTGTAGATCAACACGCCTGTGCAGAGCGCATTACCTACGAATCCTTGAAAAGGGAAATGGATGAGGGAGGGGTGAAAAAGCAATCTCTTCTGATTCCTGTGATTGTGAGTTGTACAGGAACTGAACAAGAGCAACTTCTTTCGATGGCAAACGACCTTTCATCTTTTGGGATGGATATTGAGGGGTTTGGTGTGAGAGATATCGCGATTCATTCTGTACCCGCATTACTCAAGGATGCGGATTATTCTCAACTTATCAAAGATATTCTTGCAGACCTCAAGGAGGGTGAGGGTAGTGGGGGTATGTTGAAAACCCATCTTTTGCAGAGGTTGTCCACGATAGCATGCCACGGTAGTATTCGTTTTGGCCGTCGTTTGAGTGAATACGAGATGAATGCTCTTTTGAGGGAAGTTGAAAAAACCCCCTTTTCAGAACAATGTAATCATGGACGACCAAGCTATCTCAAGCTCTCACGGGGTGATCTTGAGCGCCTTTTTGAGCGTACTTGAATTCTTTTCCTAGAAAACTTTTAAAATATCCTTCCCAACGACAAGAAGTACTTCAATAGAAATAAGAAGAATAATCACAATTTCAAGGCGTGATGTATACACATGATTGAGTTGATGAGAAAGTACGTCGTAAAGGTCGTGTATAACATCAAGCTTTTTGTTGAGGACATCCAAACGAAGTTTTATATCCACATACTCCGCTGCCATGTGGTAGTAGGGTTCATAACGTGGTCTTCTCCAAAAAAATTCCGGGATATCCATGATATCGTTGTGAAGATTCATGGAATTTCGTTCCTCAAAAAGAAGGCCTAATTGTTGTGTGAGCTTTTTGCGGGAGAGGGAGATTTTCCCCCTTTCTGCAAGTTCTCTCGGAAGATAGCGCGTGCTTTCGATGGTATGGGTAATAGTTTCTTCAAATGTGGAGAGCTTTGCTGATTGTGAAAGACCATGACTGAGGGAAAGCTTAATAAATGCGTCGTCTTCTTCGAGGATAATGTCATCGTCTTCCTCATTGATCTCTGTTGTTTCACCCATATGATATTTAAAAATATCTTCAACAGATTTGTGTAAGGGTTTGTTTTCAAAGGGTTTAATCGTTTGGATCAAGGTTTTTTCTTCCTCAAGCAATGATCCCCAGGAAGTGAAGCATCCATAAGGGAAAAAGAACACATCATAGGTTTTGCCTTGATCCGTATGCTTAAGGTGTAAAACATCATCAATCATGCGTGCAGGCTGTTTGAAGGATGTAAAGTGTTGAAGCATTTTTTGAAGGTTGTAGGACTGGGCCGTACAGTAAGAGGCACATCTCATGATTTATCTATCCTGTCTTGTTTTGTCGTCATGTTCACCAATATCTTCGTGCCACAACGTGGGGTTGTTTTGAATAAACTCAGACATGATGGAGGTGGTTTCTTCATCATTGAGAAGAATGACCTCTACACCGCGTTCACGAAGAAGCTTTTCGTTGCCCTGAAAGTTTTTGTTCTCGCCTATGACAACGCGGGGAATTTTATACAAGAGAATGGTCCCCGTGCACATGTCGCAAGGAGATAAAGTTGTATACAGTGTACTTCTCTCATAAACAGAGGCATGCTGTCGGCCAGCATTTTCCATACAATCTGTTTCGCCGTGTTTGATAACGCTTCCTTCTTGGATGCGTTTGTTATGGCCTCTCCCAATGATTTGCCCTTGACTCACAAGAACGGCTCCAATAGGAATGCCTCCCTCAGAAAGTCCCATTTTTGCTTGTTTGAGGGCTTCTTGATAAAAAGCAAAATCTTGCTCGAGGCTTAGTTGAGGTGTTTGGTGGTGGGATGATGACATATCAACATGAGATGGGTTGAATAAGTACGACCATCATAGGGTACATGGCCATATTGTTCAAGATGTGGCTAGATGACCTAGGAATGATGGGACTTTTCCGTTGAAGTGCTTGAGGTCTGTCATATCTGTTTTCTTGACATTTTGTGATTGAGTTGCGTACAACGAGGCATGACAAAAATCACACGTCGTCAATTTTTATCTTCGACCATGGGTTCGTTCATGGTGCCTAGTTTGCTGTCATCTCAGCTGTTTTTGGAAGATAAAGGGGAAGATCTCTTAAAGAAGATCTGTGAAGAAAAATCTTTATCCTTTTACAATATTCACACCGGGGAATCCCTGAAAAAATCGGTGTTTTGGTCTGAGGGTGGTTTTATTCAAGATGGCCTTGCAAGTATTTCAAAGCTTTTTCGTGACCATCGTACGGGGGATATTTATCCTATTGATCCAGCTCTTCTTGAGCTGCTTCACGCTCTTCAGGGGAAACTTGAAACGGATAAGCCCTTTCACTTGATTTCTGGATTCAGGTCCTTGAAAACAAATGCCCATTTGCATGAAAAAAGCTCAGGGGTTGCTAAACAAAGTCAGCACTGCCTTGGAAAGGCCGCGGATATCGCTCTTCCCGGTGTGCGTTCCCTCAAGGATATGGGAAAGGCTGCTAAATCCCTTAAACGAGGGGGAGTCGGTATTTATAGTCAGTTCATTCATGTGGATACAGGACGTATTCGATCCTGGTAATTGGAGTTTTCTATGAAAGTATGTACACAGGCACAAGCTCAGGATAAAAAACCCTACGACTCTTGTACGGTTAGTGAGTATGTCTTGGGACATCATGATTTGGACCTTGCCGTTGCAAAAATCAACGGTCGTTATCCGCACGAAAAATGGGCACTCAATGAGATAAGCGCTGAATTAGGGTATATCCTTGAAGGTCAAGGAAAGGTTGTAACTGAAAAGGGTGAGCAATTCCTTTCAAAGGGGGATGCCGTTATCCTTGAAGCAGGTGAAAAATATTATTGGGAGGGCAAGATGGATGTTTTGCTGACATGCCACCCCATATGGTCTTTGAATCAGCATCAAGTGGTGGATGTGTAGAAAAGCCTTTTCATAGGGGTATGGGGAGATTGTTTTCTCTCATTCTTGCAATCCCCTTTCTTCCCCATTATAGTCAGCTCAAGAAAATAAGAAACAAGAGCCACCCATGATTAATCTCACCCCTCTCAACATATCTGGAAAAGATGGAATTCTTCCACTTGTGGAAGGTGGGAAGGGAATTTCTGTATCAAATGGTGAAAGTTCTGGTGCATGGGCCGCAGCAGGAGGTGTTGGAACCTTTTCTGCTGTAAACGCAGATTCTTATGATGATCAAGGAAATCTCATTCCGATCATTTATCGTGGAAAAACACGGAGAGAGCGTCACGCGGAGCTTATTCAATACGCAATTCAAGGTGGCATTACCCAAGCAAAAATCGCCCATGAAACATCAAATGGGAATGGCCGCATTCACATGAATGTGCTTTGGGAGATGGGGGCTGTGGAGCCTATTTTGCACGGCGTACTCTCTCAGACAAAAGGCCTTGTTCACGGTGTGACCTGTGGTGCCGGTATGCCCTTTAAACTTGCTGAGATCTGTGTCTCCTATAATGTGAACTATTATCCCATTGTCTCTTCGGGGCGTGCTTTTCGTATTCTTTGGAAACGTGCGTATCACAAATTCTCTGATCACTTAGGGGGGGTTGTGTATGAGGATCCGTGGCTTGCGGGTGGGCATAATGGTATTGCTAACTCTGAGGATCCTGAGGTTCCAGAAGCGCCCTTGCCGCGTGTGATCGCATTGCGCCAAGCGATGAATGAATGTGGTCTTCACAATACACCCATTATCATGGCGGGTGGTGTTTGGTGGCTTTCTGAGTGGGCAGATTTTTTGAATAACCCAGAGGTGGGGCCCATTGCTTTTCAATATGGGACACGACCGCTTTTGACCCAAGAAAGCCCTATTTCAAAACAGTGGAAAGAACGTCTTTTGACCCTAAAAAAAGGGGATATCAAACTCAACAGGTTTAGCCCTACGGGTTTTTACTCTTCTGCGGTTTATAATGATTTTCTGGAGGAGCTTGCTGGGCGTGAGCAACGTCAGGTCCAGTACGCCGTTTCTCCTGTTGGGGATCATGTAGAAGGATTTCCTGTGGGTGTGCGGGGAAGGCTTGTTTATCTTACGCCCCATGAAAAAGAACTCGCAGAAGGATGGGTTGCCCAAGGTTTTACAGAAGCGATGCGCACACCGGATTCAACACTTATTTTTGTAAGACCTGATCAGTCCGCGCAGATTCTTGAGGATCAGATTCAATGTATGGGGTGCTTGTCCCAGTGCCGCTTCAGCAACTGGGCACAGAACGAAGAGGGATCCACAGGTAAAAAAGCGGATCCTCGATCCTTTTGCATTCAAAAGTCCCTTCAATCCATTGCCCATGGGGGAGAGGTGAATCATGAACTGATGTTTGCAGGGCACCAAGCCTATCGTTTTGCCGATGATCCATTTTATAAAGATGGATTTGTCCCCACAGTCAAGCAGCTTGTTGAGCGTATTCAAACGGGGTACTAGCAGATGCGCTGAGGCTACGGCACCCCACGTACCCGTACCTTAATTCTCTGTTCCGTGAGAGCGCCCGATTATTTAGGAGCTTCTTGGTGAAGCCGGGAGTGGCTTTGAGGGGTTAATTTTATGTGCTGGGGGCGTTGAAGCCTCTTCTTCTCTTGTCATCGTTGGTGCGCTTGCGATCCTTCTCGGAAGGGCGATGGATGTGCCTGATCTTTTTGCGGGAGACGATGGAGTAGTTAGCATGGCGGGTGCTGATTGTGTTCTTTCAAGTTCGGTCTGCGTTTTCTCCATAGAGATCTTTCTCATCATGAAAAGAAGATTTCGCACGCCCTGGGCAAAGTGCTGCACCAGAGGAACGTACTGCTCAAGGCTTTGTGGTCGTTTGAGGGAGGCGAGGAGACTCTCTAAGACTGGTATTGAATCCTGGACACGTTTCTTGGTGTCGCTATACCCTTTTCCTAGTGATTTTTTGACATCTTTCGTTTTTATCGCACTTTTGAGATGCGCTATCGTATCCGTAAATAAAATGACCAAGGTGCTATTCAGGCTTGACGTAATACTTGTCCATTTTTCAGGTTTCCACGCAACCGGGCTCTCTCCATCTGTCGCGGATAAAAATCTTGAGGAATTCTTAAATTCTTGAAAAAATTCTTCCACAAGTTCGATGTTGTCACGGTTTTTCTTTGTGACGTCTTCTGGCAGTAATGAGGCGAGCTTTTTTGCAAGATGAATCAATGTTTCTGCATTCCTTACAGAGGGGGCAACATCTTTCTTTTTAAAGTCAGTTCCCTCGGCAAGGGCAAGGCTACGATTGAAGTGTTTCTCTTGAGACTCAGTCGTGCTGTGTGAAAAAAGAGGGTTATACCCGAGGGTAAGAATTAAGAAAAAGGCCCGGAATGCCATGGTTATCGGTGCTTTCTTGAGAGGTGGATAGATTAACGCCGCTCTTATCATAAATCGCTAAAGCTTAAAAAAAGGCTAAGAAAGTGAAAAAAGGAGTTGACTTGGGAGGAGGGAGTGCCTATAAAAGGGACACAACGACTTGATCAGTTGAAAAGTGGATA
>JBDHTO010000035.1:0-11033 GCA_039808665.1 Alphaproteobacteria bacterium | reverse complement strand
GTGATGGTGTGATCAAAAAAATTGACCGACCAGAAAGCCTGCGTGACAAGGTACAGGGAAGGATCCCCCCTCTGAGCAAGGATATTTGATGACGCTGCCGGCCTCCTCCCATCCCCAAGAGCTTTCTGTACTTGGAAAAAAATGGATTTTCCCGGATATTCATGACCGTGATGTGATGACCCTGATTCAGACCTATGACCTGAGTGAAATGGCGGCACGCATCCTTGTCAATCGGGGTTACAATAAAACTTCAGCAGGAGAGATGCTTTCTCCAAGTCTTAAGCAGATGCTGCCTAATCCAAGCCTGCTCAAGGATATGGATAAGGGAGCGGCACGTGTAAAAAAAGCAATCACTGACAAGGAAAAGATCGCAATTTTTGCAGATTATGACGTGGATGGTGCTACATCTTCCGCTATTCTTCGGCGATATTTTGATCATTTGGGAATAGAAACACGCCTTTATATCCCTGATCGCATCGAAGAAGGTTATGGCCCCAGTGTCGAGGCCATGGAAATACTCCATCGTGAAGATATTCAGGTCATCATCATGGTGGATTGTGGCACGCTTGCCTATGATCCGTTACAAAAGGCAAAAGATTTGGGGATAGATGTCATTGTCCTCGACCATCACATGAGTGAAGTTAAGCTCCCAGAGGCCTTCGCGCTGATTAACCCTAACCGCATTGATGAATCACACCAAATTCCCTATCTTGGGGAGCTTTGCGCGGCGGGTGTCACATTTCTCTTTCTCGTGGCGCTTCAACGGGCTTTAAGGGACTGTGCATTCTTTGACACTGACACTGTTAAAGAAATGGATCTCAGGCTCCTTCTTGATCTTGTTGCACTCGGTACCGTTTGTGATGTCATGCCACTCACACATTTAAATCGTGTTTTTGTGAGTCATGGTTTGACCTTGATTCAAAAACGTTATAATCCGGGACTTTCTGCATTGATGAATGTGGGTGGCGTAAAGGAAGAAGTTTCTTCTTATCACCTTGGTTTTGTCCTTGGACCACGCGTGAATGCAGGCGGTCGTGTCGGTGAATCTTGGCTTGGAAGCGAGCTCCTTACAACCCATGATCGAATCAAGGCCAAAAATATTGCAGAAAAACTTGATCATCTTAATCAAGAAAGACAATCCTTGGAAAAGCTAGTTCTTGAGGAAGCAACCCACATGGTTGAGTCTCAAAAACTTGACGAGAGGCCCATTATTCTTGTGGGAAGCGAAAATTGGCATCCAGGCGTCATTGGTATTGCCGCAAGCCGACTGACAGAAAAATTTCAAAGGCCGTCTCTTGTCGTCTCTTATATGTTTGGTGACGAAGGTAAGGGATCCGGAAGGTCCATTCCCACAGTGAATTTAGGAAGCCTCATGCACAAAACTGTGGAGCGCGGCCTTTTGATCAAGGGAGGTGGCCATCCCATGGCGGCCGGCTTTACTGTTGCCAAACATCAGTTTGATGGGTTTTATCAAGCTCTCTGTGACCTTTCTCAGGGGGATGTTGCTGCCCATGAACCAGAGCTTACTCTTGAGGGATGGTTAAGCATTCCAGGGATCACAGGAAAATTTATCAAAGATATTGAGCGCCTTGAACCCTTTGGGCAGGGGAATACAACGCCTAAATTCGCACTTCATAATCTTGATACCGTCTATGTTGAGGAGTTTAGTCAAAGCCATCTTAGACTTTCTTTTCGGGACGAGGGTGGACATATCCTTAAGGCAGTCGCATTTCGAGTTCTTAACTCTCCCCTCGGTGAATTTCTTTTAAATAAACCCAAAGGAATTTCTGTGGTCGGCACGCTTCGTGAAGAAACTTGGAACGGAAAATCAACTATCTCTATGAATCTTATTGATGCAAGATAGCTTAATTTTTTAAGGGTGAAGAAAAAGATGTTGGAATTTTGACGCTTTTTCCTGATCGATCACACGAGCCTCCTCCACAAGCATAATGGGAATTCCCATGCGAATGGGATAGGCAAGACCGGCTTCCTTTGAGATAAGCTCCCCCTTTTTTTCATCCAAAACAAGGACACGCTTTGTAAGGGGGCACGCTAGCATTTCTAAAAGCTTAGCATCCATCAAAATACATCCTTAATGACGGGTGATATTTGCTGTGTTTGGCTCTCTGTTTGCCATTTCAATAAGAGAGGTAATAAGCTGGGACTGCTCCTTAATACTTGCACATTGAAGAATGGCTTGACGCTCTCCGTTTGTAAAGGGGCATGCAATGGCAAGGGCCGTGATCAGCTTTTCGTTGGGGACTGTTCGAATTTCCTCCCAGTTCGCATCAATATCATGTCGTTTAAAATAAGCATCAAGCTCTTTCAAAAGCTTGCTCCTATCAAAGGCAAAATCCACATCCGTGACAAGGTCCCCTGCATAGGAATCATAAGACACAACCGCGTGCCGCACTTCACCTTCGCCTTTAATCTCCTTGATAACGTCAAAGCGACAAACACCTGTAATATTCGCAAAAAGCCTTCCATCATCAAATTCATTAATTTCTGAAACTCTTCCAAGGGTTCCAGAACTAAAAAGATTGGGTGATGTTGGATCCGATGAATCATCGGGGTTGAGTTGAACCACACCTACATAACGATGGGTATTCCACACTTCTGCCACAAGGGAAAAGTGCTTTGGTGTCATAATCGGAAGGGGTAAATGACCACGGGGAAAAAGTACGGCTCCCTGAATAGGAAGCAGAGAAATGAGAGAAGGCAGATCTTTAATCTCTAAAATTTTCATACCATACCTTTCGACTGATCTCATCCCGGAGTATAGCAGTATCTTTTGCTATTCTGCAAAGGATGCGTCCCTTTTTATATCTCACTCTTGAGCAAATTGTTTAAGCAAGCCATAACCCACATTAATTTTTTGAATCATTAATGTCGCTAATTCTTTTTCCTCCACATCCATTTTATGGTCGGGGTGATGAAGTTTGACAAGATTTCGATAAGATAACCTGAGTTCAATCTTGGAAAAGGGAAGACCTAAACTAAAGAGATGCAAGGCCTCATCAACTTCCTTGTTTTTTTGCTTTTTGGGTATGGTATCTTGCTTTTGACGACGGGCATTCAAAGCCTCTTCAACCTCGTGAAGATGCAGAGCATTAAAAAATGTATACCCTCTTGACCGAGCATACATAGGCCAACTGGGGCGATCCCATGTGATATTTTTTCGAATATGCACTTCGAGTTCGGCATCCTCAACGTCTTTATAATAATTCCAAGAGGCATTGTATGTGCGTACGTGTTCCAAGCAAAACCAGAAAAACTGACCTTCTGCGCGTTTAGGTGCACGATGAACACCTTGTTCACCACAACCTGCATGGTCGCAATATTTTCCCTCTTCCCTTTCAAGGGGAGGAGGATCATCAAAAAGATATGAATACTGTGCTTTCATAGTTTAAGTTTAACCTAGAAATTCCTAAGAGGACATTAACAACATGACATCCCATGATCTTATCCATCATATGAAATCGTTAATCTGTCAAGCGTTTAAGGTTCATACCATCGAAATTATTGACGATAGTCACAAACATGCCGGTCATGCCCAAGCTTTAGGAGGAAAACATTTTCGCCTTTTGCTTGTCAGTCAAGATTTTGAAGGAAAAACACGCCTAGAGCGTCAGCGAAGTATCCTTACCCTTTTTCAAGATATGATGCCACATCGCATTCATGCACTCTCTATTCAGGCTATAACGCCTCAGGAGTTTCAAAAACGGGAGGGGTAACCCTTAACATGGTGACCTGATTCCGCTGACGCCTGAGGATTTCAAAACGAAATCCATGGAGCATAAATACCTGAGAAATCTCGGGAATGCGGCGCACTTCAAAAAGAATAAGCCCCGCAATTGTAGAGGCAGCCTCATCAGGTAAGTCCCAGTCAAATTGCCTATTTAAATCTCGAATCGTGACATTCCCATCGATGATATATGAACCATCTGTTTGAGGACGCACCCCTCTCACCATGACATCATGTTCATCACTAATTTCACCAACGATCTCTTCGAGAATATCTTCAAGGGTAACAATACCCCTGAGTGCGCCATATTCATCAACCACAATTGCAAAATGCTCTCGGCGGCCACGAAAAGCCTTCAGCTGTTCCAAAAGGTCTGTATTTTCAGGAACAAACCAGGGCTTCACAGCAATACTGCTGATATTCAAATCTGTAAGACCTTCGGGATGCGCCTTGACAGCACGAAGAAGGGCTTTTGTGTTCACAACACCAATAATGTTATCAGGATCGTCTTTCCACAAGGGAATACGTGTAAAGGGACTTTGCAAAACACTTTCAACAATACGATCAATAGGCTCATCAGCATCAATCATGGTAATACTTTTACGGTGAGTCATGATTTCCCCCACCTGAACAGAGCCAAGGTCCAAAACGCTCTTCAGCATCGCACGTTCATCTGCGGTATCATCTCCCGGACCTTTGTGAAGATCAATAACACCACGAAGTTCTTCAACTGTGGCATGTTGGTGTGACGTTCCTGACGTATGACATCCTATAAGACGCAAAGAAAATCGTGCGGATGTATTAATCATCTTCAATACAGGACTTAAGATCCTGAAAAGAAAAATAAGAACATGGGAAACCTTCAAAAGGAATTCTTCAGGTTTTTGGACAACAAAAATTTTAGGTGCGACTTCCGCATAAATAATAATCAAAATACTCATAATGATGGAGGCATATACAAAGCCTTCTTGACCAACGATCCCAATCAAAAGACCCGTCGCAAAAGAAACAGCGATTGTATTAAATAACGTGGCTCCTAAAAGAAGAGCACTAATGGTCATTCCTATATCTTTTTGAAGTTCTTGGATATACTTGGCACGCACATCGCCATCTTTAATCAGCTGATGCACCTTTGCACGGGAAGCAGCAGTAATCGCCGTCTCCCCCGCGGAAAAAAAAGCCGAGATAAAAAGCAAACAGGGAACAATTGTCAAAAAGAGAATAAGTGAGGTTGTCATACTATGATATCTTTCCTATTGCTCTAAAATTTCATCATCTTGTACATGCTTTTTCTTTACTGTTGCCTTGTGGGGAATGACGCGAACATTTTTTTCATGATCTTCATCATCATGTAATGAGTCCAAAGGCTCATGAATCACGCGATTTGGTCGAGAAACAGCCTGATTTCGGTTCATTTTTGTTCGAATAGTTTCTGGAGGGGCTCCATAAGAGGAGGTACGCTTTTTCCGACCATATTTTTCTGAGTTAAGTGCAAGAGCAAGACTGTCCAGGATGCCCTGACACTGCCCTAGCAAATAATTCACTTCTGCAGGGGAACGTCGACGGTCATCAATATCAAGCAACACCTGCTCAGCACTTAGGAAAAGGCTGTCGAAAAAATCAAGATTTCCAAGCTTAATCGCCTTACTTCGAAACTTTTCCATATCCTTCAATGCCACACGACAGGCTTCAATTTTCAAGCCCAGAGAGGACTCTTCACTTTCGTACCCTTCAGAAAGGGTCGCGGTCGAGAAAAGCCCCACAAGGCAAAAACTCAAAAAAAGTTTCGAAAGTTTCAAAATTAACCTTCTATAGATTTTAGGATATACTGGTCGGGATAATTTGTTCGAATATAGTCGGTGAGGGCAACAATTACACGCTCAACCGTTGCAGCTGTGGGCTCATCAAAGGTGTCCACAACAACATCGGCCTTTTCAAAATAAGGGTAACGCTCACCAATAAGCTTCTCAAGTGTCTCTCTTTGGGATCCGTCCTCAAGAAATGGACGATCAGAGCGCCTGCTTACACGCGTGACAAGTGTTTCAAGATCCGCTTTTAACCATACGGAAATAGCATTTTCACCCACACGGTGTCTTGTTTTCTCAGTCATAAAAGATCCACCGCCTGTAGCCAAAACGTGCGTGCCCTGGTCGAGGAGACGATTAATGACGCGATATTCACCACTCATAAAGGCTTCTTCGCCATAATTTTCGACGATTTCCTTAATCGTACACCCAGCGGCCACTTCAACTTCATGATCTGAATCAAAAAAGGGTAAATCAAGGCGTTTTGCGAGGCGTTTGCCAATGCTAGTCTTTCCTGCACCCATTAACCCAATAAGGACGATGGTTTTAGGAGGGGTGAAACTCAAGGTTCCAACGAGTGATTTATTATGTGCGTAGTCTTGTGTCATAGTGCTCAAAGTTTAACCTATTCTTTTTTGTGCAACAAGACCGAACTTGATTGGAGGTCAGCCCTGTGGCAAGGTGAGTTTAGAATACTTCCATAATCGATCGCACAAAATGTGGATACGACTCTCATGGTTTATCACATTTATTCTTTTTTTTGTAGGGGTCATCTTCTTCGGAGTGATGGGTGTCCCGGCTAAGCAGTTTTTATCCTCACGACCCATTGATATCACGAAGCCCTAATTGATTATTATATGTCTCTAGCCCCTGAAAATATCCACATTCTTGAACAGTTTTTTGAGATGATGCGCTTTGAACGGGGCGTATCTAAAAATACCCTTTCTGCTTACCAATCGGATCTTCACGATTTTGAAAAATTTATCAAACATGACCTTATCACTGTCACAAAGGTCGAGGTTGAACAGTATCTTGCGCATCTTTCAAAGGCAAAATCCTCAACACTTGCACGTCGCATCTCATCCCTCAGGCAGTTTTATCGATTTCTTTTAACCGACAAACATCGACGTGATGACCCTACCCGACTTATCGAACTTCCAAAGCAACCGAAACGCCTCCCTAAATATTTGAGTCAAGAAGAGGTTGAGCGCCTCTTTCATGCACTTCATAGTGAAGATGAGGAATCCATACGACTCCTTGCACTTCTTGAACTTCTTTATGCTGGTGGATTTCGTGTCACAGAGCTTGTCACCCTCCCCCTTTCATCTTTTACACATCGAAGTGCCTCCCAGCCCTTTCTTCACATTACAGGAAAGGGAGGGAAAGAACGCATTGTCCCACTGAATGAGACATGCATTCAGGCGGTTGAAAAGTATTTACGCATTCGCCCTTATTTTCTGGAGAAGGTCAATATCATGAAAGCGGAAAAAGCTGCTCTTTATCTTTTCCCCTCCACAGGCACCCCCCCGCACCTCACCCGTCAAAGGGTGGGACAGCTTATCAAACAGCTTGCCCTTAGTGCGAATATTGATCCAAAACATATTTCCCCTCATGTTCTTCGCCATGCTTTTGCTACCCATATGCTTCAACACGGCGCGGATCTCCTCACGATCAAAAAATTTTTAGGGCATTCAGATATCGCAACAACACAAATTTATACACATATAGTTCCCAATCATCTGACAAATCTGATAAACTCCCATCACCCTTTGCATAAAAATAAAATAAGGAATAAGGATTCATGAAGTTTCTCGCCTTTGAACGCCCCATTGCTGAGCTCGAAAGTAAAATCGAAGAGCTACGCCACCTTTCTAATGCCAATGATATGAACATTGCCGAAGAAATTATGAAGCTTCAGACAAAAGCCGAAAAACTCATGAAAAGCACCTATGCCAATCTTTCCCCATGGGAAAAGGTGCAGGTCGCAAGACATCAAGACCGCCCACAATTTTTTGATTACCTCAACGGTTTTATCACCGATTTTATCGAGCTTGCCGGTGACAGGTTGTATGCCAACGACAACGCCATCGTCGGCGGTGTCGGCAGATTCCACGGAAAACCGGTGATGCTTATTGGTCAGCAAAAAGGACGAGACACAGAATCACGTATTAAACATAACTTTGGCATGCCTAAACCCGAAGGATATCGCAAAGCTCAAAGGCTTATGCATATGGCAGAAAGATTTAACCTTCCCATCATTTCCTTTGTTGACACAGCAGGCGCTTATCCTGGTATCGATGCCGAAGAGCGTGGACAAGCAGAAGCCATCGCCAAATCCATTGAAGTTTGCCTCAAAGTCAAAACTCCTTTTATTACCATTGTTGTGGGTGAAGGCGGCTCTGGTGGAGCCATTGCCATTGCTGCAGCAGATCATGTCATCATGCTGGAGCATTCCGTGTATTCTGTAATTTCTCCAGAAGGTTGCGCCTCTATCCTTTGGAGAAGTGCCACAAAAGCACAAGATGCCGCAGAGGCTCTTCGTTTAACCTCATCTGAGCTTCATACTCTCGGCATTATTGATACAATCGTTCCAGAAGGCCTTGGTGGCGCACACAGAAATGTCAAAAACACCATCAAGAATGTCGAAGATCATATTGAAAAAGCGCTCTCCCCCCTCATGCGCATGGATCCGACAGCTGTTCTTCAAAAACGTCGTCAGAAATTTATGAATATGGGACAAAAAGGTCTGTAACTTAAAATTTCCCCTTTGGTCATGTAGGATATTTTTATGATTGAGCTTCTTCAAACGAACCTCCTTTCCCCTATGGTTTTGTCCTTTTTTCTGGGAATTATAGCAGTCCTCTTAAGGAGCGATCTCAAATTTCCGGATCAGACCTATACCATACTTTCTATTTACCTTCTCCTTGCGATTGGTTTCAAGGGAGGAGCCTCCATCTCCAGCTGCGTCATTACAGACATCCTTCCAAGCATCGGCGCCACTCTACTAGCGGGTGTCATTCTTCCCGTTCTTGCCTTTGTTCTCCTCAAGATATTTAGATATTCCCGCGTTGATGCGGCTGCGATGGCGGCACATTTTGGATCTGTCTCTGTCATTACATTTATCGCTTGCAGCGTTTTTACTGAATCTCTTGGATTTAAATCAGGAGAGTATATGACAGCGCTCGTCACTATCTTGGAAGTACCCGCGATTGTTATTGCCCTTCTTTTGGCACGGCCTCAAGTCTCTATTTTTCAAGAGATTTCTTTTATCCTCTCCAGCAAGAGTATTCTATTGCTTTTAGGTGGTCTTTTGATTGGATATCTCTCTGGACAGACCGGCCTTGAGCGTATCGCGCCGTTTTTTGTCACTCCATTCCAAGGAATACTTGTCATCTTTCTTCTTGAAATGGGCCTTGTTGCGGGACAAAAACTCATAGAAACGAAAGCACTGACACCCAAACTTGTGCTCTTGAGTGTTTTAATTCCCCTTATCAATGGAGTTATTGGCATTTATATCGCAAAACTTGCAAAAATGGGGGTAGGAGATGCAACAGTTTTTGCAACAATGACAGCTAGCGCTTCTTACATTGCTGCGCCTGCTGCCGTACGTATGGCGATTCCCTCCGCCAATCCCGCTTTATATATTAGTGCGTCTCTTTTGATTGCCTTTCCCTTTAATCTTAGTTTGGGCATTCCTCTTTATCACAAAATCGCACGACTTCTTATTCTTCCCTAGAAAAAGGGGCTTTCGCCCCTCTTCCCCAAACCCGCATTAAAAAAAGCGTTCAGGCATACGTGCGTGAATCATATTCATACACTCCCAAGCTTCTTCCTCTGCCTGTGGATATCTTTCCAGATAAGCTTCCATAAGTTCTTGATAAATACCCTCTTCAGCAGCAGAAAACCCACCCCCTAAAGCCACGTCACGCATTGATCTTCCACTCAGGGAAAAACCTTGAAAGCGATGAAGAGGACGTCCTTCATGAAGTTGATATTGCATCCACAAAACAGATCCCGCTTTTGAAATTCGATAAACATCCTTATGTTCTGGAACTTCAATGGCATAGGGATAAAACGGATCTTGAACAGGATTGGTGGTGTAAATATGCTGATGGGCAACAACAACACCGGCTTGCTCTTGCCCCCCTAAAGGGCCAGGAATGGCAACTTCTTCTACTTTAGAATGCGCATTCCACGGCACAATAGCCAAGAATAATGCGGCTGTGATAATATTTTTTTGTTTCGTCATATTTAACTCCATTATTGTGATTGAAACGTGTCCCCTTTGTGTCTGAATACACAAGGGGACAACACTTGTATGAAGGACATACAAGATTAAACATACGAACCACCGTGGTTACGTACATTTAATGGCAAAAATATTTGTGGGAAGGTTTAAAAGACTAAAGTCTGTTGAGTGGGAAGCATAAAACTTCTCCTCATGTAAAAGTGTCTTACAAAAAGAAACCTAACGTATTTTAGAACATACGCCAAGGATCCATAGTGTCGCAGCAAGCTCTCTAAAAAAGGAGCCCCAAAAAGGGGCCTGAGTTACGATGTGAAATGAGTTGGTTGACTGATATCTACCCTGCATCAAACTTAAGCTTGAGCTGAACTTTTGCAATTTTAATGGGACCTTTAAACGCTGATCCATCCCATGTTTCGTGGTTCAAGCTTTCATTGCCAAAAATTTCCATGGGTTTTTCCTGAATCACCTGACGCAGTTTTCCAAGTTTGACATGGAGATTGTCCGCCATCTGGGCAGCGAGTTCTCGACCTTGGCTAATCGCTTCACCATAAAGAGCACGCTCCGTTTTGATGGAATCCTTGAAGAAGTATTTTGGATTACTATCCCCATCACGGTCCGCAAAAACAGAAGACGTTCCCAAAATAATCCCTTGCTTCAAAAGCTCATCAGCGGAGGAGACAGCTTTTTCAATCATCTCTAAATTTGATGAACTGACCTTGATGCGTGCTTTTATGAGATAACGATCCCCTTCGTGTTTTTCTTTACCATACTCAAGGGATTGAAGGTCGGTGATACGCGGGCCACCAACATCAAGTTCATCAACCTTAAATCCCTTGGTTTTCAAAAAAGCAACAATCGCATCCCGATCTTTGATAAATTTATCGTGGAGGATATTCATATCACTTGATGTGTTTTGAAAATCGATACGCCATACGATAAAGTCGGCTTTCACTTCCTTCTCAGCGCCAACATTCACTTCTATATAACGATCAGAAACAGGGCCGGATTTAATCGCATGACCCACAAAATAACCCGCAACCATAGGGCCGGATGCAAGAAGTAAAGCGGCAATCATCATTTTGATACCGCGCCCGCATTTTTTCTTGCAACACTTGCCTTCACAGCCACAGCCCTTGCATTGCCCCTCCGCACACTTACAATCCTTGCAAGCGCACCCACACGATTCACACTTCTTGTCCATAGAATACCCCTCGCTGATTCATCTAGAACCTAC
>JBDHTO010000034.1:0-11123 GCA_039808665.1 Alphaproteobacteria bacterium | reverse complement strand
GCCGGTTCTTTCGTTGGCTCAGTCTGTGTATCTGTAAAAAAAACAATATACATGAGAAGAAGAGAAAAACATGCTATACCACCCGAGAGATAGTAGGCCATGCGACTTGGTTCTAGGTTGCTTGAAAGATAAATGGGACGCTCTGAGATTGTGGGTTCGACGCGGTCAAGATCAAGTCTTCTTAGAAGTTCTTCTCCATCCAAATTCAAAACCCGGGCATAGAGTTTAATGAATCCACTTAAGTAAAGCGTACCGGGGATTTTTTCAAACTCTCCCATCTCTATGGCTTCAAGGTAAAACGCGCGAACACGAATTTTTGAGGCTATATTTTGGATAGAAAGATTAAGTGTTTCTCGTCTTTGTTTTAAAAAAAGACCCACAGATACTGCGGGTGCGTGCTCAAGATCTTCTTCATGAAGAAGATCTATATCTTCCTTTAAAGCTGTTGCTCTTTGTGCCACAGGTCTCAACACAACTCAATGTGAATGTTACGAAATGCTAACACGTTTTATCCAGGATGCAAATCCAAAATGATATTTTTGGAAAAGAGGGGAGATGAAGCCATGGAGTAGCGCAGATATTTATGGTAGACTGATTGGAAATGCAAGCATCAAAAGATTAAAGGAGATAATCCACTTATGGACGTAAGTAAAATTCCAGCAGGCGCTAATCCTCCACATGATATCCACGTTGTGATTGAAATTCCCATGGGAGGATATCCCGTAAAGTACGAACTTGATAAGGATTCAGGGGCGCTTTTTGTGGACAGATTTGTACACACGTCTATGGTTTATCCGTCAAATTATGGGTTTATACCCCACACATTGTCAGCGGATGGCGATCCTTGTGATGTTCTTGTTCTCACTTCTTTCCCTGTTGTTCATGGCTCTGTCGTGCGTTCCCGTCCCATCGGAGCGATGTTGATGGAGGATGAATCAGGACTTGATGAAAAAATTATCGCGGTTCCCGTGGATAAGCTAGATCCATTTTATTCCAATATTCAGTCTTATCAGGATCTTCCCATCATTCTTCGGGATAGAATTGAGCACTTTTTCAAGCATTACAAAGATCTTGAAAAGGGAAAATGGGTCAAAATTATTGGCTGGGTTGATAGAGAAGAGGCGGAAGACCTTGTAAAAAAGGGAATCGAAGCCGCAAAAAAATAAGTGCAGCTGAAAAAGGGGATATTTTATGTACGAGCTTTTAACAGAGTATGCAAGAAATCCCGTTTTTTGGGGCGTTTTGGGTGTAGTTATTGCATGTTTTGAGATGCTGGTTCCTGGTGTTTACCTGTTGTGGTTAGGGCTTGGGAGCCTTCTCACCTCTCTCGTTTTATATTGTCTTCCCCATCTTCACCTGACATGGATTTTGATTACATTTTGTTGCGCATCAATCCTCTTTATGATTTTGGGATCCGTAACCTATCACAAATATCTTTGGCATAGTGCTGGGGATGAAAGCCTCAACCAACGAGGAAAAGCCCTTGTCGGGCAAACCTTCGTTCTTGACGATCCGATCACTCATGGAAAAGGACGTGTTCGTATCGGTGATTCTTATTGGGTTGTTCGAGGGAAAGATGCCAAAGCTGGCGCTTCTATCACCATCGAAGGTGTTGAGGGAAATACACTTTTGGTGCGCGTCCTCGATTAAATGCCCTCAACGACACTTCCGTGTTGTTTTCTTGTCAGTGCAAAGACCATCCCCAGGGCGATACCCAGCGCAATAAGTGACGATCCTCCATAGCTAATAAAAGGCATCGTCATTCCCTTTGTTGGGATGAGATGAAGGGATGAGGCCATATTAATCACCGCCTGAAGACCAAATTGAGAGATAAGTCCTACAACGGATAGAAGTGCAAAAAGATTTCCCCCGGAGACCGTTTTAATCAGGGCGCGAATAATAATAAAAGCAAACAGACTAACGATAAACAGGCAAAGGAAAAGCCCAAACTCTTCTCCTGCGACGGCAAAGACAAAGTCTGCATGGGCATCGGGGACAAACCGTTTAACCACACCCTCACCGGGACCTTTACCAAGAATGCCACCACTTGCAAATGCATCCAAAGATTGATGGATTTGATAAAGCTCATTTTTTGCATCCCCATAACTCTCTGGGTGAATGAATTGATCAATACGTTTTGCGACGTGGGGGAGAAAAATATAGGCGCCTAAAATACCGACCAAGGCACCAACCGCAAGGACAACCATCCAAATAATAGGCATACCTGCAATAAAAAGTTGAGCGATCCACGTGCTTGTCATGACAACCGACATACCAAGATCGGGTTGTAGAAGTAAAAGTGCAAGAACAGAACATAAAAGCCCAAAGGAAATCGTCAATCCGGGAAAATTCGGGTTTTTGTGCGCCTGGGAAAGTGTCCATGCAATCATTACTGCAAAAAAAGGTTTCATGAATTCTGAGGCCTGAAGGGACATACCGGCAAGGTTGATCCATCGTTTTGCGCCTTTGACCTCAACACCGATGATAAGCGTTGCGATGAGTGCAATAAAACTGAGTGAAAAACCAAGAATCGCAAATTTTCGAATCTCTCTGGGGCTGAAAAGAGAAAGTGCCACCATAGAGAGTAGGGCAAAGGGAATCATAAGAATATGACGCTTGACGAAATAAAAACTCCCAAGATTGAGGCGGTCCGCAACAGCTGGACTTGCCGCAAAACTTAACATGACGCCAATCAGCATGAGTAAAAATACAGCGGAAAGATTCCAGCGATCCACCGTCCACCACCACCTGCCTAAAATACTTGTGTCACGTCTTGAAAATGTTGGAACATTCATGATTGTGCTGCCTTAAGTAAGGGGGCCTTGCCATCATCATCAAAAAGACGTTGAACAAGACGTATAAAATGCTCCCCACGTTCCTCAAAATCTTTGTATTGATCAAAGCTTGCGCATGCAGGAGAAAATAAAAGATTCACATCTTCCTTTTCTTTTGCTGCAGCGCTGTAGGATTTTTCAAAGGCCTGATCCAGTGTTTCTGAAACTTCAACAGCTACACCGTGATGAGAAAGGCATTGAGCAAATTCTTGTGAAGATTCTCCAAAGGTATATGCCTTGATGATTTTTGTAAAATAAGGCGTGAGGGATTCGATGCCTCCCACCTTTGCTTTTCCGCCCAAGATCCAATAATTGTTGTCATAGGCTTCAAGGGCTGTTTGTGCCGCTGCTGCTGAAGTGGCTTTGCTATCGTTGATAAAACGAACGCAGTCCTTCTTGCCTAAGTATTGTTGTCTATGGCTGAGTCCCTTAAAGGTTTCCATGCCCTTGATAATTTGATCTTTCGAAAGGCCAAGATTTTTAAGGATATGAAATGTCATCAAGATATTTTGAAGATTGTGCTGACCCTTTAAGTAGGGGTGAGCATAATCTTTGAACTCAGGATCATTGAGATGAACATGGATAGCGTCACCCTGCCATTTGTTTGGATAATCATCATCAATACCAAAAATTTTAATGTAGGCGTTGTGGAAGATTTTTTGCTTTGCTGCGAAATAATTTTCGAGCGTGCCATGTTCTTTGAGGTGATCACTGGAGAAATTAATCCAGCAGGCGACATCTAGTTTGTGTGGTGCGGCACGCTCAAGTTGAAATGAGGAAAGCTCCAAAACATAGACTTCTCCATCCAAAGGCAGGTCAAAGACGGGAATACCAATATTGCCCCCCATATAGGCTTTGATCCCTTGCTCCCGAAGAGTATGTGTGAGGAGTGCCGTTGTTGTGGATTTTCCGTTTGTTCCCGTGACACCGATAAACTTTGCCTGGGGCGGTGTAAACTGTTGGAAAAGAAGCGTATCCGTGAGGATAGAAATATCTTTCCCTTTGAAAAGATCGAAAATCGGATCACTAAGGGGGATACCCGGACTGACCACAATATGGGTGATGGATTCGGTAAGATCGCTTTCAAAAATTCTATAGCCAAGAGATTCTGCTTTGCTCATGCGAAGGGGATCCCCATCCCAAACGGCAAAATCAATCTCTCGTGCGTGTAAAAACTGCGCCGTTGAAAGACCTGTCCGTGCAAATCCGAGAATAAGATACATGGCTAACGTAATTTCAGTGTGGAGAGACCAATAATAGCAAGAACACTCGCAATAATCCAAAACCTTATGACAACGGTGGGTTCTGCCCATCCTTTTTTCTCAAAGTGATGGTGAATCGGCGCCATGAGAAAGATGCGTTTTCCTGTGAGTTTGAAATACCCCACCTGAAGAATGACAGAAATGGCCTCAATTACAAAAAGGCCTCCGATAATGATAAGGACGATTTCGTGCTTAGTGATCATGGAGACGGTACCAAGGGCGCCTCCCGCAGCCAAGGAACCTGTATCTCCCATAAAAACCTTTGCAGGTGGGGCATTAAACCAAAGAAAACCAAGTCCCGCACCAATAAGGGCGCCACAAAAAACCGCAAGCTCACCACTTTGAGGAACGTGGGGGATGTGGAGATAGCTTGAAAAAACAGTGTTTCCTACAAGGTATGCAATGATGCAAAAACATGTGCTTGCGATCATGACGGGAACGATAGCAAGACCATCTAGACCATCTGTCAGGTTTACCGCGTTGGAGGTTCCCACAATGACAAAAAAACTGAAGACATAAAAAAACCAGCCGAGAGGGATGAAAAACGTTTTTGTAAAGGGGATCGCCAAAGATGTGGCAAGATCAAATCCTGTAACCTGAATATAAACCCACACCGCAAGGCAGCTAAGCGTGGCCTGAATAAGAAGTTTTCCTTTGCCAGAGAGTCCTTTGGACGACTTTTTTGTAAGTTTGAGGTAGTCATCCATCATGCCGAGAACACCAAACCCGAGGGTAATCAAAAGTGTCATCAAAATATAGGGGTTCGCCACATTCGCCCAAAGGAGGGTACTCAGTGTGAGGGAAAAAAGAATAAGCACACCGCCCATTGTGGGGGTGCCTTTTTTCGTGACAAGATGGGTTTCAGGGCCGTCTAAACGGATGGGTTGTCCATCCTTTTGTTTTGATTTAAGCCAAGCAATAAAAGGTTTTCCGCATAAAAAGGCGATGATCAAAGCTGTTAAAAGCGCTCCCATCGTTCGAAAGGTGAGGTACCTAAAAAGGTTGAAGGGAGAGAAAAAATCAACAAAATAAAAAAGGTAATAGAGCATTTTATGCGGCAAGTTCCTGTTTTTTGAGAAGCGCTGTTACGATTTTTGATACATAACTTCCTTTGGATCCTTTGACAAGTATGACGTCATGATCTTGAAGCTCAGAGAGTACATGAGGAAGTAGTTCCTCCGCCGTTTGTGAGTGAAGTCCTTTTTGCTTTGTTTCAAGGGTATCAAACAGATACTTCATCTCAGGACCTGCGGCAAAAACAAGATCAATGGGCATGCTCTTGATAAGCTCTCCCACTGAACGGTGATATTCAGCACTACCTTCGCCAAGGCTGAGCATATCTCCAAGGATGGCGATGCGTCTTCCTTGAGTAGGAATGGATTGAAGCACACTCAACCCCGCCCTCATTGAGGTGGGATTTGCGTTATAGGCATCATCAATAAGTGTGATGTTCTTGTTGTCAAATCTAAGATTCCAACGCTGACCACGACCGGAAATAGGTTTAAAAGAAGAAAGATGGGGAATGACGTCTTCTGGTTTAAGGCCGAGTGTATGCGCGGTAAGCAGCGCGAGTGTCATATTGGTGGCTGAGTGTTCTCCTGGGCAGTGAGTTGAAAAAGTGTAAATTTTTCCACCCAACGATACGGATATATCGCTTCCTTCACCAGACGGATGAGGGGTAAAGGAGAGAAGCTGTGCTGTGGCACCTTTGGTTTTTCCAAAGGTGAGAATATGTTGAAGGCCGTGGGTTTTTGCCTTTTCCAAAAGGATAGGATACTGTGGCGTATCAAAAGGTAAAATAACCGTCCCATCTTTGGGAAGTCCTGCAACAATATCACCTTTTTCCATGGCGATTGCTTCTATGGACCCCATACGGCCAATGTGAGAGGGCGCAATATTTGTAACAATGGCGATCTTTGGAGAAATAAGACAAGAAAGAGGGGCAATCTCTCCTGGATTATCCATACCGGCTTCAAAAATTCCGTAACGTGTTGTGGGCGTAAGGCTGCATAGGCTAAAGGGAACGCCAATATGATTGTTAAATGTTCCCTGGGACGCCACAGTTTCTCCAAAATTCTGGAGAACATGGTTCAAAAGGGATTTTGTTGTTGTTTTTCCGACACTTCCTGTCACGGCAATGTTAAGAGAGGCGCTTTGATTTCTTTCATAAACGCCGATTTTTTCAAGGGCGGTCAGCGCACAGGGGACAATAATAAGTTTTTCAGAGTCAAGCCCCGGAATTGTGCGTTCACAAATAACCGCTGCTGCACCCTTTTCAAGGGCAGAGTGTATATAATCGTGACCATCCCAACCTTCGCCTTTTAGTGCGAAGAAAAGATCTTTGGGAACAAGTGTTCGACTGTCAAAAGATATACCAAGGGCATCACTTTCCATGGAAATACCCTCTAAACCAAGGGCTGTGGCAAGATCAACGGCGGTGAGTTTCACTTGAATTTTCCTAACTTGCTTTCTTTTTCAGGCATTCTAGAACAACGAGGCGATCAGAGAAAGAAATGGTTTTATCCTTAAACGTTTGTGTGTCCTCGTGACCTTTTCCCGCAATAAGGAGGCTATCACCACTCTTTAAAAGACTTATTCCCTTTTCAATGGCATGCTCTCGACCGCAAACATCCAAGGCAAGAGGATGATTTGTTCGAATCTGTGCACGAATGTCGGCGGGATCCTCACTTCTTGGGTTGTCATCCGTAATAATACTGAAGTGTGCATGCTTTTTTGCAACTTGTCCCATGATCGGCCGTTTTTCTTTGTCCCGATCTCCTCCACATCCAAAGACAACATAAACACGGTTCTTTGTATGCTGTTGTAGTGCATCTAAGGCACGCTTTAAAGCATCGGGTGTGTGAGCATAGTCCACAAAAATATCTGCACCAGAAGATGTTGATCCGACGTATTCCATACGACCGGGGGGAGGGGTAAGTTTGCTGATAAAGGATTTGAGATCCGTCAGTGTGTGACGTTTTTGGGATAACAAAACACCAAGGGCACAAAGAATATTTTCCAGCTGAAAACTTCCTACAATACTGACATCAACATCGATCATTTCCTCACCATAGGTGATGTAAAGCTGCATTCCCCGACCATAATAGGTCGTCACACGAGCAAAGATATCAGCCGATGTTTGAGTGGTGCTGTAGGTGATGATTTTTCTTTTTGATTTTTTGCATATATCGACGAGACGCTCACCATAGGGGCAATCCAAATTGATAACCGCTGTTCCTAGGGGGCTGAGAACCTCTGTAAACAGTTTTACCTTTGCTTGGAAATAAGACTCCATATCAAGGTGGTAATCAAGATGATCCTGGGAAAGATTTGTGAAACAGGCATAATTTACAGACAGGCCGTGGAGGCGATACTGATCAAGGCCATGACTCGACGCTTCAAAGGAAAAAGCTTCAACACCTTTTTTACTGAGAGTGCAAAGGAGTTTGTGCAGATCCTTGGCATCGGGTGTTGTAAGAGAAGGAAGTGATATATTTTTTGTATTTTTTCCAATAACTCCTACCGTGCCGAGGCTTACGGCATGAATCTCTAAACCCTCAAAAAGCTGACGGATAAAGTCTACGGTTGAGCTTTTTCCATTCGTTCCGGTGACAGCAACGGTTGTGGAAACGGTGTGCGGAAAAAGAGCGCTACATGCGTGCGCGTAGGCAAGCCTTGGGTTGGAGTGAAAATAAATATGGGGTTGATCGAGAAGGGCGGGATTATTCGTGATAATTCCGATCGCCCCTTTATCAAAAGCACTTTTCACAAAGTTAGGGTTTAAAGATGTATCAAAAAAAAGATCCCCTTTATGAATGTGGCGGGAATCCTTATCAATGCTGTGGATAGAGACGTCTTCAACACTTTGTGTTTCAACGCCTATCTTATGTAAAAGATCAATCAGTTTCATGATGTGCCGTGAGAATAATATCTGATGATTGAATGTCAAAACGATCGTCTTCTACTGGCGCAATACCGAGCAGTGGCGCGATACGTTCGATGATTTTTCCACCGGTGGGGCATGCGGTCCATCCCCCTGTGGAGTAGCCATAGGTTTTCGGTGTGGGACGAGGCGAATCAAGTGAAACAAGAAGAAGATAACGCGGGGAGTGTGCAGGGAAAGCGCCCATAAATGTTGTAAGTTTGTTGATTTGGTCATAGCCGCCTTTTCGCGCTTTGTATGCTGTGCCGGTTTTTCCGATAATAGGGTACCCTTTTACAGCGGCTTTTCGTCCGGTTCCCTCTGTGACGACTAATCTCATAAGGTGCCTGATGCCTTCGGAAGTTTTTTTAGACACAATAGGAGCCCCGATCACAGGCATTTTTTGACGAAGGAGTGTGAGCTCACGCATTTCTCCGTTGTTAATAAGCGCCGCTGTCGTTTTCATAAGCTGTAGTGGAGAGAGTGAGATGGCATAACCAAAGGACGTACTGATGAGCGTTGCATCTGTTGGGTTTTTTGGGTAGAGAGGGCTTCCCACTTCTGGAATTTCTAAGCTAGGCTTATTAAAGAATCCAAAACTTTGGAAGTACTTCTTCTGCCAGGAAAGACCAAAGTCAAGGGCAATACGTGAACATGCAAGGTTTGACGAGAAAAGAAACGCTTCTTGCAGGTTGACCATGCGATTCGGTCCTTTAAAGTCGTTGATCACGAAGCGACCAACTTTTACGGGATGGATGGCGTCATAGATAGAGTTCATATGAATACGACCCGTTTCAAGAGCAATGGCCATGGTCATGATCTTAAGAACGGATCCAGGCTCCCGAACACCGAGGGTATTATGGTTAAAGGCAGCCTCAGCAGCGTTTTGAGAGGGCACATTGGGATCAAAATCCGGGAAGGACACCATGGAAATGAGCTCACCTGTTGTGATGTCCACAACCATTGCATTCGCGCCCGCTGCGCTGAATTCCTGAATGGCGCTTGCCAACACTTCGTGGACAGCGTGCTGAACGCGAATATCTAAAGAAAGAGCGAGAGGAGATTTATCTTTGCGAAGGCGTACGTCAAAGGATTTTTCAATGCCAGAAAGGCCCACGTTATCCATGCCGCAGTATCCCACAGCATGGGCTGTAATGGGGCCAAAAGGGTAAACACGACGTTGATCTTTTTGAAGGTAAACACCAGGGATGCCTAGGTTGTTAATAGCATGCTGGAGCTTGGGTGGAATGTGCCTGAGAACCCACACAAATCCTTTTGAGGGGTCATTCAGTCGTTTGAGTGTTGTTTCATAATTAAGTTCAGGGATAAGAGCGCAGAGTTTTTCAGCGGCCTCTTTAGGATTAATAATCACCTTAGGATTTGCATAAACAGAAGCCGTAATAAGGTGGGTTGCTAAAATCTCACCGTTTCTATCGGTGATGTTTCCGCGCTCAAGAGCAAGTTCTACATTCTTTTCAAGGTCAAGCTGAGACCGCTCAGCGACGGAGCGAAAGACCATGACGTCAAACAGACGAAGGGAGATGAGAGCAAATGCAGCACAAAAAACCAAAGCACCAACAACTGTGCGATTACGCGCCTTATCGAGTATGGAGTGATCTCTGACAACTTGATGCCAAAGAGAGAGATGGCTGCTCAAGGCGCCAAAAGACCTACCGGCAATGTGTTTCGCAACGCCTTGAATACGCCTTTTCATGCGGAACCTCCTTCTGGAAGAACGTCGGAAATAAGCTGATCAAGCGCGTATTTATCATAGGAGCCTTGGCTTGGGGCAAGGGCACGCATGGGAATGAATTGTGGCGGTTTAATGGGCCCAATGCCGAGATGTTTTTCACTCAAAGTCCTGAGACGTTTCGGGTCATTCAGGTGTGTCCATTCCGCCTTAAGAATGTGAATGGATTCAAGGTGCTCTAGGGTACGCTTTCGTGTTTGCCCGTATTCCTGCTCAAGGGAAACAACGCTGTATTTGACCTGAAAGAGTCCGATTCCCGTTCCCACAGCAATGCATGTAAAAAAGAGTGTTGACCTTTTAAGCATGAGCTTCCCCGTGGTGATGGGAAGTCCTCAGGCCAAAACGAAGCTTGGCAGAGCGTGCGCGAGGGTTTCTAAGGCACTCCGACTCTGAAGGGGCAATAGGTTGCCCTTTGGGGAGTGTGAAGTAGGGAAGGGGTCTCATCTCAACGATGGGGACATGACGTGAAGGCATGGGATCGCCACCACTTAAATGGCGCAAACCCCTTTTGACCAAGCGATCCTCGAGTGAGTGAAACGTCACGAAAACAACCCTACCATGTACCTCAATCACATTCTTGCAGAATTCGAGAGCATTTTCCAACTCAAATAATTCTTTGTTGACGAATATTCGAAGGGCTTGGAAAGCAAGGGTTGCGGGGTGCTGCTGGTCCTTTGGTCGAGGGAGGACGGACCGTATAAGGTCAGCAAGTTGCAATGTTGTTTCAATGGGGGCGTTTTTTCTTTCCTCAACGATTTTTTTCGCGATGCGACGGCTATGTCTTTCCTCTCCCGCGTACAAAATATCGGCGATTTCTTTTTCACCAAAGTGATTCACAACATCAAAGGCTGTGAGGTCGTTGCATCCCATGGCCATGGAAAGGGGGGCGTCAAATCGAAAGGAAAAACCACGGGAGCCATCATCAATTTGAAAGGATGAAACGCCTAGGTCAAAGACAATACCGTTGACTTTCTCGATCCCCTTTTCCTTGAGGACATCTGGAATTTTTGAGAAGGGGGCATGCACAATATCAAGGCGATCGCCGTAACTTTCCTTAAGGGCCATACCGCGATTAACAGCATCTATGTCGCGGTCAATGCCAATGACCTTGCAGTTAGCTTTGTCGAGAATAGCTTTCGTATAGCCGCCACCGCCAAAGGTTGCATCAATGTAAACCTCACCGTCTCTGGGGTCGAGGGAGGATATAACCTCATCGAGGAGGACGGGGATATGGGAAAAAGTTGAGTCGCCGGACATGAAAAGAGAGGAGTTGAGTTGAGTCGAAAGTCAATTGGCTAAATAATTCGTAAAATATCGCATAATTTTCACAGGTTTTCAAGGGTATTTCCACGGCG